>CAZGGQ010000038.1:0-51624 GCA_964525285.1 uncultured Chitinophaga sp.
AACGGTAATGATTTGCAACTAATTTGGAAATTCAACTGCCCATGCTCCGTTCCGGAATGGTTTTTGAATTAACTTCGCTCCCGCAAACAGAGTTTATGAAAAAGATTCATATTGTTTTACTGGTTCTTATTGCAGGCGCTATTGCCTACCTGATTGGTTCTTTCAAATTTGCCAGCAGTACGTACGAAACAATTACCGAAGCAAAATCAAACCCGGGAAAATTTGTACATGTAGCCGTGCGATTGGATACATTGGCTCCGGTGGTATATAATCCAACAAAAGACGCCAACTTTCTTAGTTTCCAGGCAATGGGAATCGACAGCCCGGATCAAAAGATGCAGGTTATCTATAGACAAGGTGAGATCCCTAACCTGATGATCAGTGAAAGGCTGGTGCTCAAAGGCAAATATGAAAAGGATCACTTTGAATGTAAAGATGTGCAGACCAAATGTCCTTCCAAATACAAGGACGACATGAAAATGGCGGAAAAAAATATCCAGGAGACTGTGAATTAAGATATCATCAGCATGCCATGATAAATCTAAAATCCGCTCCCGATCATTATCGGGACTAAAAACTAAAATCACAGATGGATTATATCGGCGAGCATCTTCTACCCGGTCAATTAGGACACTTCTTTATTGTGCTTTCTTTGGTGGCATCATTGCTGGCAACATTTGCTTATTTCATGGCTGCAAGGGAAGCCGGAACTCCTGTTCCGGCAAATGGAAAGCATGGAGCTCTATTAGCCGGATTCGGAGATCCGGCCACCTGGAAAAAACTGGCCCGTTATGCTTTCATCACCCAGGTGGTTTCTGTGCTGGCCATCTTTGGAATTTTATTCTACATCATCCACAATCACTTATTTGAATACAAATATGCCTGGCAGCATAGCAGCCGCTCCTTAGAATTTAAATACATGTTGGCCTGTTTCTGGGAAGGACAGGAAGGAAGTTTCCTCCTCTGGAGCGTCTGGCATTGTGTGCTGGGATTGATATTGATCAAAACAAGCAAGAAATGGGAAGCGCCGGTGATGACAGTAGTAAGCCTTGTACAATTCTGTCTCGCCACTATGATCGCAGGCATCTACATCTTCGGTTGGAAGATGGGCTCCAATCCATTTATTTTATTAAGAGATTCCGGTGTATTAGACAATGCTCCTGCGCTGCATCTTGATTTTGATGTGAACCAGGCATTGCGGCCCGATTATATGTCATCTATAAAAGATGGCAATGATTTAAACCCGCTGCTGCAGAATTACTGGATGGTCATTCATCCACCTGTATTATTCATGGGATTTGCTTCCACGATAGTGCCCTTTGCATTTGTAATTGCAGGTTTATGGAAGAAAAAATTTGGCGAATGGACAAAACCGGCATTGCCATGGGCTTTATTTTCTGCCGCGGTTTTAGGTGTTGGGATCATGATGGGCGCCAGGTGGGCCTATGAATCACTGACTTTTGGCGGCTACTGGGCCTGGGATCCGGTTGAAAATGCTTCGCTGGTACCCTGGCTGGTCATGATATCCGGGATCCATACACTGCTTATTTATAAACATAGCGGGCATTCATTGAGGGCCACACATATATTCTTCATTATTTCATTCGGTCTGGTGTTATATTCTACCTTCCTTACAAGAAGCGGTATACTGGGAGATTCATCTGTTCATGCCTTCACTGACCTGGGTATGAACTGGCAACTGCTTTCTTTTTTGCTGGTATTTCTAGTGCCGTCTTTGATCTTTTTCTTCAGCCGGTACCGTGAAATCCCCACTATACAAAAAGAAGAAAGTGGATCCTCAAGAGAATTCTGGATGTTTATCGGAGCATTGGTATTCTTTCTTTCTGCATTGGTAATAATCGGCAAAACTTCTTTGCCGGTTTTCAATAAAATTTTTGGTATTAAAAAAGCTCCGCCGGAAGATCCTGAGTTTGCTTATAACAGCATACAGGTCTATGTGGCCGTAATTATAGGATTGCTTAGCGCCATTGGTCAATATTTAAAATACAAAGAAACTTCCGGCAAACAATTCTGGAAGAAGATCTGGATACCGACTGCGATAGCTGTCATTGCAGCTTCTGCTGTGCTTGCCTTTGGCAATATCAATTATACCAAAAAAGGTCCGGTATTCCTTGGTTCCATCTGGCTGGCTGTTGCAGCCGGTATATATACCATCATCGCTAACGCCGCATATATCTGGTTGGGTATAAAAGGAAAAATAAAATTATCCGGCGGCTCTGTTGCTCATGTTGGCTTTGGAATGGTATTGCTGGGCATTCTTATTACATCTTCCAAAAAAGAAGTACTGTCAAATAATATCAAC
Organism: uncultured Chitinophaga sp.; assembly: GCA_964525285.1. Lineage (GTDB taxonomy): Bacteria > Bacteroidota > Bacteroidia > Chitinophagales > Chitinophagaceae > JJ008. The sequence continues at coordinate 2,324 of CAZGGQ010000038.1, forward strand.
GGCATCGCAACACCGCTGGGCGACAGCGAAGACCCGAGAGAAAACCTGACATTGATAAAAGGAGTCAGCTCCGACATGGGCAAATACACCCTGACTTATGAAAGGGATTCTACCCATCCCAAAAAACAACTTTGGTTTTATACGATCCGTTTTAAAAGTAAAGACGGGAAAGAAGAATTTGTGCTGAAGCCAAATGCCTTCGTAAATTATAAAGGAAATGAAGGCCTGATGGCCAATCCTGCTGCCAAACACTATTGGGATCATGATGTATTTACATACATAACATCCCTGCCCAACCCGGAAATACAAAAGGACACGGGCTCTTTTATAACAAATAAATTGAAACCGGGTGATTCGCTTTTTTATTCCGGCGGTTATATAATCATGGAGAAAGTCGAAACAAAAGACAGTTTGCCTTCCTCAATTTTTGGAAAAAATGACAGCCTGTATGAAGCACCGTTAAAAATTCATTCCAAAACCGGTTCCATTTATAGTGTTACATCAAGGTTGGCCATTGTCAAAGGAGGAGCACTTGCCCTGCCGGATACTATTACGTCTGAGGGCCTGGTATTGCAATTGCAGAAAGTAAATTCTGATCAAAGTATTGAACTGGGAGTAAAAGAATCCGATGCTGTGTTGAAATTTGTCACTCTTAAAGCCTATAAATACCCTTTTATAAATCTTCTCTGGTTTGGTGTTATCATAACAGCTATAGGCATCATGATCAGTATGCTGAGGCGGATACAGTTAAACCGCAGCAGTGATTCCCGGTCTTAATTTTTGCATTTTATTCCAAAGGAACTCCTTTGAAGAAAACGGCATCTTTTGTAGCTTTACAGCCTGTTTGTTCAAGGGCATCGATTAATAACTCCGGATGAAAATTTTCTGTACATACCGATTTAAGTCAGTGCTGTTCTTCCTGTTCATAGGAATAAGCAGTCAGCTCAGGGCCCAGGTATATGCAGATTCCACCTACCAGGACTCAACGAAGTATGCCTTATTGGCCATGAAGGAACAAGCCAAAAAATGGGGACCCAATGACAGTATTTTGGTTCCGGCTATTTTCTACCATAATGAGATCGTGAATTTTAAGGAAATGGAGATGGTATGGATTTCCAAATTACCCCCGGATAAACTGGCCAAATACATAGAAGAATGGACAAGGCTCCGCAATGCTGTCTATGTAACTTATCCTTATGCTAAGATCGCCGGAGGCACCATTAATGACATTAATGCCAAACTTGTCAGTGTTAAAAATAAAAAAGACCGAAAAACTTATATCAAGTCAAGGGAGAAAGAATTGAAAAAAGAATTCGGCGATCCGCTTTCTAATCTTTCAGTTTACCAGGGAAAAATACTGATGAAACTCATTAACCGGCAAACCGGCAATAATTGTTATGAGATCATCAAAGAATACAAGGGTGGTCTGAATGCCCGTTTTTATCAAACAGTGGCCTGGTTTGTCGGCGGCAACCTGAAACAGGACTGGAATCTTACTGAAAATAAAATGGACCGCCAGATAGAAAATTTTGTAAAAGAAATTGACGGAACCTGGTACAAGAATCCCTATAGGAATTAGATGACGGATACTGGATTCTGGTTGCTGGTTGCTGGTTTCTGGCAACAGGTTATTATTATTTTCTTTCTTTACATATCTTTAACCACATAACAAATAGCAACAGGGACAAGAGTCAAGAATCAAGAATCAAGAATCAAGAATCAAGAATCCGGAATCAAACAACCATTAACCAGCAACATGAAACTAGACATTCTTGCCATCGGCGTTCACCCGGATGATGTAGAACTGGGTTGTTCAGGAACTATCATCAACGAAATAAAAAGAGGTAAAAAGGTTGGTATTGCTGATCTGACACAGGGAGAACTGGGAACAAGAGGCAGTATAGAATCCCGCTACCGGGAATCGGCTAACGCTGCGATGATCATGGGAGTGCAAGTAAGAGAAAACCTGAAAATGCGGGATGGTTTTTTTGAAAATAACGAAGAGAATAAGTTAAAACTCATTGCTGTCATCCGGAAATACCAGCCTGAAATTGTTATAGGCAATGTGCTGCATGACCGGCATCCCGATCATGGAAGGGCAGGAAATATGATTGCAGACAGCTGTTTCCTGGCCGGGCTTTCAAAAATAGAAACCATAGATGAAAATGGTAAGACTCAGCCAAGGTGGAAACCTTCTTACGTATTGCACTATATACAGGACTGGTACCACGAACCTGACCTTCTGATTGACATCAGCGGCGTATTTGAGCAACGGATGAAAGCAATTGAAGCGTACACGACCCAGTTCCATACCCGTGAAAACAGCGGGGAAGGACCACAGACTTACATTTCCACACCCGATTTTCTTGAAAGTATCATAGCAAGAGCCAGGATGTTTGGTAAAAGAATAGGGGTAAAATATGCAGAAGGTTTTATCAGTGAAAAAACAATTGGTATCCACAGCCTTGATGCGCTGGTACAGCATGAAACATGAACCGCCATTTGAACAGGGCGGGTCTCAGCTATTTTAATTTATCCCCTGATTTTAACCATTTTTGTCGTATATAAAGCTTACCTTTGCCCTTTGAAAAACGACAATAATAATGACAATCCCAAAGTTTGCCAATGCTTCCCAGTCCTTTCATGGTGAATTAAAAAAAAGAATAAGCGACTACTTTAAGAATGCAGGTAAATCTTCTACCGGCAATTTCAGTTTATATTTCAAAGCTATAATCCTGGTAACCAGTTTTTTCTTTGTTTATGCTCACCTGGTATTCTTTACTCCGGCTACATGGCTTGCTATCCTTGAATGTATCGTATTAGGCGGCCTCACAGCCGGCATTGGTTTTAATGTAATGCATGATGGTATGCACGGAAGTTTTAGCCGTTTTAAATGGGTAAATAAGTTGGCTGGTTTATCACTCAACTTCCTTGGCGCCAACAATTTTATGTGGAAGTCAAAGCATAATATCATTCACCATACCTATACCAATATTGAAGGTATTGATGATGACATTGAGGCCAAACCTTTACTCCGTCTTTGCGAAACACAGAAATATTATAAGATACACCGCTTCCAGCATTGGTATTTCTGGGCAGCTTACTCGTTACTGTATATTTGGTGGGTCTTTTTTACAGACTATAAAAAATATTTCCTGAAGAGGATCGGGCCTACCCCGCTAACGAAAATGAGCCTTAGCGACCACATCTCTTTCTGGGGTTTTAAATTATTACATGCCTTTATCTTTATGGCCGTTCCTATTTACACATTAGGTTTTTCTGCATGGGTAATAGGTTTCCTGATCTATGGTTGTTTTGCCGGATTTGTTTTAAGCATTGTCTTTCAATTGGCCCATACTGTCGAACAAACACATTTTCCGCAGGCCAATAAAGAAACGGGAAGAATGGAAGACGAATGGGCACTTCATCAATTAAAGACAACCGCCAATTTTGCTACCCGCAACAGGTTAATCTCCTGGTTGGTGGGTGGATTGAATTTCCAGGTAGAGCATCACCTGTTTCCGAGGGTATCGCATGTACATTATCCTGCTATCAGCAAGATTATCAAGAAGGCCTGCCTGGATTTTGGATTCCCTTACATTGAATATCGCCGGATGAGGATGGCGGTAGTATCTCATGTTACACACCTGAAGAATCTTAGCAGGAAATAGGAGAAAATAACTCAACTAATTAACCGGAGTCAGTAATGACCCTTTTTTTTTGTTGACCATACACTCAAAACAATTCCCTTCCTGCTCTAACCTTTTTTCACAATTGATTCACTGGTTTTGCAGCTACCTGAAATCCTTTATATACTGCGAGACATTTCATATCTGCCCGTGTTATACTAAACAGGGCAAGGGATCAATTTTAAAAATATTTCACGCAAAGGTGCAAAGGAAACAAGTCGTTAAGTTTACAATTTGAACCAGCAAAAGCATTTCTTTGCAACTTATTTACCTGTAGTCTTTGCGTGAAACCAAACTGACCCGCTACCTTTAAAAGAACCGGGTAATTTTATAATTCAAAATGGCATAACTTGCACAGCTTTTAATTTATGTACCATGGATGATTTTTCTAATTATGACCCTAACAGTGTAGGTAATCCCAACTTTAATATTTTCGGATTGCCCAGCACTGAAGAAAATGCAAGACTTGTGATACTCCCTGTACCCTGGGAAGTTACTGTTAGTTACGGCGCAGGGACAGCCCGTGCTGCGGATGCGATTTTCAAAGCCAGCCTGCAGGTTGATCTTTTTGATCCGGAATTTCCCGATGCCTGGCAACAGGGTTTTTATATGCGCCCCCCCGATAAAAAAATTTTACTGAAAAGTGATTACCTCCGTAAAGAAGCCGAACTCTACATTGACTATATATCAAAAGGTGAAGAGGTCAACGCAAACCAGTTCATGACAAAAACACTGAAAGAAGTTAATGAAGGAAGCGTTTTTCTTAACAACTGGGTATATGAACAGACAAAAGTGCTGCTTGAAAAAAATAAACTTGTAGGAGTACTTGGCGGCGATCACAGCACACCACTTGGATATTTCAAAGCCATTGCGGAAAAACACGGCGAATTCGGCATTTTGCAGATTGATGCACACCTGGACCTGCGGGAAGCCTATGAAGGATTCAACTACTCGCATGCCAGCATTATGTACAATGCACTGAAAGAAATTCCGGAACTAAAACTACTGCTGCAGGCAGGCATCCGGGACTTTGGAAGCGATGAATGGGAGTATATTAAGAACAATAACTTTCGTGTGCTGACCTACTTTGATAAGGATATCAGGAACCGGCAGTACGAAGGGCAAAGCTGGAAACAGATCGCCGAAGAGATTGTAAGCAAATTACCGGAAAAAGTATTGATCAGTTTTGATATTGACGGGCTTGATAGAAAACTGTGCCCATTCACCGGCACACCGGTGCCGGGTGGATTTGAACTGGAACAGGTTTTCTACCTTTTCAGTAAGGTCATGGCGAGTGGCAAAACCATTGTAGGTTTTGACCTTAACGAAGTAGGCATCGGCGGCGATACGGACTGGGATGCAAATGTGGGAGCAAGAGTACTTTATAAGTTGTGTAATTTACTGGTGACAAGTAATACCCCTCAATCCGCCTGAGGCGGAGAGCATTATCATGCAAAAGTTTGAGCTGTATCTGAAGAATCAACGAACAAAGTTTAATAATCGGTTCGCCGGTTTACTTTTAAGTTTAAATTTCATAGCTGTTTGGTTTGTCATGACAAAACAGAATTATACGAGATTAGAAGGAAAACTTACTGGTATAATTGGTATTAGTCTAATGGTCCTGACATTTATAGTTCAGTATATACTAATTCTCAACAAAAAAAATAATCATACTAAAAAATCTGTTCTTATTGCTTCGATAAGTATCGCTTTATACATGACCTTCACAGGATACTGGTGGCTTGGCTTAATCTTTCTTGCTTTGTTTCTTCTTTATAGGGTATCCGAGAGGGAATTAAAAATTTTTATTCAGCGTGCCTTTATTGTTTATCCTTATTTCCCGTCAAAAAAAATTAAATGGGAGAACCTGAATAATTGCTTATTGAAAGATGGTTTGCTTACCATTGATTTCAAAAACAATAAAATCATTCAGCAGCATACAGATGAAAAAGCAAACCCGGTTGATGAAAAAGAATTTAACGACTTTTGCAGTCAGCAATTAAAAACAGCCGCCTCCCCTATTTGACCTATTTGACTCATTTGACCAGTATAACCCGATGACCTTAACTCAATCACCATACATTCTATATTCTGACGGCAAAGGAAAAATTTTTGAAGATTGTTCCCTGTACGCTGCCGGCAGAAGCGGATGGGACGCTCTTCCTGTTCCGCAGGATGAATGGATAGAACTGCCCGACGGCGGCTCCTTGTATGAACTGCCGGGAAGAAGAGGAATTGGCATTGACGTAAAAACAGGTGCAATGCGTTTGTGTGAGAAAGGCTGGGCGGTAGCTGCATTTATCCCGCCTGCACATACTGGATTTTATTTAGCAGCTTATGAAACAGCAAAGGAGGCTCCCACTCTCCCATTGTTTTGTTATACTGCGGCCAGCTGGCTGAATGATAAATTCTATGTGCCCGCAACAAGAATTGAAACTGACATACGGCAAGACTGTGCAGGATATGATCAGCAGAAAGTAAATGATGGCGCCGCCGCATTGCTGAAACATTATCCGCATAACCGGCTTGTCAATCACCTGATGAATAATTGTGCATTGACTTATCAATGTCCGGCTGCAAGAAATTTATCATTAGAAAGATGGGAATGTCCCGTGCCTGTATCATCAGGATGCAATGCAAACTGTATTGGATGTATATCTCTTCAACCCGATGAAGACACAATAGTATCCACCCAGGACAGACTGAATTTTATACCTTCGGTTGAAGAAATTGTGGAGTTCACTGTGCCGCATCTTGCTTCAGCCCCTTTTCCTATTATCAGTTTTGGACAGGGTTGTGAAGGCGAGCCCTTATTGATGTGGGAAACGATCCGTGATGCGATCATTGAAATAAGAAAACATACATCGAAGGGAAGTATCAATATAAACACGAATGGTTCTAACCCTGAATCAGTTAAAGCATTATGCGAAGCCGGACTGAATTCGATCCGTGTCAGCACTAACTCGGCAAGAAGGGAAATTTACATGCCTTATTACCGTCCCAATAATTATGATTTTGAAGATATTGTTGAAAGCCTGAAAGTGGTCAACAGTTTCGGTGGTTGGACATCTATCAACTACTTTGTTTTCCCGGGAATGACTGACTCAGTTGCTGAATATGAAGCCCTGAGAAAGCTTATTAAAGAAACAGGATTAAAAATGATCCAGTGGCGCAATTTTAATATTGACCCGGATTGGTATCTTGGAAAAATCGGAGTGACCGATACCGGTGAATGTCTTGGTGTAAAACAATTGCAGGAACTCATCCGTGAGGAATTCCCGCAACTGAAATTTGGTTATTTCAATCCTCCGATTGAACGGATTAAGGGGAGGTTTGAAATGGATTTTGCGCATCGTTGATCCGATTCATCTTCCCAATTGTTTTTTCAGCCACTCAATCCTGCTTTGTAAATACTCAGGCGGCTCACTGTCAGCGCCGTTTTGCCTGTAATATTCTTTAACCGCCTTGTTAAATGTTTCCAATGCCGGTAAATAATATTTTTGCAAGACCTGCCCGTCGCCTTTTAACGATAGTCCATCCACAGAAACAGGGTTTTTTACAAGTATCTTATCTGCAAATTCTACTACCTTGTCCCCACTATCAACTTGCTGGTAATAACGCCCCATTCGCAATAAAACGGCCTCGCTGTTTGCCATCGCTTCATTCATAACTCCGCTTTTCAGAATTAAACTTACCTGATTAGAAGGAAAATTATTGATACTGCATTCTATTAAATAGGTGCCTGGCGCTACTGATTTAAGGTCTCCTGGTGCTATTACATAACTTAGGATATAATAACCATCAGCATCAAGTAAAACTTTGTCCCTTGCGGGTCCACCCACTGGCTTTATTGGTAAATGAACCGGGTAGGCATTTGCACCCGCATTCGTACGATTTTGCTTCCAAACGATAGCGTCAATTTTATTTTTTCTTTCGGTCAGGTCAATTTCAATACTTGAAGGTGTCCGCCTGTTCTTCTCTATGCTTGCTTTCTCCTTGTCATAATCCTCCTGTTTAATCTTTCCCTGTTTCAATAATTCGTCAAGCTCTTTCATTCTTTCCTCCCCAGCTATGTTCCAGCGCCTGTCTGCCTGTGCCTTCTTATTATAAATTGCGAGGTCGAATATAATAGGCTCGTCCTGGAACACAACAGCTTCTTTCCCTTCATTTATACTCAGGTTAATATTTATACGCTGTGCCTGCAATTGAAATAGAGATACAAGAAGCAGAGCTATTGAAAAGTATATTGATAAACCCTTTTTCATAACAGAGTTTTAATAGTTAAGATTACCGGTTGCCACAACTTTTTGGTGGAGTTCCCTTTCCTGAAACCCTTATCTGTCCTTTGCAATTACCCCTTTTAGCCGCAGCATCCTTAAAGGCATTTCCGTTGGCATTGTAGCCGGTTCCTGCGGGGCTTGAGCAGAGATCTGAACCTATTGCCTCAGGATCATAGCCGGGAACAACCCCACCAACATTATCATAACGCATTACACAACTCACATTGCCGCTTCGCAAACCATGTTCCAGGTTAAATGAATTTTCTACCGCCGGGTTCTGTTCACCATGATGACAAACATTATTTCCGTGCAACAGCTCATGCGCAACCACTGAAGCCATCTTGCTTGCAAAGTCTATTTTTTTGTCTTTACACACCTGGGCAATCTTTTTAGAAAACACCAATACCTCATCCTCCTGGTTGGGTATTGCTGGGTGTCCTGTTTTTGATACGGCAATTCCCAGTAAAGAGCCACTTTCTTTTTTGTCAACCAGGCGAAGTCCCATTTGATTAAAATTTGCATGTGTTGTTTGGTTAAAATTGGTATTCACAACCCTTGTCTTATCATCCACATATTGCTTGTCATTTATTTCATGCACCTGCAGACCACTTACTTTTTGATAAACAGCCAGGTCTAGTGCGCTTTCGTTTTTCACAAAAATGTCTTTTTTAAGATAGCTGGTTCGGGTGTGGACAATATCATCCCCATCCAACACTTTAAAGCCCCGGTATTCCTCGTAAGTGGAAAGCCCGTCACCCTTAAAACTATCTCCGGTGGGTGTGTCATCTTCATCCTCATTATTATTTGCCGGATCATCCACCAGCCCGCCACCTGTTATTACCCAGCCACCATCGGCAATCCTGTTTTCATCTATATCATGTGGGATGCTGACCCGGTTATCGGGGTATTCTGTTTTCTTCTTCCTTCCTTTGGGATGTGCTACATCAGTTTTCATCCAGGGAATTGAATAGTAAACAGGTTTTCCTTCCAGGCTTGTCTTCTTATTTACGTTTGCAAAACTTCGCAGGAAACCATAGGAGCCAAAATCTCTTGAATGTATGGTAATGCTGTATTCTTTTTCCGGTCTTTTTGTTCTGGCCTGCTGGTAAAGTCCTTTTGTATCGCATTTGGTACTGCTGGCTTTTGCATCATCCCAGGCTTCATGTTCATCTTCATTTTTTAACTGCAAATCCCTGCACTGATCTGCATCTTTTGGCACCGGGGCATTCAAACAAACACCTTTTTCGGTTGACACATTCATTAATTCGAAATAATGAATGCGGCACATATGGGATAAGGCGGGTAACCATTTGCCTCCCTCCTTATACATCAATTCTGATTTCAGGTCAAGGCTATTGTCTTCTTCAGGTAACCATGTAAGATCTGGATGACTGAGTTTTACACCAGGCTGATAGATATATAAAGTAAATACTTTGGATTCTTTATCGGGATCATGCCTCTCTCCTCCAAGGTTCATCACCTTCACTTTTATTTTTACTTCAATCACATCTTTCCCCTTAGGCATTTCCAAGGGTGCCTGGTAAATAACATACTGCCCATTGTTACCCAGAATAAATTCTCCTCCCCCTGTTTTGGCCCATTCCCACATAATCTTATCCGGATAAGCAGGATTCAAACCCGATCCTTCACAATTAGAGGAAACACATGTAAACGGAATGTTGTCCATATCACTTTGATCCTGTGATCTTAGAATTATCCATTGACCCAACACCATTTTATCAGCATCTGCTACCCCTGGTAAAAATATTTCAGGTGTCACAAGATTATCCCCTGCTATCCACTTAGCGCCGGTCAGTTTACAGCTGCCGTCAACAACCGGAAGTGCCGGCGCAACAGGTTTGTCCGGTTCTCCCCCTGTTATTGTTATTTCATATTTATCCGGATATGATTTCTTCCTTTTAGTTTTTATGGTAATTGTTTTCGTAACAGTGACATCTGTAACCGGAGACCCGTCATCAATGGTTAGTAAATTAATAGTTGTAATAAAAGTAGTATCCGATGCTTTTACGGGCAATGGAACAAAAGGTGGCTGGAAAATAACATGCTCACCTTTATCGCCCTTTTCATCTTCTGACCCGCAGCCCAATTTTACAAACCTGCCTTCACCTGCAGTGATTATCCATTCAAACCTGACCTTGCCTGTTACTGAAATTGTTTTTTCGCTGCGGGTGTCGGGACAGGGAACTTTCGGGTCACATTTAAATGTAACAATATCAATATCCGAACCTGTTGCTTCGAGTGCAATAAAATCATCACGGTAAATGTTGCTGGCTGTTCCTTTAGCAGGTTGGCTTAGCTTAAGCCCACCTACCATTTTGGGATCACCCTTTTCAACTATTCCCGGCAAACAATCTTTTTTATTCGTAGTGGGTATATACGGAATCTCTGCATTACATCCGAATGGACAGGTAGTGCCATCGCTGCATTCAACCGTTCCGGACAGGGAAACAACATAATCACCTTCCCCTTTCACCTTAATATTGACTGAAGCACCATCTGCTTTTCCATCTATTTCGACAATACCTTTGGGACTGCTGCTTACCGTCCAGCTATATGTTATTTTTCCTACGCTACATGGCACTCTTGTGCTACCAGAGCCTGAGGTACCTGTGCAGGCGGCCTTTACCACTCCAGAATAGGTAATCATACTCCCTTTCCTGGCCGTTTCCTTAACCTCGCAACTGGCCGAACAATTACATTTACTGCTTGTTGGCGGCGGCACTGTCTCGCCTGATTGTGTTACACAATCTGTGGCTGTGCAAACTGTGCCATCTATACATTTAACAGTAACCGTAACACAAACCGTAAATCCCTGATTATTCTTTGGTCTGATATTAACTGATGCTCCATCTGTTTTTCCAATCAGTTCCACATTTTCCTTTCCATCTTTAATTGTCCAGCTATAGGTAGTTGATAAAACTGAACAAACACAAAATGTATTAATTCCAACACCCCAAACACCTTTGCATTCAGAGGTTGCAACAGCTTTTATTGTATTGCCCGATCGGGTAGCCTTTACAGATGCCCCGCAATCGCAGGATTTTTTGGTGTAGCCCGGAGGTAATTTATTTTCCGGAGTTGTTGTTTCTCCTGGTTGCGGAAGATCAAGATTAATGTTGACCTGGAAATTACCTGTTATAATGCCGGTGGCCGGACAATGAACCGAAAAAGTTCCACCGGCGCTATCTGCAGGTGGCCATACAGGTATCACCTGAACATTTCCATTCGTCATTGTAACAACGTTAGGGGTAATGTTTGTTATAGTTAGTACCGCTTTATCCGGTAAATTTTCTAAATGAAGCAGTTTAACATTAATATAAGTGCTTTGCCCTTTCCTCAGATTCAAATCTCCTGTGGTAACCTGCATATCCACACCCGATGTTTGTCTTGAACATTTTTCCTGTCCGTTTTCACTTACCCGAAATGTTTGCAGGCCCTGTCCATTGGCAGGGTATTGCACCTGGCATTGCCGGGGAGACTCAACCAATACCTGCATCGGCTGATTGTTCAAAGTACATTTTGTGTTGGATGCATCACCGTCAAAGTTGCCGGTAATTTTGCAGGGTGCATCGGTTAAGGCATGAGTGGGGACAATACACTCCTTAAACTGAGATTGCTGTTCGTTGGCACTATTTCGCCACAAAACATAGTCAGCAGCATCAACACCAGCACTATTTTTTACTGAGTCTTTAACAACAACAGGCTTGAAGGGAATCGTAAGCGACATTGGCTTTTGCCCGCTTACATGCAGCAACTCCATTGGATAGGATAATTGCCTGTCCTGGGTCACTATCCATTTAAATAAAGCTGGTTTCTCAGACACTGCATATTTGTTACCATCAATACTGACACTATACTTTACAAGTTCAGCCAGATTTTTTTCTGTTTGTCTTGTATTATTGCCTTTGGGTTCTGCAATGACAGTCCCCGAAATCACATCTCCCGACCGGACATCGTCTGGCACATAAACTTTTACATCCCCATACTGTGTCGGGAAAACGACAGTGTTTAATCCTTTTTGGGATGAAATAGTTTGCGCCTTGGTTATTGATGGGGTTACCAGCAGGAATAAGGAAAGTACAGCAATTGAGGAGTAATGTTTTCTCATAATTTATGTGTCTTGAAATCTTATTAAAAAAGAAACAAATTATTTTTTGCAATTTTTTCTCCTTTCGAAATCTTGTGTTATTCTTATTGACTGATGAGTCTTACTTATCTTCCGGCTTACTTTCCTCTGGCTTACCTTCTCCTACTTTTTTACCATTAACAAAAACTGTTACCTTAAACTTTTCCAGGTCTAATTCATCTTTTGGCAAGGGCATATCAATGCCTGAGGGTGTAAAGCTATCGGGCCAGGGAAACCATGCCCGAAGGGAGTCGCAATATTTATAAGCAGCCCCAGTTTTACTAAAAGTCCAAATCATATCTGCAGTACTTGATTTTTTGCCGTCTTTAGATACCCAATTAACACGTAACGATATTCCTTTTACCGTAATATCGCCTGTAAAATGCCATACTAGATTTATTCCATTCTTCGTTGCAGAAGATTTGTGCCCCCCCCATGATATATCGATTACTTCGACAGTCAAATCAGTCATTCCAGGTGGGGTAAATTTGGTAGAAAATAATATACCTCCGGGTAAAAGCATCATACTTGCAACAGGCATTTCATCCAGTAGTTTATTCATTCGCACATTCAATTCCTGAATTGTTCCGTTCAGTTTCTCCAGCATTTCTTTTGTTTCACCTGTTTTCTGAACCTGTTCAATCAGTGTCTGAGCTTCAACAGTTCCATCTTGCAAACCATAACCGATTTGTTTACCCATCCTGCTGATATATGCCAACCCATTTTTGATCACCTGCCAGTCAATTAATTGTGGATTATTTGAAAGTGTTGCAGGGATGGCTTTGCTGGCAGCTTTCCAGGCTTCAAACCCGCTAAGCCAAAAGTCTGCTCCGTGCTTCGGAATATTTATGGGACGAATTAATGAATACGCTACGGCTTTAGATTCATCTAATTGCTCAGGACTTGTACATACCGGCATATGATCAATGGCCCTTTGTGCATTGGTTTTGATTACGCTATAATCTTGTGTGGTTGGCGGCCAGAAGATATCATCATCTGTTAGCAAGGGTTTATATTGGTTTAAATCTTTTTTCAAAGCATTTGCCCAAGCATTAAAATCTTCAGGGGTTTTCAAAACATTTAACTGTGGGCGGAAAGGATCATTAGAAGTATTATAATCTTCATGCAGTGTGGCACTGACGGAAAAATTTCCCGGTTTTATTCCTGTAATGGTCCTGCTTAATTGCCAGGCTGCAGGATTTTGCCTGTTTTCGCTTAATGGAAAACTGATCGCTTGCAAATTGCCGCCAGCCATATCAACTACACCCGGTGTAAGATTTCTCACATCAACTCTGAAAACCATGAATTCATTTGAATCCAGCCCCGACAAGTTCTCTTTTGTTTTAATAGACAGAGTAACAGAGGAGGTTTGCCCGTTCCGCAAATTGGTATTTGGGCTGGTTAGATCAATACCTATCAAATTAAATTTCACTTTGCCTGTATTATCTGTTTTCATTGCCTTATCTATGCTGTAACCCGAAATGGGTTGATTCCAAACTTCTTCCCTGACTGTTATTTCCCCGGGAATTACATTTTCAGGTACATTAATAACAGCCTGGTTAGATGAAAGACAAACAGGCTTTACAGTGAACTGTTGTCCTTTTGAATCAGTCAATATAAATTTTTGACCCGTTGAAAATTGCTGGTCAGTGTAAATATTCAATGCATCTCCCTTCACAAGCACATTGGATGGAGTAGTAAGGAGTGGCGTTCTGTCCGGTTGCCATACCATCTTTGCCGGCGCCGGGAGAACAGGGGGTAAACTCAGTTCAAATGCTTTTACTCCGGACACATGCAACAACTCTACTGCTGTTCTCTGATGGCGATCCAAATGTGTCACCCAATCGAAGTTCTGTGGCGTCGCTGACAATGGAATTTGCTGGCCATCCAGCTTAACAACAAACTTCAATAACACTTTCAGGTTCCTGCTTTTTTCTTTTTCAGTACTCCCTGCCGGCTCGGTACTCACAGTTCCGGTTATCACAGCACCGGACATAGACTGTGGCAGTTTCATTACAACATTGCCGTTTGGAGTTGAAAATTTTGTTTCTGACATGCCCGATTCATACCTGACTGTGCCATTAAGAGTTTTAGTGACTTGCGCCCAGGTTATTGATGTGGGCAGCAGCAGAAATAAAGTGAACACAGCGGAGAAATTTTTCTTTCTCATAGCAGCGCTTTTCATAAATTTAAACCAGTTTTATTGAATTTGCAGCAGGAACTTCAATTTATATGACACATCCCAAAAAAATAGCAATTATCGGCGCCACATCAGGCATGGGAAGGAGAATGGCAGAGCTTTATAATGAAAAAGGCCATCAGGTTGGCATTAGCGGAAGGCGGCAACAGCTTCTGGAGGAAATAAGACAAGAATCTTCACAAAGGATAGAATATGAGTGCTTTGATGTAACAAAATCTGGGAATATAAGCCACCTCGAAGCACTTGTCAATAAACTCGGGGGATTGGATATACTTGTCATCAGTGCCGGTACCGGCGAACCATCCAAAGACCTCAACTGGAAGATTGATAAGACAATTGTTGATACCAATGTTAATGGTTTTATTGAAATAGCAAACTGGACCTTCAATTATTTTTTGAAACAAGGGCATGGACAGTTGGCAACAATTTCCTCCATAGCCGCCATCCGGGGTAGTAGCTGGGCTCCTGCTTATAATGCCTCCAAAGCTTTTCAGAGTAATTATTTTGAAGGATTGGCTATTAAAGCAAAGCGACTGAAAAAAAATATTGCTGTTACCTGCATAGAACCGGGTTTTGTAAATACATCCATGGCAAAGGGAGGAGATAAAATGTTCTGGGTGGTTCCGGTTGACAAAGCAGCCCGGCAGATTATCAGGGCTATTGAAAAAAGAAAAAGAAAAATTTATATCAGCCGCCGCTGGTGGCTTATTGCCAAAATAGTTAAATGGGCTCCTTTCTGGCTTTATAAACGGTTTGGATGAGCAATCCTTAAGGTTCAGGGGGAACATTAACATTTTCTATATCCTCATTTATACAAGTTGCACGGTGTTTGAATCGTTACTGACAGGTGTGAACAACAATGCTTTGCACCGCCCATCACCAAAATGTATTTTTGTATGAATAACTATTTCACAATGACTGCACCCCTTGAAGCCAAAAACCGGTCGAGAGCCTATATGATAACAGCCGGTTTTGCCGGTTTGATGATACTGACCATGTTCCTGCTGAAATGGGAATTACCCGTTTTTGAAAAACCCATACAGGAACCCGGTATTGAAGTAGAACTCAATTTGCCTGAAGAACCCCAACCCCTGGCCAATGGCGGAGGCGGTGGTGGCAATCCTGTACAGGCCACCGGGGCAGCCGGCATCGCAAATTATACACCCCCTGCACCGGGAGTTAATGAAGCTTCTAAAGATGTTGAAGAAACGAATGATAAAGAAAGTCCCGCCATTGTAAAACCAGTTGTGTCAAAACCAAAAGCCACAACAATCACCAATACATCTGTAGCAAAAGTTGAACCTAAACCGGTGATAGAGACCCCCGCACCCAAAGTACCGAAAGCTGTTTTGGGAAAAACAACAACCGGTGTAGGTAAAGGCGGCGGCGCAACCGACGATTTTGAAAAAAGCGGGGGAAAAGGTAACGGCTTTGGAGTCGGTAATGGAAATGGCACCGGGGGTGGAACGGGCAACGGTACAGGCGGCGGCAATGGAACAGGCAGCGGAACCGGCACCGGCCCGAAAGTGACAAGGGGTGACAGAAAGATCATCCGGTATTATTCATTCGAAGGCGACCTGGAAAAAGCGGTGGTTTATGCAAACATCAATGTATCTCCTGAAGGTGTTGGAAAATTCATAAGTATTTCAAAAGGCTCTTCCAACAGTAGCAATGCATACAAGACTGCGATCATGCAATACCTGCAGAATATCAAGTTTGACAAGGCCGACCATGAGTCAATGCTCACAGTTCAATTTAATTTCAGGGTGAATTAGAAAATAGTCAAATAGGTCATATAAGTCAAAATACTCATAGCGATGCAATCTGACTTAAATGACCTATTTGACCTAATTGACTACTCCGCCTGTAAATTTGCAGAAAGCTTTATTGCTTGCTGAACTACCAACAAACCATTGACTATCTGTTTTCCCGCCTGCCCATGTTCAGCCGCATTGGCGCTGCTGCCTATAAAGCTGATCTTACCAATACCATCCGGCTCTGCGATTTTTTAAATAACCCACAAACAAAATTCAAAACAATTCATGTAGCCGGCACCAATGGAAAAGGTTCGGTCAGTCATATGCTGGCTGCTATTCTTCAAACTGCCGGATATAAAACAGGATTGTACACCTCTCCTCACCTTAAAGATTTCAGGGAAAGAATAAAAGTGAACGGTGAAATGCTGAGTGAAAAATTTGTGACTGACTTTACGGAGAAAATAAAACCATTGATTGAAGAAATAAGTCCAAGCTTTTTTGAAATTACTGTGGCTATGGCTTTTGAATACTTTGCAGAACAAAAGGTGGATATTGCTGTGATTGAAGTTGGCCTGGGAGGAAGATTGGACAGCAGCAATATTATCACACCTGAACTTTCTGTTATTACAAATATTGGCTGGGATCATATGAACCTGCTTGGCGAAACATTGGAAAAGATTGCTTTTGAAAAAGCGGGCATTATAAAAAAAGGGATCCCGGTTGTTGCCGGTGAAGTGTTGCCGGAGACTTTGCCTGTCTTTGAAGATATATCAAAAGAAAAAAGATCAGCCCTGTCAATTGCATCACAAAAAAGAAAAGTTGTTGACTGGCATTGGGGAAAACATGAACTGATCGTTGAGGTAGCCGAAGTAAATCATACCGATCATAAAACATGGCATCTTGATCTCCCCGGTCTTTACCAAACCAAAAACCTGGTTACGGTACTTGAAGTCTGTTCACAACTTAAACAGATGGGCTGGGAAATGGATGATTCGGTAATTCATAAAGGTTTGAAACAGGTAAGAAAGTTAACAGGTCTTCATGGCAGGTGGGAGATCATTCATCATTCGCCAACAGTCGTAATGGATGTGGCACATAATATGGATGGAATCAGGCAGCTTGTTCAGCAGATAGAACTGACAGAGCACCGGAAACTTCATATCATAACCGGGATGGCAAAAGATAAGGAAGTGGAAAAAATATTGGAGCTGTTACCCAAAGAAGCTCATTATTATTTTACCAAAGCACAAATACCGCGTGCTATTCCGGAAAACGAACTGGCTGAAAAAGCAAACCTGGCAAAGCTGAAGGGCCATTCTTTTCCAACGGTAAACGAAGCCTTGCATGCTGCTCTTCAGCATGCTCATCGGGATGATCTGATTGTTGTATGTGGCAGTGTATTTCTTGTCGGCGAGGTCAATATGACAATTCATTAAGCCTTTCGAGAGCATACATGATACAGGTAACATGCATTGCCTGCACGATCTTATTCTCCTTCAGGAGCTGTTTCAATTCATTCATTCCCAGGAGCACTACTTCAATCTCTTCGTTTGCATCCAATAGCTGCTCAGCAACCTTCTTCCCTCCCCTGGCAAGGAACATTTGCATTAAATTATTATTGGTGGAAGGATTGGAAGATATTTTACCCAGGTAGTCATATGTAGAAAAAACATAACCGGTTTCTTCCAACAACTCCCTGGCTATTGCATTCTCAAAATTTTTATCCGCATCATCCATACAGCCACCGGGAATTTCAAGACAAGTTTCTCCCAGTGCATGCCGGTATTGCCTGACCATCACAATTTTTCCTTCTTCTGTTACCGGCACGGCCGTTACCCAGGTTGGGAATTCATATATATAATATGGATCAACGATTTTTCCACCGGGAGTTTCGCATTTTTCCTTACGCACTTTGAACCAAAGGTCATTGAAGAGGTATTCGGAAGAGAGGGTTTTCCATTTCATGATTACTAGTTGCTGGTTATTGGTTGCTGGTTGCTTAAAGCAGCGGGTACAAAACAATTAAAGTAAACCCGAATTTAGTAACTGGTAACCAGCAACAAGAAACCAGTAACTGTTATTACCACTTCATTCTTTCCCTCAGGCTGCTGATATGCGCCACATGATGTTTTCCATGCCATGCATACATCCCAAGCAAATACCACAAGCGTAATGTTTTTTTAAGTTCGGGATGAAAAACTGTCCGGTTGTTCCATTCATCATCTGCCACATATTTCAATGCCTCATACCAGCGGGTATGCAAAGCATGCAACAGGGTAAGGGAAATATTAACGGGGAGTTTATGCACATCATTCAACTCTGCCCACAGTTTTTCTTCGTAAGGCTTTATGACAGGGTTATCTTCGGTTATTGCAAGTTTGAAACGGATATAGGCATTCATGTGACTGTCGGCTACATGATGTACCAACTGATTTACTGTCCATCCTCCGTCCCGGTAAGGAGTTTGTAACTGCTCTTCATCAAGATTCAGAATAGCGTTTTCCAGTTGCAATGGTAAAAATTTTAAATCAGCCAGCCATTCCACTTTTTGTAAAATAGAAAAAGGCCTGGGTTCATACTCACCAATGGGGTAACGGGGATCAACAGCGGTAATAGAAGTCATAAAAATCAATTTAGATCGTTCGAGGAATAAAGAATAAGAAATAAAAAATGAAAAAGGCCGCTCCGATTTCGAATACTTTTTTATTATTGATTTCTTATTATTTATTATTAATTAATTTATTCTTCCCTCAATGAATGTCCCGTAAGTTTAATAAACACATCTTCGAGGTTGGCCAGTTTCATTTCTTTTGGCCGTTCAAATCCTGTGGCGATCAGGTTATCGATCAGTTTATCCGGGGAGCCTGATGACACAATATTCCCTGCATCAATAATGGCCACCCTGTCACATAAATATTCAGCCTCATCCATGTAATGTGTGGTAATGATGACGGTTGTTCCTCTTTGCCGGATATTTTTTACCAACTCCCATAAGTTCCTCCTTGCCTGCGGATCAAGTCCCGTGGTGGGTTCATCCAGGAAAATAATTTTCGGCTGATTAATTAATGTAGTCGCAACAGAAAAACGTTGCTTTTGTCCCCCGCTGAGTTGTTTCACTTTTGATTTTGCTTTGTCCCTCAGATTTACCATATCCAGCAATTCCATGGGTTTTACATCCCGGTTATACAAACCGCTGAATAATTCAATAAGCTGAACCAGGTTAAGTCCCGGGTAATACCCGCTGGTCTGCAACTGCACACCGATTATCTTTTTAATTTCATGAGGTTGCTTATCAAGATTCAAGCCATCCACGATCACTTCGCCGCTGGTTTTTTCCCGGAGCGTTTCCATGATCTCCAGTGTTGTTGATTTACCGGCGCCGTTGGGTCCCAGCAGGCCAAATATTTCGCCTTCATACACATCGAAACTGATCCCTTTTACCGCCTGGAAATTGCCGTAGTTCTTTACAAGATTTTTTACAGATATAATCGTCTTATTCATTCTCTATTTATTTAAGTAGGCGGAATACATCCACACCAGTTTTTCCTGTTGACGGATATAATCGCTCATTAATGCGTTGGTTCCCTCATCACCTGCTACCGATGAAAGGTCTAAAATTTTCCGCTCGATGACCAATAATGTTTTGAATCCATCCAGAATGTTCTGAACCGCCTTCTTGCCGTCCTTTACATTTTTTACTTCTTTGATAGTCGACTGGGCTATATAGTCAGTAAAAGAATGGGTGGGCCCGTATCCCAGGGTGAGGATACGCTCTGCTACCTCATCAATTTTCAAGTGACTATCGTTATAAAGTTCCTCAAACTTCAGGTGCAATTCGAAAAATTTATCACCTCTTATATTCCAATGATATCCCCGGGCATTCATATAAAACAAATGGTAGTTGGACAATAACTCATTTAATAAAGCAGAAAGCTGGCGGCTTTGCGCTTCGTTCAATCCTATTGCATTAAGTTTTGACATATCATTTTTTTACAAAAGTAATTGCATTTTCCCTTCCGCCTGCCATCACTTTTTACAGCTGGTTATACGGTATTTCAGGGTCATGTGTTCCGGTAAGTGGTACTTGTCCAGCTATTCAAGATTCAATCTTATAAAATCTGGTTGGAATTTGCGCCGATATGAAACAATTTCTATCATAAAGTTTCTTCGCAAGTCTCCGCCAGCTGGCGTAGATTCAGGGGGCCAGGTACGTTTCTAATTCCTCCATCATCAGTTTGCTGCCGATAAATAATGGAGTACGCTGGTGCAGTTCGGTGGGCTGCACATCCAGTATCCTTATTTTACCATTTGTCGCCTTACCACCGGCAACGGTTACAATAAAAGCAAAAGGATTACTCTCGTATAATAACCTCAATTTACCTTTGGGTTTGTCGGTTGTTCCCGGGTACATAAAGATGCCTCCTTTGATCAGGTTGCGGTGCACATCTGCCACCATGCTACCAATATAGCGTTGTGTATAAGGCCCCCCATTCGTTTTATCTTTTTTCTGGCAATTCGTGATGTATTTTTTAACCTCATCCTCATACTGGAAAAAATTTCCATGATTCACCGAATATATTTTCCCCTTTTCGGGGCATTTGATATCCGGGTGGCTGAGTGTCCATTCGCCAATGGAGGGATCCAGTGTAAATCCATTCACCCCTCTCCTCGTGGCATATACCAGCATCGTGGAAGAACCATAAACAATATAACCCGCTGCCACCTGCTTATTTCCCGGCTGCAGGTAATCATCTAATGTGGCCACGGTGCCAATGGGTGTAACACGGCGATATACTGAGAAAATAGTACCGATAGAAACATTTACATCGATATTGCTGCTGCCATCGAGCGGATCAAACAGGCATACATATTTTGAATTAACACTTTTTGCATCATCAAAAGAAACAATATCATCTAATTCCTCGCTGGCAATGCCTGCACAACTGATACCATGCTGCAGCACACGGGTGAACTGGTCGTTGGCATATACATCTAATTTCTTTACTTCCTCGCCCTGTACATTTATGGTTCCATGATCTCCCAGGATATCCACCAGCCCGGCTTTGTTCACTTCTGTGTTTACTCTTTTTGCAGCAAGGCCTATATTACGCAGCAGGTTGGATAATTCACCGGTCGCATTAGGAACGTCCCTTAATTGCTGTATGGTGAACTCATCGAGGGTTTGAACTTTACGGTTGACAATCATATGGAATCATATATGTGCTAACAAAAGTAAGCGAAAATCAATTTACTTATCTTTAGTAAACAGAAATGAATATACTTTAAATATTCTGCATATGCACTCTTTCAGCAAATTCGCTGTCGCATTTATTGTAGCGATCAGTTTTTCTTTTATCGCCTGCAAAAGCAAAACAGAAAAACCAAGTATTGCGGGAAAATGGAAATGTATTCGGGTAGATAAGTCTCTCAGTAAAAAAGAGCATTTTGCTGAGTATAGAAAATCATCCATGTATGGAATCATATTTGAGTTCGGCAAGGTTAATGTTCTTAATATTATTCAAGAAAATGATAGCTCAAGTCACTATTATACAATATCTGACGATAATAAGTTTCTCATGTATGAAATGTTAGGTAATGTCGCAGGTTTTCATAAAATAATTGAATTCAACCAGGACAGTTTTAAGCTGGCTATTAATTTTGACGACACCCTTGTATTTAGTAAAACAAAGTGATATACTTTTTTATTAAAGCATGCGCACAACATAAGATTGCCAAAAGCCCGTTCGTTTGCTGCATAAAGTGTCTTAAATTCATGGGCCGTCGGCAAGCCTTCTCCGTTCTCATCCTGAAATCTCCTTCCTTATCTTTGCCCCCTTAATTACTCTAAACCTCAATGAAAGTCTTCAAATTCGGCGGCACATCTGTCAATAGTGCAGAAAGAATACAGAACGTTGCTCATATCCTGAAATTTTGGGCCAATGAAAAGATCATGCTGATCGTTTCAGCCATGGGCAAAACCACCAATGCCCTGGAAAAAGTAGTGGATACTTTTTTTGAAGGCAAAAAAGATGAAGCGCTGCAGTTATTTGAACAGGTAAAAAAACAACACCTCACTACCGCCAAATATTTATTGGTCACCCATTATCTTCCCTGCGAAAAACAATTAAAAGATTTTTTTACCGAAGCAGAATGGCTGTTGCATGATAAACCGGTAAGGGAGTATGATTATTATTACGACCAGGTTGTTCCTGTTGGCGAATTACTTTCAACAACTATTGTCAGTGCTTATCTCAATGAAGCCGGCATCCCTAATAAATGGGTGGATGTCCGGGATGTTTTCCGTACCGATGATGATTTCAGGGATGCGAATATTGATTGGGAATATACCAGTTCAAAAGTCCGCAGTTCGATAGTTCCATTGTTTAATGACACGAATTTTGTTTTAACGCAAGGGTTCATTGGCTCCACAGATGAAAATGAAAGTACCACACTGGGAAGAGAAGGCAGTGATTATTCGGCCGCTGTTTTTACCAATATGCTGGATGCTGAACAGCTGACCATCTGGAAAGATGTAGAAGCTGTGATGAATGCCGACCCCAAACAATTCCCGGATGCACAACCCATTGCGGAACTGAATTATAATGAAGTGATCGAGATGGCCTATTACGGGGCACAGGTCATTCATCCAAAAACTATCAAGCCGCTGCAGAATAAAAACATTCCACTGATCGTAAAATCTTTTTTAAAACCCTCCCTGCCGGGCACAGTGATTCATAATAAACCAGTGCATCACTTACCCCCCATCGTTGTTCTGAAAGAAAAACAGGTGATGCTGGAAATGAGTTCCCGGGATTTTTCTTTTATCGGCGAACATCATGTGGGCCACCTGTATCATCTTTTTGAAAAACTCCATATCAAACCCAACCTGACACAGAACGGCGCTATCAGTTTTGTTTGTGTGCTGGATGATCGTCCCGAAAAAATTGAAAAACTGGCGCTGGAAGCTTCTGCCTTTCTTGATGTGCAGTTAGTAAAGGGGTTATCATTACTAACCATCAGGCACTATACAAAAGAAATTTTTGAGAAGTTAACAAAAGAAAGATCCATCCTGTTACATCAGCAAACGCCGGAAACGATCCAGGTATTACTTACTGAATAACAGGATGGAAAAATAATGTTAGATCATAAACTCTTTCCTATTCTTCCTGGCCACCCGGGCAAGCAATACCCATAAAATTAAAAATACAGCAGCCGGTGACAGAACCAGATTTGTAATAACCCGGCACCCAACCAGCAGGAAGATCCTGGCTGATCACCAGTTTGTAATATGATTTTGCACTACCGGTTGTACCATAATCAAATTTTAACACAGGATCGGTCATACAGCCCTGACTGGGGTCAACCTGGTAAGTTGGTGTAAAAGTTGTCCATGTTGATCCATTAGGGCTATATGCGGCACTAACTACATATGACCAGGCAAAGCAACTTCCAAATTGCATACCCCAATTGCTCAGGTCCTGAACCGTTCCGCCGCCACCATTGCCGGGGTTTGGATTCTGAACAGTCCATATCCATTCCCAGTTACCATTAACCAGGGTCTTACTTTCCAGCGTAATTATGTAGGCATTGGGATTACATGTACCTCCTGTTCCGGGTTGCCGGGCTGATGACGGGTTACCGGCAAAAGCTTCGATTGATCTTTTTTCACTATTTGCTTTCTCCGGAACCAAAATATCCTCATGGCCACTTTGCTGGCAACCGGAAAAAACAATTAATGAAGCAAGGATGGCGAGAACGGGTAAACGCAGGGTTTTCATAGTTGATTTTTTTAAGTGTAAAAATTAGATCCGGATGAATTACTTAAGAAGACTCAAATTGTATTCCAAGATACCAGCAAGTATAAATAAATGAAAGCAAATCGTAGTCTTTCAGATAAAAAAAACGGAAACTACTTGCCGGATCGGAAAGAGGAACAAAATATACTTAGGATATCCGGCAAAAGATAATCCGGCCTGTACTGTACAAAACGGGCTATATATCTTTATTGAAGTAACTAATAGTTATTGGCTTTCCACCGTTACAGTTTGAATCATTTTCTTTTGCACGGGCTTATCATGGAGGATAGCGGGTTTCCAGGTACCCATGTTTTCCATGCGGCTGATCAACTCATCAACAAAATCCTGGTCATTCATCCCTTTGAGTACTTTAAAATTAACAGGCACTCCATCCTTATCAATAACAAACTCAACCTGTACATATGCTTTAGTGATTCCTTTCGGTAAATAAGGCATCATATCTTTTCCCAATTTCACGAGGTATTTCATAAATGCATCACCGCCACCAGGATACTGCGGCCATTGATGAACAGCATCTGCAAGTACCCCAACGTTTCTTGTACGATGCCCGACGACCGGCCTTTTTACAGGTTTTTCGTCAAGCGCTTTCAGTTTTTTGGGTGGCACATCATTAATAAGGTATCCGCCCTTTGTGTCAACCATTACCACCGGCAGTTGTTTATATTTTTCAAAATAATCGAAGGCATCTTCCAGGTTGTCTGCAAATTTTTTTAAGGCCGGGTCATCTTTGGTAAGGCTTTCAAGATATTTTACGCTTTTCTCTTTATTAAAGCGGACGGGGAATATATGAACGGGGATAAAATCCTGTCCCTGGTCTTTGGCATAGGCGGCCAAAATGTATAACTCATCAATCTGCTGATCGGTGATCGGAATGCAACCAACCGTAACACAACTTCCATGAATATAAATTTCGCTGCCGGGCCGCAAGGAATCACTGAGTATTTTATCAGAGAGATTCGGATAATTGATGCCGAGGGATAAATAGTAATTGCTCCGTGGATTAAAATCGCTGATATAATAAAAGCCTTCCGGTACCTGGTAATCACCTTCCATTCTTTTAGGTCCTAATGAACCCGCCAGGGCGCATACTTTATACGTTTTGAAAAGCTGGAAGGGAGCGGAAATTTCATTTTTTACCCAAACTTCCAACTGGCTGTCGTATTTAAAAGAACGGATGTAAATGTATTTTGCCGGCCACTGTAATTTTTTTTCTGCAAACTGTTTCTGCAATGTGTCTTCTTTATTTTGCAGCGCTTCGCTGGGCCGGGGAAATGTTTTCTGGTAGTCAATAAAAGACCAGGAGGTCCCTCCTTTTGACATGGATGGTTGTGCCCCTAAGGCTAACAGTTGAAAAATAAAAATAAAAGAAACCAGCAGGTTTTTCATAATGCTTTCAGTTAAGGATGAACGGGGGGTAACAGACTTTATTGGTACAGATTTGCTAAACTATTTGTAAAGATACTGAGAGATGGTCAAATAAGTCAAATTGGTCATATAGGTCAAATCGTATCAGACAGGTCAGTGGAATTGTGAACTTTTGATATGACTTATTTGACTTTTATGACTTATATGACCATCATGACCTCTTACAAATTCCCTCTCGCTTCCTGCTCTCTCTCTATCGCTTCAAACAATGCTTTAAAATTTCCTTTACCAAAGCTTATGGCGCCTTTACGCTGAATGATCTCAAAAAACAAAGTGGGCCTGTCCTCTACGGGCTTGGAAAATAGTTGCAACAAATATCCTTCATTATCCCTGTCGACCAAAATGCCTAATTCTTTTAAGGGCTCAATATCCTCATCTATTTTACCAACCCTCTCAAGCAGGTCATCATAATAAGTGGTAGGCACTTTCAGGAACTCAACCCCACGGCTCATCAGGTCTTTAACAGTTTTTACAATATCATTGGTAGCCATCGCCACATGCTGGCAACCTTCGCCATTATAAAATTCAAGATATTCTTCCACCTGGGATTTCTTTTTGCCTTCAGCCGGTTCATTGATGGGAAACTTTACAAACCCGTTGCCGCTGCTCATCACTTTGCTCATCAGCGCTGAGTACTCCGTGGAAATATCCTCATCATCAAATGAAAGAATGTTTTTGAATCCCATCACATCTTCATAAAACTTTACCCAGGGGTTCATGCGGTTCCATCCAACATTGCCTACGCAATGATCAACATACAACAGTCCTGTATCAGCAGGTTTGAAAAGAGGATTACTCCATGCCCGGTAGCCCGGCATGAAAGGCCCGTTATAATTCTTTCTTTCTATAAACAAATGAACAGTTTCACCGTACGTGTGAATACCACTCATTACTATTTCACCATCCTCATCTTTCAACCGCTGTGGTTCCATATAACTTTTAGCGCCTCTTTTAGTTGTTTCCTCCCATGCTTTTGTTGCATCAGCCACCCGGAGCGATATGGATTTTACCCCATCCCCATGTTTATAAATATGATCTGCGATCGCATTATCCATCCGCATCGGAGTGGTCAAAACCAGGGTGAGTTTATGCTGCCTCAAAGCATAGCTGGCCCGGTCCTTTACCCCTGTTTCCGGACCTGCATAGGCCAATGCCTGAAACCCGAAAGCACTCATATAATAATGTGCTGCCTGCTTGGCATTACCCACATAGAATTCAACATAATCGGTTCCTTCCAGGGGAAGAAAATCAGTTTGTGTAGCGGGGTTATTACCGGTAAGTGTTGACGTGTTCATGATTTTGAAATTTTTGATGAAAAGAAAATACAGCAATCAGTCATGTCTGCATCGCCTTCGCTGAAGCTCAGCGGGGCAAGGCCGACAGACAGGTTCAAAATCAACGATCCATGGCCAGTGTCTCCATCAGCAAACTGAAATTATTGCGATGGTCATTAAATGGTTTATGGGGGTAATCAGGACGCATAGAATACAAAAATAAGAAATAAGAAATTGAAGAATGAGAAAGTATAATTCACGATAACTTTCTCATTTCTCTTTTTTCATTCCCTACCCGACTATTTTAATTTTTAATATTGTGGTCAGGCGGGCTAATTTCTCATTCATTCCCCGACCCTATCTTTGCCACATGCAACGAATCGGCATCCTCGGTGGCGGACAACTCGGAAGAATGCTTCTGCAGGCAGCCGCCAATTACCCCGTAGAAACCCATGTTCTCGAAAATGATCCGGAATGTCCTGCTGCCCATCTTTGCCATCACTTTACCCAAGGCGATATCATGGATTACGATGCTGTTTATAATTTCGGGAAAGGATTGGATGCTATAACCATTGAAATAGAAAATGTGAATGTGGAAGCGTTGGAAAAATTAGAAAAATCAGGAGTGAAAGTTTACCCAAAGCCATCCGTCATAAAAATTATCCGGAATAAAATATATCAAAAGGGATATTATGCTGATTATAATATCCCAACAGCTCCGTTTAAGATCATCCGCAACAGAACAGAAATAGCAGAATTTGAGTATCTCATCCCGGGCATCTATAAAATGGCGGAGGGCGGCTATGATGGCAAGGGAGTGCAGGAAATCAGGACAACAGAAGAAATTACGGATATGTTTGCCGGACCGGGTGTACTGGAAAAAAAGGTTTCCATTCATAAGGAAATTGCACAAATGATAGCCATCAATGAAAAAGGTGAAACCGCTTTGTACCCGCCGGTTGAAATGCTTTTTGACCCGGTCCTTAACTTACTGGACTACCAGCTCAGTCCTGCTGAACTCGGTACGCAAACTTTGTATAAAGTGGAAGCCATTGCCCTGGCTGTGGTCCGGAATTTCAGGTCACCGGGAATATTTGCCGTAGAAATGTTCGTTGATAAAAATGGAGATGTGTTAGTGAATGAAACGGCCCCCCGGGTCCATAACAGCGGGCATCATACTATTGAAGCGCATTACTGCTCACAATTTGATATGTTGTGGAGGATCATGCTCGGATACCCGTTGGGAAATACGAATGCTATTCTTCCTTCCATTATGATCAATATAATTGGTGAAGAAGGATCCCGTGGAAAAGTAAGATATGAAGGGCTGGAGGAAGTTCTTAAAATTGAAAATGCCTTTGTTCATCTTTACGGGAAGAAAGAAACCCGGCCCGGGCGAAAGATGGGTCATGTAACCGTTATGGGTAAAGAAAAACTGGACCTGCTGCCTCAGTCGAACAAAATAAAAAGAAGTTTAGTAGCAAGATCTTAATAAAGTCCCTCTTATCCCTTTCAAAACACCGTTCATAATTATGCAAAGTTTCTAAGAAGGCAGCTACCTGATTTTACGTCAAAGGATTGCAAATATCCGGTATCTTTATTGCTCAATCTTATATAACCTGGTCAAACATTGAAAACATTGATGAAATTTTTCATTTATCTGCCGGTAATACTCCTTTTTGCAGGTTTCTTACCCGGGTGTGGTAATTCTAATGAAAAAAAACAGCCTGTCCCGAAACAAGATAATGCCAACCGGCAGGCAGCTATCCGTGCCGATGCTTTCCTGGTGAAAAAAGTTACCCTTACGGACAACATTGAGATACCCGGAAGCCTTGTAGCCAATGAAGCAACTGATATCCATCCCGAAATATCGGGGCGGATCACTTACCTCAATATCAGTGAAGGAAGATTTGTATCGAAGGGAACCCTGCTCGCAAAATTATATGACGGCGACTTGCAGGCCACCCTCAATAAACTAAAAGTGCAATTACAGATCGCGGAACAAAATGAGCAGCGATCATCCCAGTTATTGAATATACAGGGTATCAGTAAGCAGGACTACGACGTCAGTGTTTTAACTGTAAACAATATAAAAGCCGATATGGCAATTACAAGAGCTGCGGTCACAAAGACAGAGATCAGGGCACCGTTCAGCGGAAGATTGGGATTAAAAATGGTCAGCTCCGGAGCTTTTGTCAGTCCGGCATCTACGCTGGCGAGCATCACGCAGCTTGACCAGATGAAACTTGATTTTACGGTACCTGAAAAATATTCTCCTCAAATAAAGATTGGTCAGCCGGTGAATTTCGTAATTGAAGGAAGTAAAAATATTTATACTGCAAAAGTGGCTGCCACGGAATCGAATATTATTGAAACTACACGGTCATTACAGGTCCGTGCAGCGGTACAGGGTGCGCCTGTCGATCTGATCCCCGGAAAATTTGCCAGGGTCACTTTGAATTTTATTCCTGATACGAATGCAATTGTCGTTCCTACCCATGCGATCATTCCGCAGGCAAGAGGCAAAAAAGTTTACCTGTATGAAAATGGAAAAGCCAAATTCATTGATGTAACTACCGGCATGCGTGACTCAGCCAATGTGGAGATATTGACCGGCCTGAAAGCCGGTGATACGGTCCTGGTAACGGGCCTGCTTAGCCTAAAGCCCGATGCAAAGGTTATGTTGGGTAGAATTGTCAATGTTTCTTCACCAGTACTTCCACCAAAAACCGGGGAAGTAAAAAAACCTGATAGCAAAGCGAAAGTGAATTAGGGATTGAAAATTAATTTTTGAAACCGCTGCAAAGCAAATATGAATATATCAGAATTAAGTTTACGGCGACCGGTACTGGCGACAGTAATGAGTATAGCTATAGTTGTGTTCGGTTTTATAGGCTTTAAATTTCTCGGGGTAAGGGATTACCCGGCTATTGATCCCCCCAACATTAATGTAAGCGCTTCATACGGTGGCGCCAATCCTGATATCATCGAAACACAGATCACCGAGCCATTGGAAAAAGCGATCAATGGCATTGCGGGTATAAAGAACATTACTTCTTCAAGCAGCCAGGGCCGTTGCAATATCAACGTAGAGTTTGAGCTGGGCACCGATCTTGAAGCAGCCGCGAACGATGTAAGGGATAAGGTTTCCGGGGCATCCCGTTCATTACCCGCCGACATGGACGCGGCCCCTGTTATTTCAAAAGCAGATGCCAGCGCCAGTCCCATTTTATCCATGACGGTGCAGAGCAACACAAGGAATCAACTGGAGATCAGCGAATATGCCAACAATGTTTTGGTAGAACGTTTTCAAACTATTCCCGGTGTGAGCGGCATCCAGATATGGGGAGAAAAAAGATATGCCATGCGTATCTGGTTTGACCCGAAAAGACTTTCGGCTTATAATCTTACTCCTGCTGATGTACAAAGGGCATTATTGAGCCAGAATGTTGAATTGCCCAGCGGGAAGATCTATGGAAACATGACCGAATTGATCGTTCGCACTTTTGGAAGATTGAATACAGAAGAAGAATTTAAAAATATAATAGTTAACAATGTAAATGGCTCGGATATCCGCCTCAGCGAAGTGGCAGATGTGGTATTAGGCCCGGAAAATGAAGAAACAGGATTGAAAGAAAGTGGTATCCCGATGATCGCTATTGCTATCATTCCGCAACCGGGTTCAAACTATGTAGCTATCTCTGATGAATTTTACAAACGTCTTCATGCTTTGGAAAGAGAAGTGCCGGAGGATGTCTCGCTGAATATTGCGTTGGATCAAACCAAGTATATTAAAAAATCGATTTCAGAAGTTACAGAAACACTGATCATCGCGTTAATACTGGTGATATTGATCATTTACCTTTTCTTCCGCGACTGGCTGATCGCCTTACGACCGCTGATCGATATCCCGGTTTGTTTGATCGGAGCTTTTTTTATCATGTACCTGGCCGGTTTTACGATCAATGTATTGACATTATTGGCGATCGTATTGGCCACGGGACTTGTGGTGGATGATGGTATTGTTGTTACGGAGAATATTTATAAAAAATTGGAAGGTGGAATGAATAAATGGCAGGCGGCTAAAGAGGGATCGAAAGAAATTTATTTTGCTGTAATTGCTACTTCGTTAACACTGGCTGTTGTTTTTCTTCCCGTAATGTTCATGGAGGGATTTGTTGGAAGATTATTCAGGGAGTTTGGAGTTGTAGTGGCCGGTGCCGTACTTATTTCTGCTTTTGTATCCCTGACATTAACGCCTGTGTTAAATGTTAAGATGACGAAAAATGTACACAAGCATTCCTGGTTTTACAGGAAAACAGAACCTTTCTTCCGCGGAATGGAAAATGGTTATCGTAATGCGCTTACCTCCTTTATGAAGATCAGGTGGATGGCATGGGTCATAGTCGTTGCTTGCGTAGGTATCTTTTTTATTTTCGGTGGCAAGTTAAAATCAGAATTGGCGCCCATGGAAGACCGCAGCCAGTTCCGTTTGCAATTAACAGCGCCGGAAGGAGCTTCATTTGATTATACAGATGCTTTTGTTGAAAAAGTAACCAATCTTGTTTTGGATTCTGTTCCGGAAAAACGAACAGTATTATCGATCACAGCCCCGGGTTTTGCAACCGGGGCTTCCAATACAGGAATGGTAAGAGCCACATTGACCAATCCCAAAGAAAGAAGCCGCTCACAAAAAGAGATCGTCGCCATGCTGAACCGGAATCTCTCAAAATTCAGTGATGGTAGAGTGGATGCAGTTGAAGAACAAACCATCCAGCAAAACCGCCGTGGAGGCCGGCCAGTTCAATTTGTTATTCAAAACAATAACTTCAATAAACTGTCACAGGTAGTGCCTAAATTTTTGGAAGCTGCGAATAAAAGTACGATAGTGTTGGGAGCTGATGCGGATCTTAAATTCAACAAACCGGAATTACGCATCACAGTTGACCGCCTTAAAGCAAGCCAGCTCGGTGTGAACGTTGATGATATTTCCGGAACGCTGAACCTGTCATTAAGCAATCGCAGGCTGGGTTATTTTATTAAAAATGGAAAACAATATGATGTGCTTGGTCAGGTGGCCCGTTCTGACAGGGATGATCCCGCTGATCTGAAAGATATTTATGTGCGTAATGTAACGGGTAATATGATCAGCCTCGATAACCTGATAACCTTTCAGGAAGCCACTACCCCATCGAATATTTATCATTTCAATCGTTTCAAATCTGTTACTATTTCCGCCAATCTGCAACCCGGTAAAACTATTGGTGATGGGGTTGAAGAAATGCGTCGTATTGCCAAAGAAGTGCTTGATGATACTTTTGTCACTTCCTTGTCAGGCTTATCAAGAGAATATTCAGAAAGTTCCAGCAATACACTTTTTGCTTTTATACTCGCAATAGGGTTGATAATCCTTGTGCTGGCTGCACAATTTGAAAGCTTTATCGATCCCCTCATTATCATAATCACAGTTCCTTTGGCATTTGCAGGTGCTGTATTATCACTTTGGATATTTGGACAGACGCTGAATATTTTTTCCAGGATCGGGATGATCATGTTGGTTGGGCTTGTTACCAAAAATGGTATCCTTATTGTTGAGTTTGCTAACCAGAACAGGAGAAAAAAGGGTATGAAAAAAACCGAAGCCGTTATCTATGCCGCCACCATGCGTTTACGGCCTATCCTGATGACAAGTCTTGCCATGTCACTCGGTGCCCTGCCGATCGCCCTTTCAATAGGCGATGCAGCAACCAGCCGTATCCCATTGGGCATTGTTATCGTTGGCGGAATTTTATTCTCCCTCGTACTGACCCTATTTGTAATCCCTGCCATATATTCATTTCTTTCCACTAAAAAGAAAAAAAGTGAAATGGAACTGATGGATAATAAAGCAGCAGAAGAAGCTGCACATCATTCATAAAACTGCGTCAAATGCGGATGTATAAGATCATATTACCGGCATTATTATTAATAACGACATCGACACCGGCACAACGTCTGCTGCCCCTGGAAGAAGCGATCGCTACGGCTCTTCAGCATAATTACGATATCCTGCTTTCGAGAAACGATTCCCTGTCTGCCTCTATTGATTATTCTTTCAGGAATGCCGGTTTTCTTCCACGCCTCAATGCAAATGCCGGAACTGTCTGGAACAATAACGATACGAAACAGGTTCTTTCTGATGGGACCAAACGCCAGAGCAGTGGATTAAAGTCAAATAATATCACGGCACAGTTAGCGCTTAACTGGACATTGTTTGATGGTTTTAAAATGTTCGCGACCCGGGATAAGGCAGCAGAATATGTCAGGCTGGGAGAATTGGGTATCAAAATCCAGGTGGTGAACACAGTTGCAGCTGTCATCAATACCTATTATAATATCGTTCGACAGAAACAACAACTGAAAGCGATTGAAGAACAAATGTCATTGAGTGTGGAAAGGGTAAAATTGGCACAATATAAACTGGATATAGGCGTAGGCACCAAACCGGATGTATTGCAGGGAAAAGTTGATCTGAATGCGCAGAAAGCTGCAAGACTGGAGCAACAGACATTGATCGCGAGGTTGAAAGAACAATTGAACCAGGTGATGAATGTTCAGTTCAATACTCTTTATGAAGTGAGTGATTCTATCCCGGTCAATATGAGCCTGGCGCTGGGTGATTTTCAAACCGGGCTGGAAAGTACCAACCCATCCTTGCTGATCGCGCAAAAGAATATTGATATTGCCGGACTGACATTGAAAGAACGGAAAGCAGAACGTTTTCCAACCGTTACTTTTAACTCAGCTTATAATTTTAACCGGAATAAAAATCAAACGGTCATTAATTCTTTTTCCACCCTGTTCAACCGGACAAGAGGTTTTAATTACGGCCTGACGGCCACGATACCAATCCTGAATAATTTTAATAACCGCCGGCTTATCCAGCAGGCACAACTGGATATCAAATACCAGGAATTGGTATACGACAACCAACGATCACAGATCAATCTTTCGGTGATCAATGCTTTTAAAGATTATGAGCAACAGAAAAAAGCATTGGCCCTGGAAGAGGAAAATATTTTACTGGCTAAAGAAAATGTGCATATCATTTTCCAGGTATATAAATTGGGCGCTACCACGTATATCCAGTTGCGTGAAGCACAGAAAAGTCTTGAGGATGCTTATAACCGGCTGATCACGGCGAGGTATAATACCAAATTGGCGGAAACGGAATTGTTGCATTTGAAAGGCGAGTTGGTGAAATAGTTGGTAGTTTGTAGTTTATAGTTTGTAGTTATTTTTGCCAAAAGCTCTACAGATGGCAACTATCCAAAAATTTGAGGACCTTGAAGTCTGGAAGAAAGCAAGGATACTAAGTAATAAAGTTTATCCATTAACATTCAAAGAACCAATTGCAAGTGACTTTCGTATGAAAGATCAAATGCGGGGAAGCGTGGGGTCAATTATGGATAATATTGCAGAAGGATTTGAAAGAGGCAGTAAACTTGAATTTATAAACTCTCTGACTATTTCCAAAGGTGAAACAGGTGAACTAAAATCACAGCTTTACAGGTGCCTGGATAATAAGTATATTTCCCAAAAACTTTTTGACGAACTTTATAGTCTGGCTGATGAAGTAACAAAGATGATAACTGGCTTTATAAGCTATTTAAATAAATCAAAGATCAAAGGGCAAAAATTTAAAAACCATTGACCTAATGACCCAACTACAGACTACTAACTCAAAACTACAAACTCCGGTTGTAGGCATAATCATGGGCAGCGACAGCGATCTTCCTGTTATGCAGGCTGCATCGGATATACTCAAACAATTTGATATACCGCATGAAGTAACGGTTGTATCGGCTCATCGTACCCCGCACAGAATGATCGAATACGCCACCACTGCCAAAGAAAGAGGATTAAAAGTGATCATAGCAGGCGCCGGTGGTGCGGCACATCTTCCGGGCATGGTGGCATCGGTAACAACTTTACCGGTGATCGGTGTCCCTATAAAATCTTCTAATTCGATTGACGGCTGGGATTCTGTCCTTTCCATCCTGCAGATGCCAAACGGCGTTCCGGTTGGAACTGTGGCATTAAATGCTTCCAAAAATGCCGGTATCCTTGCTGCAGAAATTCTGGGTACGTCTGATGAAACAATTTCAAAAATAATTGCGGAATACAAAAAATCCATGAACCAGGATGTGATTGAAAAAGTGGAGAAGATGAAGAAGGATGGATGGGAGAATAAGTTTGATTAAAGAACTACGATTTATAGGACTTGAAAAGATCATGAGAAAAAAAGGAAGCCTCTTTTTTATAGCAGCTGTGATCATTGCTTTCAGCTGCAAAAAAGAAAAAAAGATCGTCGTCGAAGTAAAGGAACTCCCCCAATATCCGTCAGCCTCGGGTATTGAATACTTTAATAACAATGTATATATCATCGGCGACGATGCGAATCGCCTGTTGGTACTCGACAGTAATCTTATTCCAACTGATTCTATCATCCTCTATCCGTTCATCGAAAAAAGAATTCCCAGGAACGTAAAAGCAGATCTTGAAGGGATCACCGTTACAAAAGATAAAAAATTGCTGATAACAGGTTCAGGATCATTATCACCTTACAGGAATATCGCCTGGATGGTTGATCCACTTAGCAAACAGAAAGAGATCATTCTGCTGGATACTTTTTATCAACGTTTAAAGCAAAATGGAATTTCAGAAATCAATATTGAAGGAATTTGCGCCATTCCCGGTTCGGTCATATTGACCAACAGGGGAAGTAAGGGTTACCCCAAAAATCACCTGGTACTTACCAATAAAGATTTCTGGAAAGACCAGGTCAATGCTCCCATTTCACTTGTTCTTGCCGGCTTCAATAAAGACAGCAGCTCTTTTAATGGTGTGTCCGGCATAACATATGCGGCAAAATCTGATGCCTTACTTATGACAGTATCCACGGAAGATACCCGTAACAGCCTTGATGATGGAGCTATTGGGAAAAGCTATTTATGGATCATTAATAATATTTCTTCCAAAAAAAGATGGAAAGCCATCAATCCTGATAAAATAATTGACCTGGATAAAACCGATGCCCGTTTTAAAGGGCATAAGATCGAATCCGTTTGTATCATGGAAGAAACAAGGAAGCAGCTTCACTTATTGCTGGCAGCTGATAACGACAATGGAAGCAGCACCCTTTTTAAATTGATTGTCCCTAAAGACTGATACGGCCATGTTTGAAAGATTTAGTATTTTACTGAATCCATTTACCATTTCAACCCGGAAAAATGAAAAAATTCCTCCTGCTGGTTGTCACTATTTTATTGTTTACTCAATCGAATGAGCTCCTGGCCCAAACTCCACTGAAAGGCAGGGACAGTACCATCAAAAGCCCGCAAACATTTGCCATGATCATGGGCATTTCAAAATACAAATATGTAAAACCGCTGGCTTATGCCGATAAAGATGCTCAACTATTTAAAGATTATTTGAAATCACCGGGCGGTGGTACTGTGAAAGAAGATAATATTTTCTCCTTATTGAATGACAAAGCGACCAACTCCAATTTCTGGGGCAAGGGCTTTCAATGGCTGAAAGCAAAAAAACTGCAACGAGGTGACAAACTCTTTATCTACCTCGCCGGGCATGGTGATGCCATTGATGAAGACCAGTTTTTCTTTCTCGGTTATGATTGCAACCCGCAGGGTGATAAAAATAATTACCTGGTAGCCGGAACCATTCAGTTGTTTAACCTGAAGAAGAAAATTGCCAATGAAGCGGTGAAAGGGGTTGATGTTTTATTCATTATGGACGCCTGTCGCAGCAATGAACTGCCCGGTGGACAGGAGGGACAAAATTTTTTGAACACAGCTATATCGGAAAAGCAGGCCGGCGAGATAATCATGCTGGCTACCGGCGCGGGGCAGGAATCACTGGAAGATATTTCAATCGGCAGTGGCCAGGGACTTTTTACTTATTACCTCGTGGATGGGTTAAATGGTGTCGCAGATACCATTGGTGGTTCTGATAAAAAAGTAACTTTCCGGGAGATCCAGGCCTATGTTGATAAGAATGTTCCTTTTGTTGCGGAACAACGTTTCAAAAGAAAGCAGGATCCCTTCTTCTGCTGCACCGAAAGCAGTGAAAAAGTGATCAGCAACGTTGACACAGCTTATTTACAAAAATGGTTGAAAACAAAAAAACAACAGAACAGAGGCGGAGGAAATTCATTCAACGAAGTTTTCGAAAGAACTTATAGCACTGCTGATACAGCATTGATCGAAACATATAACCGCTTCAATGCCGCTTTAAAAGCAAACCGGCTTACCGGTTCCTCTTCTGCCGAAGATTATTTTCAGCAGCTGAATAAAAAATTTCCGGGCAATCCTTATACAATGGATGCCAAATCAACCCTGGCGGTTGAATATATCAATGTGGCGCAGGCAAAAGTGGACCGCTATCTTGGATGCGGCGATGGCGGCAGCGCCAAAGAAAAACAGGCCAACTACGAAGCTGCCCTGAATCTTGAAAAAGCGATCGCCAGTGTATGGGAAGATGATGAAGACTTTGCAAAGTCATTGATGAACCGGATGTATTTTTTAAAAGCCAGTGGTGATTTTGGAACTGGTGGAGCGAACGGCGAATTAGCCATTGCATTTCAAAATGCTTATGCAGCGATGAAGATCGATCCCAACGGGGCTTATATTCAAAATAAACTGGCCTTACTTCATATGCAGAATAACAATAAGGACAGCGCCCTGTATTATGCCGATAAAGCCAGCAAGACTGCGCCTAACTGGCCCTGTGCCTTGACGACACTGGCACTGGTGCAAAAAGAATTATCGTCTGATAAACCTGGTGATCCAAAAAAGAAACCTACAAAGCCAGGAGGGGGTAAAATTAAATTTGGGATCGTAACAGGCGCCGGTATCAGCAAACCTTCCGTTACTGAAAAACCATTCAGTGGAAATGATACATTGAGGGTATTGGGCATTAAGGGCAGGTTAAAATTGGACCTGGGCCTTATCGGGCAGATCAGTTTGAGTGATCGTGTTTCCATAAGACCTTCGGTGCTCTTATCATTTGACCAGAGTGATATTGATTTTGAAAGAAGAAGAGGTACAGGCGGCCCGGTTACAGAAACTGTATCGGTAAAAACGATTTCGTTTGCAGTTCCCATACCATTTATATACAGGTTCTCCGATAAAAACATTGCGCCTTTTATCTCAGCCGGACCCACATTCAGCTTCCTGTCACAGGAGAATGACATCAACGCAGACCTCCTGCCACTTAAGTCTTTTGATGTATTGGGGGATATCGGTTTTGGCGTGGACATAGGTCTATCCAAAGCCGGAATATTCATATCACCTGAATTAAAATATTCAAGAGGTCTTCTTGATGTGCATGATAATAATTTCTCCGGTTATAGTAATGTTATTACCAAACTGAACAGGCAGGCTTTTACGTTTAGCGTTTATTTGAGGAAGCGATAAATGAAATATGTCAATTAAGAATTTTATATCCCTGTTTTTTATTATCCTTTTTTGGATTCCCGCATGTAATACACAGACAAATAATGATAATGCAAAAACCAATAAAATGGGAAATATCCATTACTCGGAACCTATGGATATAAAACAATTCTGGGAACTGATTGAAGTTTCAAGAAAAAACAGTTTATCAGGAAATGAACAAATAATTTTTTTGGAAACAACCCTTGTGAAACTATCGGAAAAAGAAATTGCCGGTTTCCGGCTTCAGACTGACAAATTGCTGTTTGATTCATATACCAGCGAATTATGGTGTGCAACTTATGTTATTAACGGAGGTTGTTCAGATGATGGTTTTCAATATTTCAGATGCTGGCTGATTTCACTGGGAGAAAAAGCTTATACTGAATCAATGAATAAACCTGACAACCTGACCAAATACGCTTCCATGAATGATTATGAAAACGAGTTTGAAGAGTTTTGGGATATTGCAAATAAAGTATTTTATACAAAAACAAAAAGGGATCTCTACGATGCGATTGATCCGGGTTTTCAATATAGTGAAAACAAATATCGTCCTATCAAATTTACGTGGGAAGAAGAAGATCCGGAAAGCATGAAAAAAATATGTCCGGAATTATTTAAAAAATTTTGGAAATAATTTATTTTTCGTTTATCAATACAAACTCCTGTTCCAACCCCAGCGAATGTTCATATAGTTTTTGGATAAACTCCCTCCCCCACTTTGCATAATAATAACTAAGGTTCCCGTATCGTTCCTGTAAACCATTCCCAGGGAATAAATGTTCTTTAACAGCATGTATCTGCCGCTGCTGGTCGGTAAATTTTCTTTTCTCCGCCCGCAGCATTTTCTTTTCCAGTTCCTGCAAACGGTGTACTGTCTGCAGCTTCAATGCATCCACATGTTTCTCCAAAGTGCCGTCAATAGTTTTAGCCTGTTTCTTAAATGACTCGTACAACTGTTCCAATTCTGTCAAAGGGCCATTTAATTTTATTTCGTTTTTGCTTTCTTTGGCAACGAGACGGTTCAGTAGTTCCTGTTCAGGCAAAAATAAATTTTCCACCGTAAATCCAAGATGACTGATCTTCTCATGCCATTTCTTTTCTACAATTAAAAATGAATTGCGCAATATCAAAACCGGGAAAGGAATTTTATAATGGTCAAACAAATCTTTTAATTGAAGCCAGTAAGCCGTCTCAGCTCCCCCACCGATAAAAGCGATGTTGGGCAGTATGGTCTCCTGGTAAAGCCCACGGAGAATAACGTTTGGACTGAATCGTTCAGGATAATTACGCAACTCGGCCTTTAATTCATCTTCAGACAGGTCAAGACTTGTACCTTGTGCCTTGTACCTTGTGCCTTGTCTTACTAATCGTTCTCTTAGGTCATCCTTTAAATAGAACAGGTTTATTTCTCTCGGATTTGCTTGTGACTTGTACCCTGTGCTATCCAGCATTTCAACAGTTTTCTCTACAATTCCTGAAGCCATTTGATGTAACAGGTCGTCCTCAAATACTTTTATCATCTGTTTTTTCAATGCTGCATTATCAGGAAGCAATACAACCAATCCATATCCGGCAAATAAATTGTTTACAAACCTGAAAGTAGCATCCTGTATCGTTGTTCCTTCTTTGTAAAACTTCTTTATTAAG
The DNA here is from genome assembly GCA_964525285.1 of uncultured Chitinophaga sp. Lineage (GTDB taxonomy): Bacteria > Bacteroidota > Bacteroidia > Chitinophagales > Chitinophagaceae > JJ008. The sequence continues at coordinate 42,061 of CAZGGQ010000038.1, forward strand.
CCGATCATTTCATTTCCGTTTGGCAATACAGATAACTGGCCTTCCATTGATCCTATTAACTTAATTAACCCTTTGTCCACCTTCATCCTGCCCACGGCGCCTGTTTGCTTTGTTTCCCACACTAATTTTTCCCCGCCGAGATAAATATGATTCAATTCATCCAGATCAGCATCTTCAGAACCAATATAAAATACAGGAACAAAATTTTGTTTGGGTAAAGATGCCCTTAAATGATCAGCCAGTTTGATGGCATGAACAATTTTGTAAATAAAATACAAGGGCCCGGTAAAAATATTATTCTGGTGGGCGGTGCTGATTGTAAATGTATCGGCTGACAAAAGTGATTCAATATTCTGTTTTACTTTATCACTTGTTTCAACCCCTTCGTATTGCTTCTTTAATTCCTGTACCAGCACTTCACGACCTGCCTGTCCGGTAGGCAGGTCAGCAGGAAATTGTTTCCTTGCGTCAATGGCTTTTTGAATGCCCTGTAAAGTGGGCGGATGAGCAAAGAAAGGTTTCAGCGCTGCCGCCCGGTCAATATAATCCAAAGCGATCTTTGAGAAAGCTCCTGTTTGCCGGTAAGGTAAGCGGGTAGATGTACAGTCCATAAATAGTTGAGCTACTTCGGCCCGATGTAAAAGTAAGAACTTGGATACGATACTGTCAAGCGGTAAGCAAATTTTTAACGAAATCGTTCAGGATTAAAAGCGGTCAACTCAATTGCCGGCTTTTCGCCGCCTATTATTTCTTTGATCAATTGCCCGGTTCCCGCTGCTGCACTGACTCCCAGCATCGCATGTCCGCCTGCATAGACAAGGTTGCCGTATTTGCTATGCCGCCCGATATAAGGCATTCCATCAGGTGTTACGGGGCGGTAACCAAACCATGCTTCGCTAATATCAGGTTCCGGCAGAATCATTTTGGGGTAATATTTTTTAAAAGCATTGTAGATAGCCATTACTCTTTTTGGCAAAATGTTATCACTATGGCCGCTGAGTTCCATCGTACCGCCGATGCGTAGCCATTTATTGATTGGCGTTGTGGCTGTCCTGTCATCCACCAAAATGGAAGGGTACTGCAAATTCTTTTCAAGCTCATTATAAACAATACTGTAACCTTTGCCCGGTTGCATCAGCATTTTTATACCCAGCAGTTTAGAGATATTTCCCAGCCAGGAGCCATTGGCAATAACTAATTCGTCACAGGGGATGCTCCCTTTATCTGTAGTAACAGCAGAAATTTGCCCGTTAATTTTTTCAAAAGCTCTTACTTCAGTATTCAAATGGAACACTACGCCTTGCTTCTCCATGTAATGATGCAGTATATGCATAAACTTTGAAGAATCTATATGGCAATCGTCTACGTATAAAACTCCGCCCGCTATATTCAGTTCCACTTCTGTTTCATATTCCTGCACCTGTTGGGCCGTACAGGAAATTGTTTTCAAACCAAACCTATGAGCCTGTTCCGCTAAATGTTTTTCATGATCGCCGGTCTTCTCCGATTTATACAGCATCCAGCAGCCTTTCCCGATCATATCAAATGAGCCGGGCAACTCATTTTTAAGATCATTCATCAGGTGACGGCTTAGTTGAAGCAGGTTGTTCAAATGCGGTGCGCTTTGCTCTACATTTTTTGCCGTTGCTTTTCTCCAAAATGTCATGCCCCACCGCATCAGATCCAGGTCCAATCTTGGCTTTATATAAAAAGGTGACGAAGAACTCATCATCCATTTCAAACCCTGGCTGATGATACCCGGTGTAGCCAGCGGAATAAAATGGCTGGGGGAAATGTATCCCATATTACCAAAGGAACAGCCATCAGTAATATTATTGCGATCAATAACAGTCACCTCATTACCCGCCTTTTGTAAATAATAAGCGGAACAAAGACCGATGATCCCGCCGCCGATGATGGTTACTTTCATGAAATTACTTTATTGAATATTTATAGATAGTTGTTTGCATATACACTTCTCCGGGTTTTAGAATCGTAGCTGGAAAAGTAGGTTGATTTGGAGAATCAGGAAAATACTGTGTCTCGAGGCAAAGACCAGCATGCTGTGCATACTTTCTCCCCTGTTTACCAGTCAACGTTTTATCCAGAAAATTTCCTGAATAAAACTGAATACCCGGTAGAGTAGTAAACACTTCCATACAACAACCACTGGCAGGGTGATACAGCGAAGCTATCATTTGTAAAGAATCTTTCATTTTAGAAAGCACCCAGTTATGATCAAATCCGCCGGATACGTTGGCGATATCATCTCCAACCCTTTTGGGAGAATTAAAATCCATTGGAGTCCCCTTTACTTCAGGTAATTTACCGGTCGGGATCAGTTTATCATTCACTTCGGTATACCGGTCAGCCTTTATCATCAAAACATGATCAAGGATCGTGGGATCTTTCGCCGCTGACAAATTGAAATAGCAATGGCTGGTGAGATTAATGGGTGTCGCTTTGTCTGTAGTAGCGATATAATAAATTATTAATTCATTATCATCGGTTAAAGAATAAGAAGTAGTGACAGTAACATTTCCCGGGTAACCTTCCTCCCTGTCTTTACTTTTATATTCCATGGCAATCGTAACAGATTTTTCACCTGTTTCATGGCTTCTTACCTTCCAGATCACTTTATCAAAGCCTTTCATTCCGCCATGCAAATGATTGCCATTATTGTTCGCAGCAAGTTGAAAAGTTCTGCCATCAAGCGTAAATTTTGCATGTGCGATCCGATTGGCATACCGGCCCACCACAGATCCGAAATAAGGATTGTCCGTCTGGAGGTAACCCGACAGTGAATCAAACCCTAAAACGACATCACCCATTCTTCCTTCTTTATCAGCAACAATAATATTGGTAACAGTAGCGCCATAGTTCAGCAGCTTTACCTGCATACCATTTGAATTAGTAAGAATATATTGGTGCACACTATCAGTGCCAAACATTCCATAAAATTGTTTTTGAAAAGAAGGAACTCTTTTTCTGCCGTTGGCAGGCGTTTCAACCTTTTTTTGATTAAGATTGCAACTGATTAAAAAAAGAAAAGCCAATAAATGAAGGAGCAATCTCTTATTCATCAGTAATTCCCTCCGTCTGCATATTTGGAAGTGTAATTAATTTTCACATCTTTGATCTTTGTAGGCAGCCATACCTGCATGGGGTTGGCCCCGCGGTTTGCCCAGCAATAATATGGAATAGCAGTAACTTTTCTTTTTTGAATTTCTATTCCGTCTCCATTTTTATTGGCAACCGCTGAGCTAAGTTCAGCTTGTATGGCAATAACAGGTTCATCCAAAATTTTGTAACCAGTTGTTGTAAAATTTGTGTTCCCCGGAAGTATTAAATTCCAAACACCTTCTTTATTATCAGCACCTTCCAGGCAATAAACTAAAGGGCCCCGCTGAATGGCAGTTCTTTCATTGTCATATGTAAGTTCCGGTTTTGCAGTTACTTGTTTTACTTCCATGGGAAATTCAACCTCCATTACATCTCCCTTCTTCCATTCTCTTTCAATTACTGCAAAGCCATTTTCATATTTATATTCAACATTTTTTTGATTGACTGCAATCATAGGATCAAAAGAATCAATACCGTTAACATAGTTATAAGCTGTATATAAATCTCCCGGGACAATTTTTTCTTTACACCAACCCGGCACCCTGATATACAATTTGAATTTTGATTTCTTTGCCGGATCCATATTCAGTTTCACTTTCCCATCCCAGGGATAATTCGTTTCCATCTTCACTACTACATCTGTCCCACGAATTTGCAAATTCGTGTTACTGGTTACAAATAAATTTACCCAAATGCAATCATTACTTTTACCATAAATATAATTACCAACTGAAGTTACAAGCCTTGCAATATTCGCCGGGCAGCAAGCTGTGCCAAACCATTCTCTTCTTTGATGCTGACCATTTGATGCAAGCGGGTTATCATAAAAGAAATGATCCCCACTCAAACTTAATCCGTCTAATGCGCCATTGTACAAACTTCTTTCCAGTACATCAATATATTTACTATCGCCGGTGAGCTGACACATTCGTTGATTCCACAATACCATTCCTACTGATGCACAGGTTTCGCAGTAAGCATCCTCATTGGGCAGGTCATAATCTTTACTGAAGCCTTCATTATCTCCTGCAGAGCCTATTCCGCCGGTGATATACATATTGCGATAGACAACATCTTCCCACACTTTTTTCATCGCATCCATATAACCGGCATCGCCTGTCAGTGACGCCACATCCGCTGCACCTGTGTACAGGTACATGGCACGAACAGCATGACCAGTGATCTCCGTCTGCAATTTCACCGGTTTCAGATCCTGCCAGTAGCCGGGCGTGATCCAATTGCTGCCATAAGGATAATAACCATACCCCCGCTGTTGCAAATACCAGTCGGCCAGTTTCAGGTAGCGGTCATCATTGGACACTTTGTATAATTTAACCAAAGCCAGTTCAATTTCTTCATGTCCGCTGAACCATTTTTTGTTTGCCAAACGAAAAGTGGAATCAATATGAATGGCCATACGAATGGCGACATCGAGGAATTTTCTTTTCCTGGTCACATTATAATATGCCACCGCCGCTTCGATCAAATGACCGGCATTATAATCTTCATGTTTTTCCACATCCTTCCACCGGTTTTCCAATCCCCGCAATGTAAAGTAAGTATTGAGGTACCCATCCGGTAATTGTGCGGCGGCAATTTTATCAATCCAAGCATCGGCTTTTGCTTCAAGAATTGAATCAGGGTGTGTTTTTAATGAATAAGCCATTGCTTCCAGCGCTTTATACACATCGCTGTCATCATAATAAATACCTTCAAATTTTTCGCCTTTATTTCTCGCTACCTTTTCAAAATTGCGGATACGTGGGGTCTTTACTTCCGTTTGATAAATGCAGGCTTTCATGGTTACCGTGGCTACTTTGTCAATCTTGGGTTTCCAGAAATTGTCCGTGATGTTTACTTTAGAAAAATTGACAAATTCAAACTTTTGCAGGGGACTTTGTGAAAAGCCATTGGTCACAATAGTAATCGCAATCAACAGGGATAAAGTTTTTTTCATTTTTGTCAGCATTTAATCTTTTATAATATCTTCCCAAAAAATCACCGGCATCTGCAACATCCATTTTATCGGTCCTGGCAAAATGCTATTTCAATCTTCTTAATTTTTAATGATCATGTTAATCAGTTTACCGCCAACTGATGAATTCCCGATCATTACTTCATACTCACCCGGGTAGATGGTCCATTGTCCTGTTTTTTCATCCCAATATTTTAGATCAGTCATCGGGAGATACAAATTGATCCTTTTCGTCTCCCCTTTTTTCAAATGAACCCGTTGAAAGTTCTTTAATTGACTGGCTGGCTCATTCACACTCTTGCCGATATGACGAATATAAAGTTGTACCACCTCATCTCCATCAACAGCCCCGGTATTTTTAAGATCGAACCGGAATGAAAATCCGTTCTGAAAGGTTGATGTGTTCAGATGACTATAAGAAAAAAAAGTATAACTCAATCCAAAACCAAATGGATGCAGGGGCTTACCGGTAATATACCGGTAGGTCCTTCCTTTCATCGAATAATCTTCAAAGGCAGGCAGATCATTATTGGACTGATAGAATGTGACCGGCAACCGGCCGCCGGGATTGGCTTTGCCAAACAATACATCAGCCACTGCATTACCACCCTGTTCACCCGGATACCAGGCCAGCAAAACTGCATCAGCGATGTTCTCAACTTCACTAAGCTCGATACAAGAACCTGCCATGATGACAACAATCAACGGCTTTTTTGTTCTTTTCCTTACTTCTTTTAAATATTTTAATTGGGCATAGGGAAATGAAATATTTTTTTTGTCGCCACCAGCTTCCGACAAATAAGCATCCCCGTTCTCCCCTTCCAATAATGGTGAAAGTCCCAGCACAGCTACCACGGCATCTGCTTCACTGATCATCCAGTGTACATCCTGTCTTACAGTATCTGTCAACTCACAACCCCTGTTATGAAAAATTACAGTCGAAGGACTTACAGCGTTTGTAACGCCTTCCAGGATAGTTACGAGGTTGCCCGAATTACCATTATAATTTGCCAGCAACACATTGATATCATCCGCATTCGGGCCTGTAACCAAAATATTTTTCAGATTCGAAGAAAGCGGTAACGAATTGTTCTTATTACTCAGTAAAACCATTGATTCAACAGCTGCCCGTTTTGCCAGTAAACGATTGGCTTCGCTATTGATCACTTTTTCAGGGATACGGTCATAAGGATTTTTACCTCGCGGGTCAAACAAGCCCAGCTTCATTAATATCTCCAGGTTTATTTTCAGTGAAGCATTTATATCCCCTTCCGTCAGTAATCCTTTTTGTAAAGCTGATTGTAATGTTTTAAGAGTGTTACCACATTCCACATTCACTCCATTTTTAATAGCCATGGTAGCTGCTTCCTCAGGGGTTTTTACAAAATGATGATATCGGAAAATATCATCAAGGGCCCAGCAATCAGTTACCACATAACCTTTAAAGCCCCATTCGTTTCTTAAGATATCCTGTAATAAAAATTTGCTGCCGCAACAAGGCAAACTATCGGTACGGTTATAAGCACACATCACGCCCCCAACTTTTGCATCCACCACCAGTTTTTGGAAGGCAGGTAAATAAGTATTGTACAGATCGGTGTTGCTGACCACTGCATTAAATGCATGACGAAGCGGTTCGGGTCCACTGTGCACAGCAAAATGTTTGGCACAGGCCACAGTTTTATAATACCGGGGATCATTTCCCTGCAAGCCTTTTACAAAAGCAGTTCCGATCCTCCCTGTCAGATAAGGATCTTCTCCATAGGTCTCATGACCACGACCCCAGCGGGGATCACGGAAAATATTTATGTTGGGCGACCAGAATGTAAGTCCCAGGTACTGCGACCTGTTATTATTTTTTATCGCAGCATTATACTTGGCCCTGGCTTCATCACTGATCGCATTGGCAATTTTTTTTATCAACGAATCATCAAATGTGGCTGCCAAACCAATGGCCTGCGGAAAAACAGTGGCCCTTCCCGCTCTTGCCACTCCGTGCAAAGCTTCATTCCACCAGTTATATTTGGGGATACCCAGTCGTTCAACGCCGGGACTATTGTATAATAACAAGCTAAATTTTTCATCAGTTGTCAACCGGCCAAGAAGATCGTTCACTCTTTTTTCAACCGATGAAGCAGGGTTTAAAAAAGGATATTTATACTGGCCATGGCAAATGGAGCAGCTTATTACTATAATACTCAATAAAATCTTTCTCAAGCCGTACATCATGTTTACCGGATGCTGTTTAACCCAGTCGTTTGTATTTGGTCGCAATATAATCCACAAAATCCGGCTCCAATCCCTGCTGCCGGATGATGGTTTGCACCTGTGCCCGGTGATGAATGGAGTGATAATTCAATTGCAGCGCTATATCCTTCAGTACGCATGACCAATGAGCGCCATCATAACCCACAAATTTTTTCTCTTCAAACAATTCAGCCACTGTCTTGCTTTCCAGGAAACCGATCCACGCCTGCAGGCTTTTATCCCATTGCTCTTCCAATTGATCCAATTCATATAGAGGCTCCCACCAATCCATCATCGGGTCTTCAGGATAAACTTCGATCCGCTTCAGCCACTTGTTTTGTGAGTTGATCAGGTGACTGAAATACCTGGTAGCCTCTGCCTTGTCGGGCAACTGCTTTATTTTCTCCAGCATTATTTTGTTGGCATGGTCATTAAAGCGGAATGTGTCAATAAGGTATTTTTTCACTTCCATAAATGAAATTTAGACAACAGAAAATCCATACGCACACGGATCATTACATCACCCCTTTATCCCCTCTCCATCCAGATAGCTATCGGGAGAGAGAGGAATTCGACATTTTGTTAAATGACTTGAAAGCCAAATGCATATGGATCATCATTTTTATCGATCCAGATTGTATTGTATCCATAAATTTTTGCCCAACCTTCTACAGACGGGCGGATGGCTGATTTACCCGCCAATTTTAACTCTTCTTCTATTCTCCCGACAAATTTACTCCCGATAATACTTTCATGGATAAATTCATCTCCTTTCTTCAACTTCCCCTTTGCATACCACTGCGCCATTCTTGCACTGGTGCCCGTGCCGCAGGGAGAACGGTCGATCGCTTTATCGCCGTAGAATACTGCATTTCTTGCCGTGGATGTTTTATCAATCACTGCTCCTGTCCATAAAATATGTGAGCATCCCTTTATCGTTTCATCTTCCGGGTGCACAAATTCATATTTCGCATTGATATTTTTCCGCAACGCTCTCGCCCATGTAATTAATTTATCCGCTGAATAAAGTTCCAGTCCTTTAAAATTTTTCTGCACATCAATGATACCATAAAAATTTCCTCCGTAAGCGACATCAAAAACCAATTCACCCAATCCGGGGCATTCAGCAGTCAATTCTGATGCGTGTAAATATGAAGCTACGTTAGTCAACCTGACGCTTTCTACTTTAACCGATCTTCCAACATCAAACTTCTGACCTCCGGCTTCTTTATAATCAACATGGATTAATCCAGCCGGGGTTTCCATTTTTACAACTCCGTTTTTCTTCGGACGAATCAATCCTTCTTCAATCCCTATCGTTATCGTTCCGATCGTTCCGTGTCCGCACATCGGAAGGCAGCCACTGGTTTCAATAAATAATACTGCCACATCATTGGCCGGGTCATGAGGCGGGTAAAGAATGCTGCCGCTCATCATATCATGGCCCCTGGGCTCAAACATCAGCCCGGTTCTTATCCAGTCGAATTTCCGGAGAAAGTGCTGACGCTTTTCGCTCATGTTCTTTCCTTGCAACGCCGGGCCGCCTTCTTTTATAAGACGGACGGGGTTACCGCAGGTGTGGGCATCTATGCAATGGAAAATGTATTTCATGATTCTGGATTCTGGATACTGGATTCTGGTTCATTAAAGTCCGGAACTTCACTACTATTTCCCTGGTCTTGTTTTTTCTGGGCATTGGGACGGGAATGCTCTCTTTCAACGGACTGCAAAAAATTATTTATTTTCCTGCCAAGAATTTCCAATTTGCTTCTAAGCTCCTTATAAAGTTTTTCATCTGTCAAAGACTTCGTTTCACAGAGGATATCAAGATGATCAATCGTTTCATCATTTGAAGCAAGCGAATAAATTATAAACTTGATATAATCAAGTTTGTAAAACCTTCTCCCGAATCCCTCAACAATATTGGACCGGACAGACTTCATTGACCTCCTTATCTGCTGGGCCTCTTCAAATTGTTCAAATTTGGGAAGCTTCAATGACAGTTCATGTATGGCTGTGGTAAGCTCTCTCGCCAGTTGCCATATTTGCAATTTCTGATAACTCATATTTTTTTAACACTAAAGTATAATCTCGTCTGATTCATCTGATGATGGATTCACGTTATTTTCGGTTTTTTCCCCAGGGCCTTTGATCTGGAATCCAGAACCCAGCATCCAGAACCCAGCATCCAGAATCCAGCATCCAGAACCCAGCATCCA
>CAZGGQ010000039.1:0-49286 GCA_964525285.1 uncultured Chitinophaga sp.
CACTATCAACAAGTTTGGGCGGTAATGTAGTTGCAGGTGGCGCTATGAAAGAAACTGGTACTACACATTGGACAAGCCCAAACACCAGAGCCACCAATTCCAGTAATTTCACAGGCCTTCCGGGCGGCTACCGTGGCGGCTTTGGTACATTCGGTGGCGTGGGCCTCTACGGTTACTGGTGGAGTTCTACGGAGTTTACCGACTTCAATTTAGCGAACGCCTGGTGCCGCTACCTGTATTACGACCATTGGACTGTCATCAAGACCAACTACGAAAGGCTTTTCGGCTTCTCTGTTCGTTGCATCAACGATTGATAATTTGTTTACGTGAAAGTTTTTTACCCCACCATTGGTTGGGTATTCTATTTCTAAGATAAAATTGGCTTATCAAACAAAGTTCCAGTGAACGGGATGCACTCTTTTTGCCGCTGAAAACAGGGTTCGATTTCCGCCAAGAGTGAGTCTACAGTAAATGGGTGCCTTGCCCAGAACCAGAAGAGGATTGACATGATTAAATTTTCTTTCATGATGTGGTGACTTAAGAGGTTACCAAATTTTGTTTGATTTTGATGCGTTTTGCATTGTTTTTTACATCTGATAATCAATGAAACTCAATACTAGTAAGACTTTTAAGGAATCGAAGATAGGTAACAGACCAGGTTGCCGAAAAGGTGACCAACAAATTGGTTTTAGATGAATAAACTTCTTTGGGGTAAAATGTAAAAGCCGCATGAACTTTGCATTTCATGCGGCTTTACATTTAGATGATGTTGGAAAAGTAGCCTCGACAGGAATCGAACCACTCCCTGAACTGTTCCTTTGATAAGTAAAAAACACCTTGTAGGGTGATAGGCGGCTTTCTTTAATTCATTTAATTTTACTTAAAATAATTTGTTAGTGAAGAAAGTCAGAATCAGTATTATCGAGGATAATAAAGTTATCAGGGACAATGTCAGCAAATTCATCAGCTTTCATGAGGAATTCGAGATTGCATCAGTACATGGAACTGCGGATTCATTCCTGGATTCTCTGATCATTTCTTCTTCATTCCACTGCGATATCCTGCTATTGGACATTGGACTTCCGGGCATATCCGGTATCGACGCCATCCCTATGATACTGGAAAAAATGCCCGAACTGAATATCGTCATGCTGACCACTTACGAAGAAGAAGATGTGATCCTGAAAGCATTATGCTCAGGCGCCTGTTCCTATATTTCCAAAAAAGCGAGCCTGGAAGAAATAGTTGAAGCATTAAGGATTGTAGCTGCAGGCGGTTCCTATATGTCTCCATCCATAGCCAGGGAGATCGTGAACCACCTGATGGGTGGGCGTGTCAGCAAAGCCACGATACTGACCGATCGCCAAAAAGAGATCCTGGAAAAACTGGTGGATGGGAAAAGCTACCAGACCATTGCCGGCGAATTATTTGTGTCCATTGAAACGGTTCGATCCCACGTAAAAAAAATGTACAAGATCCTCCATGTAAATAACAAGACCGAAGCGATCACGCAATACATGAAAGGTCATATCAAATAGCCCGGCAAATCCCCGGACAGGATATTCGATTATATTTGGATAGACCAATCTGCATCTATGTTGTTCAGCCACCGAATTTTTCAACTGTTCATGTTTCTGACCGCATCTCTATTAACATACGGGCAGCAGCCCGCTTATACGCTCATCCCTCCCCAATACGAACTGCAACATATCAAGCTCAATAATAAAGAAGATATTGGCCAATTCAATGATATCACGGAAGACAAAGAAGGATACCTTTGGTTATCGAGTACAAAGGGGCTGAGTGTATATGATGGGCATACCCTTGTAACATATATTAACGGGAATAAAGCATTCGGGCTCGGTCCGTATCGCGACAACAATGTTTTTGGTCAATTTTCTCCTGATCAATACGGGAATTACTGGATAGCATCAGATAGCAGGCGGTTCATTAAATTTAATTCAACCCGGAGAACCATTATGGATTCCTTCTCCCTTGATGCCGATCTTGATGCGAGGTATTTCAGGATCGCACAACACTCCGGCCAGGGACTTTTTTTTACGAAGCGTAATGATAAGGAAGATGGACGTGTTTCCCTCTATCGGAGAACGGGAAAAGAAGCCACTCAAAAACTATTTCAGCTTGACGTAAAACCCGCCATAAATTTCTATTATTATTTCGCAGGTAATGATCATTGGTTCCTGCAGAATGGAAACCTGACCCGCGTATCACTGGATGGTAAAAAAGTGGCGCAGTATAAATTCCCCGGCGAAGGTGGATCTGCCTTTATAGTCTATGCCAATGAGAATTCAATTTATTTCACGGGTAGTAAACAAGAAGCTATCTATACCTGGAATGCTGTCACTGACAAAATAGAAGTTTTTTTACCCCTTCCTTCCTTTATCAGCGCCAAAGTTCATACATTCTATATCGAGGGCGACCGGGTATACGCTGGCAGCAACCTTAATCTTTTTATTATTGACAGATCTGATCATACGATACAGGATCTTTCCCCGCAGTTCACTGAATTGGTAAGAAGGGATGCTCCCGGTAGTTTAAGCGAGCCACTCAACAAGATCATTTACCAGAATGGAGATGCGATCTTGCTGCAGACACTTACCAATATTTACCGGTTAAAAAAGAAAGTTCCACCCGATCATCAGTTCAGGCAACAGGTTGAGATCGATGCCAGCGGAACTTTTTCAAAACTGATCAGTTTCAGGGCGCTGGCAGAAGATGAGGATCAAAATGTATATGCTTCTTATTACACCGGTATCTCCAAAAGGCCAGCCGGGAAAACGATCTTCAGTCCGTTGACGGTAAAGCAATATATGAAAGGCGAGTTACTCTCTACCTATAGCCTTCATTACTGGAAAAACCACCTTCTCTGGAACAATGTTAAAATTGAAATAGACACCCGGAAATATGATTTCCTGTTTGATTCCACCTTCAGTGGCCATTGTACACAATTCCTGGAACACGATAGCCTTTGGCTTTTCAAATGGGGCACAAAGACCCTTCATTGCTTTGACCTGTCACACAACATCCTGAACAGTTATCCATTGGAAATAGATATCCCAACTACGAGTGCCACTGGCGCCATTGTGGATATGAATGATATCATCGCTGATGCCAGCGGGCAAAATCTTTGGACAGGAAGCCGTGATTATGGATTGTGTTTAATAACAAAGAAAGGTAAACTGGTAAAACAATTCGCACATAAAGAGCTTGGCATCTCGGAAGATTACATAACGGATCTTGAACTGGTGGGGGAACAACTCTGGTTTGGATGTACCGACGGACTGGGGCTCCTTCATACCACTAGCGGCAAAACAATCATTTATAAAAATCCTGTGATTGACAATGGCCTGCTGAAAAACCGTGCTGTATTCAGCATTCAACCCGATTCAATGGGGAATTTTTACCTGGGCAGCAGTTATGGATTATTATACTTCGATTCACATAGCGCTACTTTTTATAATCTCCCGGAAGGCCATCCCTTGTCCACAGTGGAATTCAACAGAGCCTCGGTATTAAGAACAGCCAATGGCCGTTATTATTTTGGTTCAACAGATGGTTTGTTCTCCTTTACACCTGGTGAATTGGAATTTATAAAATCTTCCTATGCTATAAAACCAGTGAAGCTATATGGCATCTCCATCTTTAACAGCCGCGATAATGTGTACAGGTATCTTTATGAAAAACTGGACAGCCTGGATAAATTGATTCTCTATCCATTTGATAATAATATCCAATTTTGTTTTTCGGTACCGGAGTTTTACCGGGATGTATATTATAGCTACCGTATAAAAGGCCAGGGTGATATCTGGACGGAGTACAGACCGGATAACAAAATTGTGCTGTCGGGCTTGCAACCCGGTGACTACCTGTTGGAATTAAAGGTCTCCACTGGTTTGAATGACGACAATGCCGTCTATTATTCGTTGCCGCTTACCATGAAACAGGTCTGGTATAAAAAACCATGGGTCATTGCATTGTATTTGCTGACTGTGATCGCATTACTGGTTATTTATTTACGATCACGTTTCAATCAAAAACTGAAACGGCAAAAGGACCTGGCTGATCTGCGCACAAGAATCAGCAGCGATCTGCATGATGATGTGGGAACGATCTTATCCGGACTGGCCATGCAGAGCCAGATGCTGACGATTACAGCTAATGAAGAACAAAAAACTTCACTCATTGAAATAAGCAATATGAGCCGTGATGCGATGGAGCATATGAGGGACACGGTCTGGGCAATGAATAGCCGGAAAGATAAATTTGAAAACCTGGTGGACAGGATGAGAGCATTTGCAGAAAAGAACCTGTCCATGAAAAACATCACGCATGAGTTTGTCATTGAAAATGTCGAGGGCAAAAAATTCATTGACCCCGAAAAACGCCAAGCGATCTATTTGATCTTTAAAGAAGCAGTCACCAATATCGTCAAACATTCCAATGCCAAACACGTTACCATTCATTTTACGGAAGAAAAAAATAAACTCCGTTTATCCGTACATGATAATGGATCACCTATACTCTCTGAAAAATCCGATGGATTGGGCATCGGTAATATGAAAATGAGAGCGGAAAAGATCGGAGGCATCCTGCATATCAATTATGGTGCAGGATTTACGATTGAGTTGACGGTGAAATAATTTTATTAAAGCTATTGCTGAACTACTTTGATATACCACCTGGCACTCCAGGCACCGTCAGGGATAGTACCACTTTCTAATTTCCCATTTTCAACATTAATTCTTTGCCCGGTTCTCCACCGGTTTTCTATCCAAAATAGATCGGCCCCAATTTTTTTCAATATCCAATGAGCACTCCAGGCGCCGTCCTTAACGAGAGCCAATTCCAACGGACCAGCCTCTACATGCAATCTGCCACCCGTCCAGCGGTTTTCTATCCAGTAATACTCCGTACCAGGCACGGGTTTGAAAACCCATTGCGCACTCCAGGCGCCATCATTGATGACAGATGCTTCCAGCAGGCCCCTTTCATTATTGATACGTTGCCCTGCCAGCCATAAATTCTCGATACGGAAAAAACGATTGCTCCAATCGGTAACATTTGGTGAAACTACAGGAATATTCATGGCGGGGACTGTAGTAATGGGTTTTACAACAGCCACATTCGTATTACCTGCACTTAGGTTTTTGGGTGCTGATACCATTGAATAATTGGTGATGGGTTTTTTCAGGTCTGCAGCAAACGTAATTGCAAAGCCTGGTTTAATTAAAGTGCCACCCAGTACATCTTGTGAAATTTTGGCAGCACTGGCAGCGAGGTTTGTAAAATCCAGCTCCACCACCATATTGTATGGTTTATTGGCCAGTGTAAAATTCAATGCTGTATTTATTTTGTATTGATTGTTCAATCCAAATGTGCCGGCAAACTCTGCTGATTTGATATCAAATATTCCCCCTAACGTACCATTCACAACAAATTTGGCGGCTTCTAATACAGTAACGGAAACACCCTGTGCAACATCAACGCCCGCAATAGCGATCGAAAGTGCAACCTGCTTTGCCGTTTTATCCGCATAAAGACGTAACAGCTCAGCGTCATTTGGAAAAACCTGAACAATATCCGCTGTGGCATTAACAGTACCTAAAGAAATGGCGTAAGCGGCTTTGGCTGATTCTATAGCAGCATTATTGGATGCAATGGCAGTGTACAATGCCTGTCTTTCAAATTCATCATACCAAAACTTTAATTCATTGAGCCGTTTTTGACTGGTTGCATTATTTGCAAGGCAGATATTGATGAAGGCCTGCTTTTCATTCATCTGCCTGATGGCTTCATCCCTTATCTTTTGAACATCGGCTGCTTTTTGCCCCTGTAAAATTTTGGTCCTGTTTGCTATTTGATCTTCAATATATTTTAAATCATTTTGTGCTTTTACGAGGTTATTCCGCGTTCCCTGCAAAGTATTTTTTGTAGTTTGAATAGCTTCATTGATCTTACCCGTCACCATTCCGTTTAGCTGCGATATGAGGTCATTTCGCAATACGGCCCGTACATAAATACCTTTCGCAGACTCGGTAAAACTGCCTTTCCCTTCCAAAGTGGCTTCAAACATATTGGCGATCTTACCGGTGGTCGTAAATGAAAAACCATTCGATTCAAGTGAAGCGGTAGTTTCACTACTGATTCCCAACAGACTTATTTTTCCATCAATAAAAAAAGAAGGAACGGAACCTTTTGAATAAGCGAAATTAAATTGCGGTCTGTTCGTCGTACGGCCTGATAAAACAAAAGCACCATTACCCCAATTGACTGCATCCATCGAACCCGCACCTGACACACCACTCTCATTCAAACTAAAATCACCATTTGCTTTAATGCCACCCAGCGATAGTTGCCCACTCACTGCAACACCTTTATTATATGTTTTGCCAAATGCCTGCATCCCGTCAACCGGCACTACTAATACTCTGGCATTGTCAATCCCGGTATTGAGCATTGTGCGCAATTGGCCCTGTATATTGGCATTGTCGAAAAAAGCTTCGATCATTGCCAATATCGTCATATGATCCAGGGTTATATCGATCAGACTGTTTGTAGGTTTGGTGATATCTACTACGATCGTTGCATCGCCGGTGATATGTTTAAGCCGATCAGGGACAGTTCCCAAACGGGCAGCACCCGTCAATCCCAATGAACTGATCAATATCGGATTCTTGAAATCAATACCGGCACTCACGCCTAATTTTCTCAGACCCATACCGGGAATGCCAAAAGGATTTGTCCATTCGGGGAGGTCGGATTTTCCATCTGCACCTAATTTGCCGGTTGACAATGGCCCTCCATTCTTTTTCAATGCAGCCAAAAAGAATTCACCGCTTATCTTTTGATCGATCGGTGCAAAGGCAAAACTGGCATTGAATCCCACCACGTCTTGCCCGATCGTTGCTTCGATCTTTCCGCCGATACTGAATTCGATCGGGTTGATCGTACCGAGTCTTGTACCAAACACCACCTCAGTCATCTTAATGTTCTGTCCCATGGGAATATTCATATTCAATGAGGCAGACATCGACATATTGGTAAACGTTTCATTGACGGTACCTTTCAGTTTTATGGCATTTACTTTCAACAGTTTTGCCAGGTCGGCATTCATTTTTACCGTTGAGAAAATGTTGACACCCTGCTCTACTTTTATTTCGCCTTCATCTTTCAATGCAGTTAAGTTGCACTTTGCATCTTCATCCGCCAATGTGGAGATGATCAGCGCCGTACCGGATAATTCGATCGCATCCATAGGAGATAAGGTGCTGGCGAATTGAGAAAATTTAAAACCGGCGGGCGGAGCCACGGCAAATAACATAGTTGATTTATCTTCTGCAGTTGCGCCGTTGAATTGAATTTCAGCTTCACCAAAACTTGTTTGTGCCAATGCAGAGAAATTTTTATTAGTTGGATTTATGCTTGCAGTAACAGAAGATATTTCTTTTGATTTGAAAGAAGCAGGTATAAAACGCAGCAAACGGTTCGCCTTGCTTTCACTCATAAAACTGTTGAGCAAAGAAGATATACTGATATTGCTGGCGGTAAACGAAAACAAAAGGTCATCAGGGTCGGAAGACATCGTAGCGCTGAGGTTAATGGGAATAGCTCCGATCTTGCCGTCTCCTGAAACAGTGGCGCTTGCTTTTTTATCAGGCGATGTAGGTTTGTCTAAAACAAACCCGATACTCATTCCATCAATTGCAAAACCATCGAACCCATCAATCGTATAGCTGCCCACCCCAAAATTCAGGGCTACTTTACTCAAACTATCTCCTTTATCATCAAATTCTATTGAAAGATCTTTTATCGTTATCCCTGTGTTGAGTGGAAATGACTTGGGTAAAAATGAGCTTAGTGATTTACCGGATAAAAATTTCACCAGTTTTTCAGGCGTTATCGTTGCAGCATCCGGAAATGTGGTATTGATGGACTTTACTTTTCTTTCAGCCGTCATAGCCGCTTTGAGTTCGATATTATCAAAACCAAAAAAGGAAACTTTACCGCTGGCTTCTTTTCCGCCATCATCTGTATTGCTCAGGCTGAGGTCGGAGATCCTGATGCCGGTTACATCGAGATATTTATTGATGGCGTCGGCGATGGCCTGCTTCTCATCTTCTGAAGCGGCTCCTTTTGTAAGAATGGTGGAATCGGAATAGAAATTATTTCTGCCGTTTGCCTGTATTGCAGTTGAGAAAAAAACAATAATGCAAAAGAAAAATAGGTGAACGAGGTGTTTCATCGTAAACAATTTTGGTGGTAATTTTCTGATCATTGCATAAACGGGTTTCCTCAATAGTTCCAAATAGATTCTTTGACATCATTTACGTTGCCATCGAGGTAAATCTTCACAGCCTTTGATCTGTAAAATTTGGTTGACTTATATGCTACTCTCCCCGAATTGGTATCTGTCCCGGTAAATGAAATATAAGTGCACATAGGGTCGAGGTAGAAATACTGCGCTTTACCGGGTCCGATAGGCACATAGTTCCTCGATACAGGCTGTCCCCACTGATCGGTATAGCTGATATTGATCCGGGTTTCAAAATTGCTGTTATTGTACAAATACATGGGTATTTTGCCTGCAATTTCCATTGCAGAATTCCATTGTTCCTGTGTGTATTCCGTTTGATGCGTTCCTGTAACGGCAGACAAGTCTCTGCCATTCACACTACCAACAGGAAGGGGTTCTCCCTTGATACGCCCCACAGGTTGTTTAAAAGGCGATTCAGCGATGGGAGTTGCCTTTAACATAGCATCGTTAAATATTTTCATCGAGTTATCAACGCTTTCTTTCACAAGCGCATTTTGCTCTGCCTGGCTCAATGGAATATTTTTAATAGCAGCAATATCCTCAACCGGGATCATCCGCCAGAACATATCAAATGGGCTCTGTACATATACCCCGACATTAAAACCATAGCCAATGATCCTTGGATTTTCACTTGGATCTGCCATCGCTTTTATCGCTTCCAGTCCATGCTGTTTGGACAATAGCGTATAATACATAGGAGTAAATGCTTCCGGCCGAATGTTTTTTTCGGTGATATATTTCAACAGGGTTTGATCCTTGAACTGGATTATTCTCCATAACTGGTTGGGATAATTGGCAAAATCAGTTAACACGAAATAGAAAGAACCATCTGTATTTTTTGCAATGGCGAGCACTTTATTCCCTCCTAATTTCAGGTTGGAAATTTTATACCATCCGTCTGAAACCAAAGTGAATTTCCATGCTTTACCACTGTTGTCGCCCCCATAGTCCGCCACATTTACCAATTCAGAACTTTTTGTTTTGTTTATATCTAAAAAGACGGGGGCCGGGTCGTACTTGACACTTTCAAATTTGTAATACATCTGCTGGCTGGGCAGAAATGAAGTATAAGCATTCAGCGAAAAATCTTTTGCCAGTAGCGGTTTTCCATCCTTGTCTTCCATCGACCATTGTGCGCTATACC
This sequence comes from uncultured Chitinophaga sp., assembly GCA_964525285.1. Taxonomy (GTDB): domain Bacteria; phylum Bacteroidota; class Bacteroidia; order Chitinophagales; family Chitinophagaceae; genus JJ008. Next base: position 9,480 of record CAZGGQ010000039.1, read on the forward strand.
AGCCAGGCTGACCGGCGCTTGCTTGCAAATCATGATTTTCAAAGTTGATGTATGCACCGGTCCAGCGATTGATGATCAGGTTATGTCCATCGGTAACGGGCAGTTTCCAATGAGAACTTAGGAATGTTACCGGTACATTGCTGGCATCGAGTTTTCCATTTTCAACGTGCAAGTAAAGACCTTCTTTGGATTTTAAACGGACCCAGGTATCATCCACTCGTTCGATAAACCATAATGTTTTTGCCAGGCTAAGATTGATAAATGCATTAGAAGTAGGATTTTGAGTGGGATTTTTTGCTACGCAATAAATATAATCACTGGTCCAGCGGCTTTTGAAGTAAACCGCTTCCTGTGCTTTCAGACCAATGACTGAAAACAGCAGGACTGCAATTAACAAGTTGATTTTTGTAAGCTGGCGAATTACGGTAGAAAAAGAACAGAGTGGCATACTGCAAATTTTTAAGTGTATGCAAGATTCATCAAAATAAGAGGCAAGACAAGTCCCAAGAAGGGTGAAAGATGAGGGTGAAAAAAGGCGGGCAGCCACCCGGCAGGGTGAGTGACCGTGATTAATACAATTAAGTAAAATAGCAATTTTGTTAAGTATCCGGAACGATCGCCGATCTTTCTGCAAGTGAATACATCAAACCGGAACATTTGGCGGAAGCCATACAATACAGGAGTTTTGACCGGGAAGGATGGGCGGGATAGGGAATGGTGAATAGGCAATGGGCAATTGCATCCAAAGAAGATTATTCACTATTCACCATTGACCATTCACCTTCTTTATCTTTACTTCAATTCTCCCGTATGCAGGAATATTTTCAGCTATTGAATCAATATTACGATAATATCTATGTGCTTAGCATAGAATCGGCCGCGGCCCGGAGGGAATTGTTCGCCCAACGTTTCAAAGGACTCAACTACTCTTTCTTTTTTGGCGCTGACAAAAATAAATTCACCGTGGAGGAAGCCGGGGCAAAAAATATTTTCAGCGAACAACTTGCCCGGCAGCATCATCGTTTTTCCAAAACCATGATGCATGGCGAGATTGCCTGCTCCTGGAGCCATAAGATGATGTATAAGGACATGCTTGCCAATAACTATAACCGGGTATTGATCTTTGAAGACGATGCGGTGCCTGATGAAATAATACTAAGGCAGGTTCCGGCCATTCTCAAAGAAATTCCGGGTGACTGTGAGTTGCTGATGTGGGGCTGGGCAAAAAACGGGAGGGCCAATATCGGCACCTGGTTCAAACAAATATTTTACCATATAAAACATGAAGCGGGAGGATTAAAATGGAACCATACCATCATCAACCACCTCCATGCAAAACATTTCTCAAAACATTTGAAAAAAGCCGGCTTTCATGATTATACATATGCTTATGCCATTAACCGGAGAGGGGCTGAAAAACTAGTGTACATGCAATCCCCCATTCAATATATTGCCGACAACCTGCTGGCCCATGCCGCAACAACCGGAATGGTAAACGGTTATATTACCTGGCCAGCTGTTTTTCTTCATGACAGTTTGCCTGACGGAAAACTCAGAGTGTCGTATATTCGGTGACGAAGCTGACAACAAATTGCTGTCATTGTTACCGGTTGTAAGTTTGCCATGATTTTTGCTCAGTTATTCTTTCATTAACCAACTGATAGCATGAAAATATTACTGCATTACCTGAAACCTCATAAATGGCTTGTCACTCTTGTATTGACACTGGCTGCTATCAATATCGGGTTTTCATTGGTTGACCCGATCCTGTTTGGCAAACTGATCAATCTTGCTAACGGTCACCAGGGAATAACAAAGCCCCCATCTGAAAACTTTAATTGGGACAGATTTTTCAATTCATTTTCCTGGAATTACCCCGGCGTGTGGTTTATCGTTATTTGTTCGATCTCGGTAGCTATGATCAGCCGTATTGCCAAGAACTTCCAGGATTATTTTCTGAATGTGGTCATTCAAAAATTCGGGGCGAAAGTCTTTACCGATGGCTTACAGCATGCCATGAAATTGCCTTACCAGGAATTTGAAGACCAGCGTAGTGGCGAAACGCTTTCTGTATTAACGAAAGTAAGGGCAGATGTAGAAAAGTTCATGATCAATTTCATCAACATTCTTTTTGGCGTTATCGTTGGAATATTGTTTGTGTTCATTTATGCAGCCATCTTCATTCACTGGAGTATCCCGATTGCTTATTTGGTTGGCATTGCCGTTCTTACTTTTATTACAAACAGGCTCAGCAAAAAAATTAAATCCATTCAAAAAAACATTGTAGGACAAACAACAGCATTGGCAGGTTCCACCACTGAATCACTCAGAAACATTGAATTGGTAAAAAGCCTTGGGCTGACGCAACAGGAAGTACAACGTTTAAATAAAAATACCTATAAGATCCTTGGATTGGAATTAACCAAGGTAAAACGCATACGCAGCATCAGTTTTATCCAGGGAACCATGGTGAATACACTCCGGCAGGTGATCCTGTTCATTCTGATGTGGTTGATATTTCATACCCGTATGGATGCCGGTCAGTTAGTAACCATGCAGATATTCTCCTTCTTTGTGTTTGGCCCTTTGCAGGAAATCGGTAATATCCTTTTATCCTACCGGGAAGCAGAAGCCTCTTTGAATAATTTTCACAACCTGATGCAAAAAACTCCTGAGCTGGATCCGGCTCATCCAAAACCGCTTGGTAATATTCAGACATTATCATTCAGAAATGTTGCCTTCCAGCACAAAACTGCATCGCAGAAAGCGATCACTAATATAAGCTTTGATGTAAGAGTTGGGGAAACCATTGCTTTTGTCGGGCCAAGCGGCAGTGGTAAATCTACCCTGATGAAATTGTTGGTGGGATTGTACCGTCCACAGGAAGGGAAAATATTATATAATAATTTAGATGAAACAGAATTACGGTTTGATGATCTACGCAACCAGATCGGCTTTGTAACGCAGGATACGAATCTCTTCAGCGGCACTATTAAAGAAAACCTTTTGTTTGTTAACCCATCTGCAAAGGAAGAAGAATTAGTGGAGGCCCTGAATAAAGCAGCCTGCCAGAATTTATTAACAAGAGCAGAAAAAGGTCTTGAAACGATGATCGGTGAAGGTGGCTTGAAATTATCGGGTGGTGAAAAACAACGGCTTTCTATTGCACGGGCATTACTGCGTAATCCTAAATTGCTCTTGTTCGATGAGGCCACTTCAGCGCTGGATTCATTAACTGAAGAGGAAATAACAGATACCATCCGTGACATTTCACAACTGGGCAACCAGATAACGATACTGATCGCCCACCGCCTTTCAACCATTATGCATGCCGACAGGATTTATGTATTGGAAAAGGGGGATGTGGTGGAAACAGGCAATCATTACAGCCTGCTGGAAGAAAAAGGATTGTACTATGCGATGTGGCGCCAGCAGATCGGTGAAAGAAAAAATAAGATAAGCGTTGCTTAACGAAGGTTTGACCGTCCCGGTCTGACCAACATTGAAAAATATTTTATACTATGGGATTGCTTTCTTTTCTGGGATTTGGCGGCAATAAAGTAAAAGATGCTTTACGCCGCGGAGCCATTGTTATTGATGTAAGAACACCGCAGGAATTTGACCAGGGAAAAGTTCCGGAATCAATAAACATTCCTGTTGACAAAATAACTGCAAATTCAGAAAGAATAAAGGGCATGAACCGCCCGGTTGTATTTTGCTGTGCTTCCGGTGCAAGAAGCAGTAATGCGGCAACAATGATGAAACAAAAAGGGTTGAAAGAAGTTTATAACGGCGGAAGTTGGTACGATGTTTTAAAGATCCTCAAGAGCCTTTAGTTTAGATGATAACTGATAGATGTAAGATGATAGTGCTTTATTCTCGTGATACTTCAACAGAACCGGCAGATTCTTCTGTAAGGGAAATAGCGAAGTTTTATTGACTTTTACTTCTTAAAAGAGTTATCATCTATCAGTTATCCACTATCATCTGCTTCAGGGAAGTAATTCTGCCTGTAATGCTGATCATATTACCGTTTGTAAACACCTGGTTGGAAGCAGGAGTATAAATATTCAGTACAGGGGCTATTGTATCAATGGCTGAGGGAATAGGATGAGGCCCGCCTCCATTATCATTGGAGGTACTGCCTCCTTTGGAACAGGCAGCAGAAAGCAATACCCCTGTTATCCAAAATAATAGTATGTGAAACCGGGTCTTCATTCCTGTAAACCTACAATCCTTTTTTTGCATTATCACGGGATACCAGGTCGTTAAAAAAATTTGACTTTTCAAGTTCTTCAATATCACTTAGCTCCAGTTCAATGGCATTGGTGCTCTGTATAATTTCAATCAACGATATAACCAAAGAGGTGATCAGGCTCAGCAGGCTGAGTGCAAAAATATATTCAGCCGCTTTGCCCCATCCCCTGTAAAGGCAATACATACAGGCCACACAACACAAAAAACTAAACACGCCAAGCCCCTGCATATAACGAATAAGGTTGATCCGCCGACGTAGATTTTTTATCTGCTGCAAAAGGATCTTGCTTTTATGCCCGCTGATATACTCATCGTGTAATTTGCGTACCAGGTTGGCTAATGCTATAAAACGGTTTCCATAAGCCAGCAGGAGCAAACTTATTGCCGGAAACAATAAAGCAGGTGTATTGAAAGTAATTTCCATGATCAAATGTCAGTATAAAAAATGAAGCCGGCACCTTTCCACACTGCCTTTTTTACCACATGCTGACTGCTATTACTTAGAGAAGTCTAATGGAATATTCAACTTCACGGAAAAGTTACGCCCCATATTAAAAACTCCGGTTCTTCCGGTCACCATATTCCCAGGGCCATATTTCAAACGACTCAGGTGATTTTGGTAAGCCACATTACCAATGTTAATTATGCCAAAGAAAATGTTGAAGAGTGTTTTTTCTTTGCTTCTTACTTCTCCCCCAAAACCTGCATTAAAAATACTGTAACCGGCTGTGGCCGTTTCCGTATTAAAACCAGTGAATGGATTGTTTTGCCCGAATGTATTATCCAATTCTGCTTTTATAAAAACATTACGTACCGTTTTTCCTTTTTTCAAAAGGTCAACTTTAATTTCACTGATCAGTAGTGCTGCCGGAATGAACGGAAGGTTCTTGCTGCCATCCTGCACCCGGCCCAACAGGCCCCGCACCCATGAAAAAGTATTCTCTATATGCAACCAGTCAAAGGGATGTGGATGAAGATCCAGGTTGAACTCTATGCCATATAGTTTTGCGTTTTCCTGGTTGAACCGGAAGGCAAAAAAGGTTTCAGCGCCATCTACAATAAGAGAATCCCCGCCGCCAACCGCCTGTAGTTTACGGTAATAAATAAAGTTTTTAAGGGCATTGTAAAAAATATTTGCAGTAAAAGAAACATGTTCGCTGGCAATTACAATGCCTGCATCTGCCTGCAGGCTGCTTTCCGATCTCAGGTTTTGTTCTCCATATTCAAACCGGTTGGTTCCTTCATGGGCGCCATTACTGGCCAGTTCAGGAATAGCGGGAGCCCGGAAACCCCGTGCAAGATTGAATTTTAAGGTGACCGTTTTACCAGCCTCATAAGTGAAACCGGCACTACCGGAAACATTGAAAAAATTCTTTTTAAATCCTGCAAACTTCAGATCAGGCCCATCCATCAGTTCCTTTGAATCAATCGAACGGTTATCAAACCGGATACCGGCACTTAAAGAAAGTTTATCTATCCTCTTTTGGGTGTAAATAAACCCTCCGATATCAAAAAGAGAATATTCAGGTATCAGTTGTTCTGATCCTTTGTTTTTATTGGTTTGCTGCATTCCATTTACACCGATCGTTGTCCTCCGGTAATTTTTTTCAGCAAAATGATATTGCAGGTTATAGTTCACGGTTCCCAGGGCAAAGTATAATGTTTTCTCCCCCGGATCCAGCACATTGCCAAACTCCTGCCGTTGGTTGCGCTGATAGCCCAATGTAAACGTAATCCTGTTCCGTCCTGTATTAAAGCTATTATCAACTGCTGCTTTGAAATGCTGTATTCTTTGCAATGGAATAAGAGGATCAGTGGACTTATAATCTGCGTCCCTGGCTAATACCTGTTGCTCCACTCCCCCGTTATTTACCAGCTTTATAAATTTACCGGTGGCATCATCCCGCTCTCCTTCTACCAATCCAAGGCGCTGATCAAACTTAGTTATATACAGATGGGAATACCCCCAGCTCTTATTGAGGCCAAGGTAACCGCCAAAATCTTTTTCGTTGAATTTGGAATTAAAAACATAGCCGTCATATTTGTTCTTATAATCAGCTGCCGCTTTATATGAACCATTTATCCCCCAGATAAAGCCGTTTTTATTCCCGTTGATATCAGCATGCAAATTTCGCTGACGATTATTACTTTGATAAGCTCCTGAGATATTTCCTTTTATTTTACCTTCGTGAGGAGGCAGAACAGATATTACATTTACAACACCGGCCAAAGCATCGCTTCCATACATTAATGATGCAGGGCCTTTCAGTACTTCCACTTTTGTCACATTTTGCTCATCTATTTCAATCCCATGTTCATCGCCCCATTGCTGGCCCTCCTGCCTTATGCCATCATTTACTACCAGCACCCTGTTATAACCAAGACCACGGATAAAAGGTTTTGATATGGCAGGACCGGTGGATACCTGTGTAACACCGGGTGTTTTAGAAATATTATCAATCAGATTGGTGGAAACATTTCTGAACAGATCTTCTTTCTTTATAATGTTCACAGGTATCGGTGTTCGTTTGGTTGATGTAGCCGCTGAAACGCCGGTAACAGTCACGCCTTCATTCTCCACTACAGAAGGATCCAATTTAAAATCTTTTTGTGTATTGCTGCCTATTTCAACTGTTTCGTTAAGGGAAGCATAACCAAGGTGGCTTACTTCAACAAGATATTTGCCGGCCGCAATATTGGAAATAATATAAACCCCCCCACTATTACAAGCGGCGCCTGCACGCAGATCCGGAAAATAAATGCTGGCACCGGCCAACGGTTCACCAGTTTTTGCATCCGATACTTTTCCCGTCAGCGAAAGCTTTGGCTGGGCAAAGCTGTTGGTTAAAAAGAGCAGGGCGGTAAAAAATGATATATTTTTTTTGTATCCCATACATATAAAAATTAAAAGGCATTCCTTTGGTACCGTAAATATTGATCAGCAAATCATTGAAAATTCCGCAAACATTATTACAGGTGGGTCTGCGGTAATCTTACAGCCAATTATTGGGAGGTCCCCGGAGAGAAGAAAAAACGGGAGTATGAGAACGAATATGATCTTCAAAAAATATAAGTGGAGTTGCAAAAGATAAAACAGGTTGAGAATAAACCGGTTTTTCTGTTTCATCAAATGGTACCAGGAAGTCGTCAATGCAGGTACAGGCATAACCCAGGTGTTTATTTTTTTCGGTTTCTTTCAGTGGAAATTCAGCAGCCGTATTACCAGTATGCAGGAGACTGTGAATAAATAACCCGGTACCCGATTTTTGAGAAAAAACCAGGATCAACAGAATGGTAGCGCAACGCAATATTAATGGCCGTAGCTTCATGGGGGCACAATATAGTAAAATTGCAACATAGTTACATCTAGTGTTTTCTTGGGCGGTAATTGGAAGCTATAAACCGGGGAAACTACCCTGGATCTTTTCCGGAACCTGAAAAGAATGAGCTCATTATTGAAAAAAGGATTTGGGTAAGATATTTTCGGCACAATTATTTATCTTGTAAGCAACTAAACCGGTTTCCTTTTAAACCATCAGGCAACAACCTATTCAAACCCAGGCTATGAGATTAAATCTGACCATCCCCTGTTTATTGGCTTTTATAATTGTTCTGACAAATTCCTGCAGCAAAAGCGATACGCAAATCGTTGACCCCTGCACCGGAACCAACTTCTCCATTAATCATACCCATACGGAATCAGTAGGCAGTTCCAATAATGGAACTATAACCATCCTTGCCCCCCGTGGCGACACCATCACCTATAAATTGAATAGCGGCAGTTACCAGGACTCCTGGTATTTTACCAACCTGGCCCCCGGCAATTATGTGGTTACGATCAAAAACCAGAAAGGATGTACCGATACTGCTCAAATAACTGTTCTGAATTATGGGCCTAAATATGCGTTGGTAAAACAACTTGTAATTGGTTATTGCGCCCCCTGTCATCTTAACGGTGGTGTGGATGGTGGAAAGAACTTTGATACCGATGCCAGTATTGTTCTCAACAAGGACAGGATCAAAATAAGAGCTGTTGACGGCATTCCTTCCTTTATGCCGCCGGCGCCGAACAGTCCTTTAACCGCTGTTGATAAACAAAAGATCGTGGATTGGATCAATGCAGGTGGAACAACATCGAATTAGAAAGCCGGAATCAAATAATATGAGAAATGCCCGGAACACCGGTAACTATCTACTCCTTCCCTGCCGGGTCTTCCAAATTTAACGCTTCTTAGCCGATGTCTCACCGCCTAGCCTGTGCGCGGCGTGGACTAGGTGTTCTTCACTAACGCCACGGTCAAATTAATATCAGCCAGCTCACAATAATTCAACACTTCATAAATACCCTGCTCACCGGTAATATAATATTTCGCAGAACTATGTTCATAATCCACAGGTGCAGTAGCAAGGTTCCACTTTCCTTTGCAGGGATTATCATGCATATAGTTCAACTTCTGGTACATATATTTATTTGCCCGGCATTCCTTCCAGTCAAACGAATCTTCCCATACTTCATGCTTCTTATTTCTTTCCACGTCTTTTGCTTCTACTGATAAATGCAATTAGTGAAGCAGTTTATCTTCTTTTTGTTGTTTTAACCGATAAATTATTTCATAAGCAATGAACCGCTTTCCATTTCCAATAATTGTGTTAATGCTCTGGCCGGTATTTCCGAATCCGATTAATGCATGCACATGGTTGGCATGATCATATAACCCGTTATATAATGACCTTTACTTTTTAATGATCAAACCGACCATACAGTAAATCATAACTGTTTGTTTGTGCTATTAAAGGCAGCCATTGATGACAGGTGAAAGTGATAAAGTAAACTCCATCCGGTTCTGTTATTTGTCGTTTAACCGGCATTGCCTGATTTACGATTTTGCCATCATATAGGGAAGACGGCGAGTGCCACACCCCATCTCACAAGGCCATCTGACACATCGCCGGGGAAAGTGGGTAGTGGAATGAATTTGACACTCCTCAGGGAAGCAATACCTTAACGAACATCTGCGACATCTTAACCATCATCTACACTGCCTTAATTGCAATCCGAAATGACATAATTACAACCAGCAGCCTCCTGATCTGCAACTACAAAGCTTTAATCTCCAGTTGCACCGCCTTATTGAATATTTTGAATTTCGTTTTGCTCTGGGAGAGAATCGTCCAAAAAGTCAAACAAAAAAAATTCCCGGTTAATAGTTCACCGGGGATTTTCATTTAATAATTTTTTCCTTATCTCACTTTCAGCATTGGCCACACTTTCTGTGTCACCCCATTTTGTAAACGGGCATAATAAATACCGGTAGGCAGGCCTTCTGAATTGAAAGTTACTTTATCGGTTATAGCTGCAGGATAATCTTTTTCCACCAGGGTAATGATCACCCGGCCGAGTGTATCTATGATCTGTATAAGCGTATGCCCGCCTTCGGTTTTGAATGTAATTTCCGTGCTGTTTGTAAACGGATGCGGGTAGTTATAAATGATCCTGTCGCTGACGGGAGGCGGAGGTGTGACAGCGTTACAGGCAAGGCTGCTTTTAAATAATGGCAAAGATTGCAGTTGGCCGTTGATATTCGGGGGGTACAATCCGTCAACCACCGTTTTGTCCAGGCAGAACCATTTCTCCAATATGGTGGAGTAAATGCTTCTGAAATCATATTGCATCGGAACATTATCGTTCACTGTAGGACTGGCTGGAATAGTGGGATTGTTACCCAGCACACCGCTTTCCACCATGTTTCCAAATACAAACATCGGTGCAGCAGCTCCATGGTCTGTACCAACACTGGAATTTGATTTAATGCGACGGCCAAATTCACTATATGTCATTCCAATGACCCGGTTCTGAATATTTAAAAACTGCAGGTCATCCTGGAAAGCTTTTATTGCATCCGAAACTCTTAGTAATAACGTGGCATGTGTGCCCGTAGTGGTATCAGCGGAATTTACCTGTACAGAGTGATTATCAAACCCGCCAAAGCTCACCATATAAACTCTTGTTTTTAATCCTCCCCTTACCAACCGTGCTACGATCTTCAACTGATCTGCAAGAGAATTGTTAGTTGGGTAAGTTACCTGCTGGGTTACTGCGTTGGCAGCATTGCGGATAACGGTTGAATATTTTTGCGTTTGCTGATTGACCAGCCGGATATATTTTAATTCTTTGCCGGCAGGTGTATCGGGAACAGGATCAGTGGTTCCGGAGATCAGGTTGTAGAATGATGTAGCGCTGGTTATACTCATTCCCATATTTACAACAGGTCCCTGTGTTGTTAAACTCGTAGTGGAACCGATCTGTATGGCCAAAGGGTCAGGCATCGAGGTATTGGGATAGCCCGTAGGGAAACTGGGATATTCATAATTCAGGTAACGGCCGGCCCACCCGCTGAATACTTCCTGGTTGCTGTTGGAAGCGCTCATCCATATATCTGTCGCACGGAAGTGGGAGAAATTCGGCTGCGGATAACCCACGGCCTGTATGATCTTCATATTGCCGCTGTTAAAAATATTCTGCATCCCTGTCATGGAGGGATGCAAACCGCTGGCAGAAGTGCCGCTTAATGAAAGGATCCTGTTTTGTGGAATTGCAACATTAGATCTTGCATTAAAATAGTTGGAATAGGTTGAGATGGGTATTACTGTATTCAAACCATCATTTCCTCCTGCCAGTTGAATGATCACCAGTACATGGTCCGTATCGGTGATGCCCTGCATCAGTGCCTGCACCAATGGGGAGTCTGCTGCAAATGCTTTTACAGAATAACCATTTATCAATGCTGGAAGCAGGGTAGCGGCCGGTAAAGTTTTTTGTAAGAAGTCTCTTCTTTTCATTTTACGTAATTAAGATGAAAAAAATAATGTTATGATAATTGGTATTCTGACAGGTTTAAGAAATATTGGAACAGTGGCTTCAGCCTGTTATTGACAACATTGAAATTGGCTGTAGTTGGGCTGGCTATATAAGCCATCCAGGCATTGGTCCAGTAATAATCATACAACTGGTTGCTGAGCAATATCTGGATCTTGATCGCCTTTTTTGATTCATACGACAATTGATTCCGGAAAATAAATTTCAGTGCATCATCAATCAGGTCGTTTGGATTGCCCGGGTTGGAAAATTGCTGCACATAAGGAACGAGGTTAAAGATCACCCGTTGCCCGTTGCGGGTAAACCCGGTATTTATCATCGTATCAGTATACTGGTTGCGTTTTGGCAAAGAATCCGAGTTGATCCATATTTCATGAAACAGGGGTTCCTGGTAATAAGCAGGCAATCCTGAAACGTTCGGAGGGTCATGCAGGGTCTGCCCGGTGTTGGCCATGCTGGCATAAAAGAAATTCCACATGCCATAATTAGTATTCCAGTCAGACAGCGGGGGGAAAGTAACATTCATTTCACGTAAAGAACCGATGACATGATCGGCCGGGCTTTTAATGTAGCAATTCTGATTTAATACATCAAAGAAATGCTCACTCTTGAACAATGCTGACAGCACGGGCCTGATATCATAGTTATTCGTTCTGAAAATATTTGCAAGTGGTTCTATTACATTAGTCTCGGTATTGGCATCAATTGCATAATAAACAAAATACCGGTAAAACTTGCGGCAAATGAATTTGGCAGATTCCTGCGTGGCAAAGATCATATTCAGCAGATCATTCAACTCCAGTTGGCCGGCAGTAGCACCGGACCTTCCGGTAATAACAGTGTTATTAAAGAAAGCTGAAAAAGTTTTATTAACGGTGGAATGACGGTTGGTATTAAATGTCGTTATCCAGGTAGCAAAATTTATCTGCCAGCCGGTCAATACTTTGGCCGCTTCCTTCACATCATTTTCGGTGTATTGCGAACCGGGCCCCTTACCTAATGTAAATAGTTCAAGCAATTCACGGGCATAATTTTCATCAGGTGCTGAAGCAACATTCAGGTAGCCATTAAGATAACGAAGCATAGAAAGATCCTTTGTTATGGCATCTATCATTTGCCTGAAATTTCCCAACCCATTCTGGCGGATAAGGTCATGTTGTCTGTATATCCAGTTCCCATAACCCACCTCCTGGGATTCATTACCAAAATGGTTGATCCAGAACATGTTCAACTTTTCCCGGATACTCCTGTCCTGGTTTATTAAAACACCTGTCCACCATTTTTTATAGGAGGCAATTCTTTGTGATTGAACGGTGCCATCATTGTTAATGTCATTTATCCATGTGGTACCCTGCGCTATATTGCCATCGGGAGTACCGGGTTGGGTAGATGTCGTATATTCTTTTATCGGAAGCGCCGGTTGCGGAGCCGTAGGATTCAATAATTCATCCACGGCCTGGCTGACGGTCCGGGTTTTAAAATAATCCACATCGGCTTTTTGAGCGCCGAACATGGTTCGTTTCAATAAATGTATGATCTCATTGTCCGTCCAGGGGCCTGCATAGGGATTAATACCAGAGGTAATATGGCGGGAGGCGACCGGTTGCTGCGTTGGTAATTTGTCCTTTTTCCTGCGTTTAGCGGTAAGGAAGTCTCTTCTATCCATAAGCAAATATTTTGGCCTTCCCTGAAAATTTCAGGATCAGACAGTTTAGGAACGATTAATGACTTTAAAGTTACAAATTCGTTTAAACTTAAACGCAACAAATATTGTTCCCAAAACGAATTTTGATCACAGTAAAATTTCCGAAAAACTCCCAGGGGTTTATAAAAGAAAAGGCCAGGTAAAATATCCGGCCTTATGTGTTTCAATCAGAAGGGTTTATAAATTCTCAATGATACCTGCAATGCCCTGTCCTCCACCAACACAGGCTGTAACCATTCCATATTTTTTTCCCAGCCGTTTCATGTCATTCAGGTTTTGGATTGTGAGTTTGCAACCTGTGCAGCCAAGAGGATGACCAAGAGCAATGGCGCCGCCATTAATATTTACTTTTTCAGGGTCAAGACCGGCTTCCCGGATAACGGCTAATGCCTGCGAAGCGAAGGCTTCATTCAACTCGATCAGATCGATCTGGGAAAGATTCATGCCGGATTGTTTCAGCACTTTTGGAATAGCAGCCACCGGCCCGATACCCATAATCCGGGGATGCACACCGGCCACAGCGCTGTTAACCAATCTCCCGATAGGTTTTAATCCCAACTCATTCATCATCTTCTCTCCCATTACAATCACAAAAGCTGCTCCATCTGAAGTTTGTGAAGAATTGCCTGCAGTAACCACGCCGCCGGCTGCAAATGCCGGTTTTAATTTTGACAATGCTTCAACGGATGTATCGGCCCTTGGCCCTTCATCGGTATCAACTACATTGTTTCTTTTTTGTTTTTTCCCTTTAGCATCCAGGTAAATCTCTTCAACATGGATCGGAAGAATACCGGACTTAAAGTGTCCGCTTTTTATGGCATTGATCGCCTTCTGATGTGAATGATAAGAGAATTCATCCTGTGCCTCACGGCTGATATTATAATCTTTTGCCACCGCCTCAGCCGTCAAACCCATGCTTAAATAATAATCCGGATCGTCTTTGGCTATCGAATAAGAGGGAACAGTTTTCCATCCTGCTGTTGGTACCAGGCTCATGCTTTCCGTTCCTCCGGCAACAATACAATCGGCCATTCCCATTCTTATTTTAGCCGTGGCTATCGCAATAGCCTCCAAACCTGATGCACAATAACGGTTCACCGTTACACCCGGTACATCAAAACCCAGCGCTCTTGCAGAAATAATGCGACCAAATTGTAAACCCTGCTCCGCTTCAGGCACAGCATTGCCAACGATCACATCATCCACCATTTTAGCTTCCACTTGAGGAACGGTTGCTATGACAGCTTTGATCACTTCTACGGCCAGGTCATCGGGACGGTAAAAACGGAATCCGCCGCGTTTGGCTTTACCAACGGCTGTGCGATACCCGGCTATAATATATGCTTCCTGCATGAAATAGATTTTTATTCGCCAAAGTTAACAACAAAAAGCATCCGCAAAAGTTCTGTTATCTTCGCTTCGTTGTATGTATAAATTCTTTCGCAACATCCTCTTCCTCTTTCCCCCCGAATGGGTGCATTATTTTTCGATGAATGGCCTGCGGTTATTGTGCAAGATGGGGTTTCGTAGCCTGATCCGATCTGCATTCTCTCCGAAGTCAATGGTCAATCCTTCGATGGCCGCTCAGGACCAATGGTCAATGGGAGGCTTGCAGTTCAAAAATCCGGTTGGGCTGGGGGCAGGTTTTGATAAAAATGCAAAGAATCTCCGTGAACTTGAATGCCTCGGTTTTGGTTTTGTTGAAATCGGCACGGTGACGCCCATGACACAAGCGGGAAATGATAAACCGAGATTGTTTAGGTTGCAGAAAGACAAAGCTCTCATTAATCGCATGGGGTTTAATAATGATGGCGTGAAAATGATTGCTAAGAGATTAAAAGAGTGGAAAGAGAAAAAGTGTAATTCGAAGATGTTGATAGGAGGTAATATCGGGAAAAACAAGAACACCCCTAATGAAGATGCATGGAAGGACTATGAGATCTGTTTCAAAGAACTTCTTCCTTATGTTGATTATTTCGTTGTAAATGTCAGTTCACCAAATACAGCAGGTCTGAGGGAACTGCAGGAAAAAGAGAGTCTTAAAAAGATATTGACGAATCTTCAAGCCATTAACCAGCAACAAATAACCAGCAACCAGAAACCTATCTTATTAAAAATTGCTCCCGACCTTACACAGGAACAACTTGATGATGTGATTGATCTGGCATTGGAAATTAAGTTGGACGGCTTAGTAGCAACAAACACTACCATCAACCGGGATGGGCTCAGGACTCACGACTCACGCCTCACGACCATTGGCGCCGGAGGTCTGAGCGGCTTGCCGCTTAAGCAAAGAAGTACAGAAATAGTAAAATATATTTGTCAAAAAACTGCTGGAAAAATTCCTATTATTGCCAGCGGCGGTATTTTTACAGGGGCAGATGCCAAAGAAAAAATGGATGCAGGCGCTTCGCTGCTGCAGGTGTGGACGGGGTTTATTTATGAAGGACCCGGGATCGTCAAAAATATCTGCAGCTATCTCTCAAAAATTAATAATTATTAATTAGTAATTAATAATTCAAACTACATGGAATATCTATTTACCTCAGAAAGTATCATCAGTTTTTTTGTTCTTGTCATTCTTGAAGTGGTACTCGGTATTGATAATGTCATTTTTGTCAGTATCATTATTAACCGGCTGAAAGAAAAAGATGAACGAAAAGCAAGAAGAGCCTGGATGATCACCGGGATCATCGTCCGCAGTTTATTGTTGCTTGGGTTAGGCTGGTTGCTGAAACAAAAAGGAAAAGAAATATTCAATATCGCCGGTAAGGGATTTGACCTGGCAAGCCTCGTGATGTTGGCCGGAGGCGCCTTTCTTATTTATAAATCCGTGATGGAAATTCATCATAAGCTGGAGGGAGAAGACCCGAATATAACCCTGCAAAATAAAAAACAATTTACCCTTGGCCAGGCCATTGGTCAAATCATGCTGATTGATGCCGTATTTTCATTTGACAGTATCATAACCGCCGGAGGAACTGCCAAACATGTTGAAATAATGATTGCCGCCGTTGTGATTGCTATGATCGTTATGTTTTTATTCAGTCCTAAAATTTCCTCCTTTATTCATAAACATCCCACTCTGAAAATGCTGGCCCTTTCTTTTTTAGTGATGATCGGGTTGAGCCTGATCATAGAAGGCTGGGACAGTGCAGCAGCCCATCAGCTTCGGCTGAAAAATTATATCTACTTCGGCATGGCCTTCTCTTTCATTGTGGAAATGCTGAACCTGACGATGATGAGCCGGGCTAAGAAAAGAAAGGCCCACCGGGTGGAACTGAATGAGCCGTTGTGGAAGGAAGATGAAAAGAATAAAACAGATATGGCAAAATAAAAACCGGGTGCTTATCTTCATAAGACACCCGGTGATTGAGCATGAAAAATCTTATTGTTTTATCACTTTAAATGATTGCTTTTCTTCATCTGCACGAATGATGTATACTGCTGATGGCAGCTTTGATAAATCAAATGTTGCACTGCCCTTCACTACCTTGCTTTGCAATACCACACCCATCAAATTAATAAGCTGAAGAGTTACTTGTTTTTCTGATTGGATGAATACAAGGTCGCTGGTAACTGTCGGATAAACAAGAATTTCATTTTTATCTGCAACCCGTACTGTTCTTACAGGACTTATCTTAAATGTTGCATCATTATCAATCATTTTCAACCTGTAGTAATTAACTTTTGGCAGCGGCGCAATATCCTGCCAGAAGTAACTTGCTCCGTTGGTCATGTTCAAAGCATTCACCCTTCCTATTGTTGAATAATTGATACCATCTGCACTCCGTTGGATTTCAAAATGAGATAGGTTCAGTTCGGTTGCTGTCAGCCATCGCAGATCCGCTTCTTTCCCGTCTGCAGATTTTGTGGCAGTGAAACTAAATAATGAAACCGGTAGAGCAACCTGGGGAGTGGTAACAGCATCAGGTGAAGTATCAGGGTTAACAGGTGCATCTTCATAATTGCCAGCCTTATCCAACGCAACACTGAAGAACTTATAGGTTTTATTAAACTGGCCATGGAAAGTATCAGACACAGCGGTAGTAAATTTCTTCCATTGCTTAAACAGGCTGTCATTCACCGATACATAAACAGCAAATTTATCTATACCGGAATGAGCATCACTGCCGCCCCAGTTTACAACAAAATTGGGTGTATATACTGTTGGCGGCAAAGGAACTACCTGGCTTTGCGGCCTGGTGGTATCAACTATATGCTGCCAAACATGTGTAACCATAGCCGCATTATTATCAAATACAATGGAGGCATTATTATTAATAATTGCTCCGGAAGTAACCCCCGCTTTTGGATTAATACTGAAGGAAACAAATCCAACACCCTGTTTGCCATCTGTATTCGGGGGCAGGAAACCCTGTGCCGGGTCCTCCGTCAGTTGCAAAGTAGCTGTATCTACAGTAAAGAATTTCCATTTCACAATTCCTGTTGCCGTATCAACCCGTATATCAATCCTTAATTTATTCGGGTGCAAAGGACGCAGATCTTTTAATAATGAAAAATCACCCCTGTTAGCATCCGGAATAACTATACTATCGCCCCAACCAAAAACCCCTGCCTGGAAGGTGCTGAGGTCGAGTTTTGTCTTATCCAGCGTATCGGTTACTTCCACATAAGCTGCAGGAGCCGTGGCGCTGGCGAGGTTTTCAAAGAAAATGGTGTAGCCGTAGTTATGTAAAAAGTTTACATGCTTCAGGCTATTATTGTCACCAGGCCCATATTTTACATTGGGATCAACAGCTGTTAGTTCACATAATTTTTTGCACCCGATGCTTGCTGAATTTACAGCGCAAAAACCATCACTGCCTGCGGGGCCAAGCATACCGGTAAATTTGTCGAATATTTTTCGTCCGATGAAGCTGAACAAATTATCGTCTTTAAAAAGAATATCTTTTACTGCTTCGCATGGGTCAGCAAAATCTTTACACAAATCTGCAAGCTCAGGAAAAAACTGTGCGCCGGGGCAATCACCAGTTTCTGTTCTGTTTTGATCAATAGTTTTCCCACTATTATTTTCCACAAGATTCCTGTTGAAAATAAAAGTTTCTGTTGTATCAAAACAAGGCCTGCCTATTGAGTCCAGGTTTTCCAGGAACAACCAGTTATAGGTAACATCCTTTATTATTTTTTCAAACTGAATGGTTGTAAGAGAAGCAGGCATACCGCTGCTGCCGCATTGTGTCATTTGCACCAGCAATGTAGCATACACCGATTTCATGGGAATTGATTTTTCCTGTAAGGAAATATCTTTTACAATATCACGAATTGTTTTTGACAGTGTATCAAAAGCAGTATTGAAACAACTGTTCCAGGCTGCATCAGAAATAGTAACACTGATGTTTCGTTTCACTGCTTTTTTCAGAAATGAATTCATACAATCTCTTGCATTGGGTGCCGATACATCGTTCAATACTAAAGTAGATTTATATAAAGGTGGGTGAACCAGTGACCGATTATCATATGCCAGTAAACCAAATGAATTATTGATGCGGTAGTAATTAGTTACATAACTCTCTGCAGGCACTTTCACCCGATAATAAGCAAGCAGTTGTTTTTTACGGGTGGTATCTACATCCAGTGCCTCCATCACATCAGTTGAAATACTGTTCGCATTTAAGTACTGAAATGTATTTTGAAAAATACCTTTGTTGGTAAGATTCACAAAGGATTCCATACTGGACAAGGCAATGGTACCTGGTTTATAACCCACTACTGTTGCAAAAGGAAGCATTACTGCATCTTCATTGCCACGGTTTTGAAGTCTTCCTGTACGGATCATAAATCCAAGTCTAGCCGGATTTCTGCCTCCTTCAATAATAGAAATATTCGGGTATCGTCCAACAGAAACTGTAAATCCATTCTTTAATGTATCCAACGGGCCACCACCAAGATTGGCTACTACATTATATCTGCCGGTGTCAGCACCAGTAAGGTTAAAATAACCGATCACCCGGTAGGAAGAAATAAACTGTTTATCTGTGGGCAATAAAATTGTCGCTCCTTTTTGTAGTTTCAATACAGTGGCGGCTGTAAAACCATTCCCATCAAAAATTACAGTAGCCACTCCATTATTTCCACCTTTGTTTGCATTAATGCGATGGATGCCCGTAATTGGTATTACCTGGAAAAGTGTATCATTAGCACAAATATTCTTGCTGATTAATTGCAAGTTGTAATTACCAGCAGCAGCATATGTTTTTATAGGATTTAAAACAGTGTCCGTTGTAGCATCCCCAAACTTCCATTGTGTCGAATCATTGTCAGTTGAAATATTGGTAAAGAAAGCCTGGTTATTTTCGACATGAAAATCCATTCTTGATAGTGGGCCATACCGGGTGCATATATTAAACAGTTTATTTTCCAACAGGCTCCATTGCCCGTCTGCATTTTTAACCCGTATAGCAATTCGGTGATTACCCATTGGCAAACTGCCAAGTGGCAATAGCAAAGAATCGGTATAATTAGATGTTGCAGCAGGAATTGAGATAGCTATCCCATTACCCACTCCCGGGTCTGTATCATAATAATATTCTGCCGCAACAATATCTGCTGTATTAGTTGTTTGTCCGCTTATGTAAAACCCCCGGTTTTCAAACAATCCCCATTTACCATCTGTATCCCTGGTTCTTATTGCTACAAAATGAAACCCGGTAGCAAGAGAAGTTGTAGGAATAGGCGCAACAAAGTTCACAGTGGTACCACTTGTCCCAACACTCAGGGCTGTTCCGTTGCCATTGCCGGGGTCAGTATCAATAAAATATTCTGCTGCTGTTATGTTTGCTGCATTAGTAATAGCAGTTAAGATATAAAATCCCCTGCTTTCAAATAAACCCCATTTGCCATCAGCATCTTTGGTTCGTATGGCCACAAAATGAAACCCTGCTGAAAGAGAACCTAATGGAACAGTTGCTACAAAATTGACTGTAGTGCCACTTGCCCCAACACTAAGGGTAATTCCGTTGCCATTACCTGGGTCAGTATCAATAAAATATTCGGCGGTTGTTATGTTTTGTGCAGCAGTAAACAGAAAGCTACAGCAACTACACAGCATTATTAGCAGTAATTTTTTCATACCCATTTTTTTTAAACTAATCAATGTGTGTTTTATCAATTACTGGTTTTGGCTTCTACTGTAACCGTAATAGTGTCACCAACAGCAACGGTTGGGTTAACAATGTTCATTTTAAAAATGCGGGGAAGCCGGCTGTTACGGCTGTTGGTCCAGTTGAGGCTGCCAGTAATATCGTACAGCAAGCCCATATCTTTTGCATCGCTACCGCTGTTATTAGCAGGCCCGGCAGCAATAGTAAAGTCTAATAATGGGTTGCTATTTCCTCCATTTATAGCGACCTGATCAACCATTTGGGGGTCTTGGGCAGCCACGTTTCCACCTCCGTCAACATTACTGTTACGTATCCAGGCAGTATCCCCCACACTGCCACAGTTAAAAGTGATATTATTACTGAATGTGCTAAAGCTGAGGTTCGCAGCAGGATTACGATTAACAAAAATATTATTCGTTAATATAAGAAACCGGCAATTGCCGCTGAATACCTGGAAAGTAGGGGGAGGGCCAATAAATATGTTATGATTGAACAGAACATTAACGGAATTAACAAAGCCGCTTATGCTTCCCTGGGTGCAGCAAGGAATACCATAAAACCTATTATTCTGAAACAAAAAATTGGTAAAAGCGGCTGAGCCATTGGTACTGATATTTGCGTGAAAATTATTTCCTTCTATTAAAAAATCAGTAGCGGTTGATTGAGCAAAATTACAGGTGCCGTTAAATAGATTACGTATCAACCGAAGATTATTGACACCCTGATTTGCTGTAAAATTATTAACAACAAGCCCTTGCAACTCACAGAAGTCGGAAGACCCTGCGGACCCATTGATAATAAATGTAGGAATACTAACCGAAACCGGTATGTTTTTATCTGGCTCGAAACCCGGGCCAATTACAACAAGTCTTTTATTAGTAATGGTAACGTTATCATAAGCGGTTGGAGAACCATGCACATAAATAGTATCACCGCTGCTACTGGCATTAACAGCAGCTTGTATGGTGCCGAACTGTGCAATAGTTGCGGGGTTATTGCTTACTGTACGAACAGTGGCAAAAGCAGCTACAGTAATAACTGAAAATAGGAAGGAGAAAAACTGTTTCATGATTTTTTGTTTTTAGACTGTAAAAATGAAAAATGAAACAGACAATTATATCACTAATAGTAGTGATTAATATTAACCGTGTTGGTTCAGGTTCTTATAATAAAAAGCGATAGCCTCGCCTAAGGAAGAAACGTGAAGTTTCTCATAAATATTTTTGATGTGGGTGTTCACCGTATTAAAACTCAGAAAAAGTTTATCGGCGACCATTTTATAACTAAGCCCCTCTGCCAGCAACTCCAGCACCTGGCTTTCCCTGGGAGATAAGGGGTTCTCCTTTTTTTTCGGCTTAAAGTAATCCAGTACTTTCAATGCAATACTGGGATTCATCATTGCACCCCCTTCATTTACTTCTTGAATAGCCTGCAGTATGCGCTGCGGCGAATCTTTTTTTAATATGTAACCACTGGCTCCGTTGCGGATGCACTCAAACACTTTATCACTATCATCAAACACCGTTTGCATCAGCACTTTGATATGTGGAAATTGCTTTTTGATTGACTTAAGGCCCCCGATGCCGTCCGCTTCCGGCATATTAATATCCATCAATACCACGTCGGGAAAATAGGTTTGCATGTCTGCTATCACATTCAGGCAATTAACACCCTCCCCGGTATATTGCAATTCGGGGCTAAGTTCCATCAGGGCTTTCAGGCTATCTCGCCTGGCCTGATTATCATCATATATGAATACTTTAATTGGCACTATGTAAAAGTATCAGTTTATAAAGCCAGTCAGCATCCCTAATTTTAGTGAGGGCGCCGATCACCCTCCTTTTCCACTAATGGCCTCCACAGGAAAAATGCCTCTTATAGCAGTACCTTCACCGGGAGAAGATCGAATAGTAAGTGTGCCTTTAAGCTCCAGGGCCCGGTGTTGCATATTCATCAGTCCATTGCCATCGTTGGGATGTTGTATATCAAACCCAACTCCATTATCTTTTATTCTGAGGATGCAATTCCCGTTCTCAATAGTTAATTGCAAATCAGCCTCAGTAGCCTTACTATACTTGGCAATGTTATTCATGGCCTCTTTTATTATCAGCAATATATTTTTTCTGGCTAGCATACTTTGTAGCAAGCTTTCTGTTTCAGGATTTATTTTGTATTGGAAAAAAATATTTTTATCACTCAATAATTCTACTCCATAGTTTTTAATTTTCGCTTCCAGTGTAGTGGTAGCTGCTGCATTTGATTTCATACTCCATACAATGTCATTCATATTCTCCATCACCTGTTTTGACTGACTTGACATTTTTTTAATCATATCCATTGCCTTAACGGGGTTTTCGGCAAATGTTTGTTCTGCTATGGCACCATAAATCTGCAGGCTGCTGAGAGAGGCACCAATATCATCATGCAAATCCTGGCTGATTTTCTGCCTTACTTCTATAATATGCATAAACACTAATTTAACCTTATAAGCCATTGCCATTGAAAAAATAATTATATCAATAAATACTCCTCCAAAAAACAACAAAATATTATCTATTCCCAAAAACTTTGAATCGCTTACTGCAATTGTTAATACAATCAGTGCTGCGATAAACAAATAAATTGATGACCCCAACTTGATTAACCGTAAAAAACGATTTTTCATTAAGGAAAAAAAATAAATGCAGCCATTACTGCCATCACAAGCAAGGTAAGACGAGAGATATAAGGAAGCACTGTAGTAATAATATTTCCCTTTAGTTGCAGTAACCCTGCTGCAATTGAAAACATACAATAACCCGCCATTATTACCATTATTATCTGAAGTGAACGAAAAAAAAGGCTATATTTTTTATGCCAATCTTCCAATACAGCAAAAAGAAAATAGGTGTATCCCAAAACAGTCAGCAAGCTTGTACTTTCTTTGACATAATAAACAAAGGCAAACCGGTCTTCCGGATAATAATTGTTACTTATAAGGTAAACTCCAATATAGGCGGCAAGAGAGAACAGATAAATAGAGTAAGCTATGATTACCCTTTCTTTATACTGTGTGTATAGAAATATGTGATATATGCAAAGCACCAAAGCCGCACCGAGCAGTGACACACCGGTTATTAAGATTTCAGGGGCAACCAACAATAGGTACATAAATCTTGTTTCAGGCAAAAGTTACGATGAACTGTTCGCAAGCAAAGCTACCGCTACTACACCGGCTGTTTCTGTTCTTAATCTTGTTTCTCCCAATGAAACGGAAACAAAATGATGTTGCAGGGCCCTTTCAATTTCTTTTGGTGTAAAATCGCCTTCGGGACCGATTAGGATAAGGGTGGATTGGTTAATTGGTTGATTGGATAATTGGGATTTGGTTCCATCATCGCAATGAGCAATAAACTTTTGTTCTGTTGATGAATGTTCAACTATTTCTTCAAATTCTTTGGGTTCCTGTAATAAAGGAAGCCAGCACTGTTGCGATTGAAGCATAGCGCTGATGCAAATCCCCAGCATCCTTTCATAACGGAATTTTTCTTTTTCGGTTCTTTCACAAATCAATGGAATGATTTCGTTAACGCCTATCTCGGTTGCTTTTTCCAAAAACCATTCAAAGCGGTTTGTGTTTTTTAAAAGGGAAATTACTACGGATACCTTTCTTGTACCTTGTACCTTGTGCCTTGTTTCTTCCACTTTCACCAAACAATGTTTTTTATGATCCTCCACAATTGAACAGGTCAGGAGATTTCCTTTCCCATCCGTCAGGTTCAGTTGCTCACCCACTTTCATTCTTAACACCTGTACAATATGCTTTGATGTGTCTTCGTCCAGCACTATTTGCTTTTGAGTACCGTCATAGTTGTTGATATAGAAAAAAGGAAGTGCCATAGTGTATTTATAAAATAAAATAGCCCCCGAAATTAAGGAGCTATCATCTATTCACTATCATCTATCATCTAAAATGGAGTTTCTTCGTCTGGGGGTAAATCATTCATTTTGCTTCCGGTTTGAATGAACACCCTTGCTCCCCCATCAGAATCACTCACCGGTTTCCAGTTGCCGGGTAATCCTGTGCCTCCGATACCGCTGCCATCATCTTCAGTAAATTTCTGGATATGCAATAAGGCCCTCAACTTAATGGTATCCAGCATACCATTCCTGTGTTTGGCGATACGCACAATGGTTTCTCCCCGGTTGCTTTCACCCATTTCATTGCTGGTGATATCATAATATTCAGGACGATACATGAACATAACGAGATCGGCATCCTGTTCAATAGCTCCTGATTCACGGAGGTCACTCAGTTGCGGCATTTTATTACCATCCTTACCGGCGCTGCGTGTCTCTACGGCACGGCTCAACTGGGAAAGCGCAATGATCGGTACACTTAATTCCTTGGCCAATGCTTTCAAATTCCTGGAAATATTACTGATCTCCTGTTCCCGGTTGCTGTTCCGGTTCTCACTGGTACCGCTCATCAATTGCAGGTAGTCAATGATAATTAAACCAATATTGTGTTTATTTTTTAAACGACGGCATTTGGCACGCAGTTCAAAAATATTCAAAGCCGGTGTATCATCAATATATAAAGGCGCCTGTGACAACCGCTGGATACCCCTTGCATACAATTGCTTCATCTCATGTTCTTCCAGTTTGCCCCTGGCAATTTTTTCCAGCCATATTTCACTTTCAGCTGCGAGTATACGTTGCACCAACTGGCCGGCACTCATCTCCAGTGAAAATAAAGCGACCGGTGTCGCTTTACCCGGATGCATGACTGCATTGCGGGCAAGATTCAGCGCAAAAGCTGTTTTACCAACAGCGGGTCTTGCGGCCAGTATGATCAGGTCAGTATTCTGCCAGCCATATGTTACTCTGTCAAGAGATGGAAACCCGCTGGGCACCCCCGTGATATCTTCATTCTTATGACGGAGATCTTCGATCCGCTGAATGGTTTTAATCAAAACAGAATCTATGGTGTCAAAATTTTTGCGCAGGTGATTATTGGTTATTTCAAACAATTTGCTTTCTGCATCATCCAGCAAATCGAAAACATCTGTTGAATCTTCATATGCATCACCAATGATCTCACCACTGATGCGTATCAACTCCCGTTGAATGAATTTCTGCAGGATGATCCTTGCGTGGGCTTCAATATTGGCCGAAGAAACAACGGCATTGGTAAGCTTGGTTACATAATATGCCCCGCCCACCATATCGAGCTCCTCTTTGAAACGCAGTTCTTCCGCCACAGTTAAAATATCAATGGGCTGGCTCTTGTTCGAAAGGCTTTGCATGGATCGGAAGATGCGCTGGTGTGCTTCCACATAAAAACATTCAGGCTTCAGAATTTCCACTACAGAATCAAATGCACTTTTTTCCAGCATGATGGCGCCCAGCACGGCTTCTTCCAGGTCTTTGGCCTGGGGTGGCACTTTGCCATACACCATCGTTCCTAAATCGAGTGAAGATTTTCTTCTTGGCTTCCGGTCTTTGTTCAGGTTAGTAAGATCCATTGTTCAATTACGGCGATAAAAAGGTTATACCATTGATTATTTACCAATGACCTTCGGGTTAGTATTCCACTCTTGGTTTTAAGAATTTGTCACTACTTCAACTAAGGAATGTTTCCGGCAGTCAGTTAAGCGAAAATAAAGGACTGTGATGATTCAAATTGTTATTTAAAAAACTTTTTCTTTCTGCACTATTTTTTCACTCTGATTTTCGGGTTATCCACATTCCTTTTTACTTTCCCGGGGCCGTTGACAATTTACTTAAAAGCTACCGTATAAACCCGGAAAGTTTATCACAGGATTGAAATAATATATACCAAAACAGGACTTTTTTAACCCCATGACAGCAATAAACCGCATCGAACAGAGTTATAATAAATAGTTCATTTTCCCGCCAAAGCTACTGCCAGTATAGATTTGTAACAATTAAAACACTAATATGAAAACTATCCCGCAAAGCAGCCGCCCCGTACTAACACAAACAGAAAACAACACTACCCTTTGGGTCGGTCATCTGAATCATGGCGTTCGTGACTATGTGGCCGGACAAACTTTTACCTGTCCCTCCGAAGGCATTTTAAATAATATCCAGATTTATTCTGCAACAGTAACCCGACCCGGCGAATTGCAGCTGACACTTCATGAATTTGATGCCACATCAAGAACATGGGGCCCATCCATTGGCCAATCAACCGTGCAGATGGAAAAAGAGGATATTTCACGGTGGATCCGTTTCGAACTGGAACCCGTAGCCTTGAAGCATAATGTGGCATATGGTTTCAGGTTGCATGCGCCTGAAGCATTCATAGGTATCGGCGAGGCGGCACACCTTTCAAAACATCCCTTTAATTTTGGCATGGCCTGGAATGGAGACGCCAATCATTCTGAAAAAGGACGCTACTTTAATTATTTCAGTATGGCATTTAAGGTTGAAATGTGTGCCTGACCTTTCATGCCGATAACGTAGGTAAATTCATTACACAAAAAATTCTGAAGCCCAGATATGTTTATTCAAAGCCCGGCAGTTGCCGGGTTTTCATTTACAAAAAATGCCGAGAAAGTGGTATTGGTCAACCGGCAAATGATCCCGAAATTACAGAGGTCAATTTAATTTCGAAAGCTAAACCATCAAGCCATGCCTTTCTTTGACTTTCACCTGCACCCCTCGTTAAAACCGCAGATGTCGCAACCACCCGGCTTTCCTTCTCCATGGGAAAACATACATCTGAGTTTTGCCCACCCGGATGCCATTACGCTGCTGCTCAAATGCAGCGGTATCAATGAAGTGGTGGACTCGCAGGCCTGTCTTTCCCAGTTGATACAGGGTAAAATGAGCCTGGTCGCCATAGCCCTCCACCCACCTGAAAGCAATATGATGGCAGATCCTTTGATCAAAAAAATCGCAGCTGAAGAACAGACCCGTTATATTAATATTACCAGGGTGGATGACATTGCCACCGGTAATATCTATTTCCAGATGTTGCAGCAGGAACTGAATAATTTACAAACCCACTTACTGCAAAATGGGAAAAAACTGAAACTGCTCAGCAATATAGCTGAATATAATGCTGCTGATGACGATACGGTGCATGCAATTTTAAATGTGGAGGGGCCGCATGCCTTTTATGGCGACCGGCAGGGAAAACAATTGCCTGATATACTCGCCGACTTCTGGAACAACTTTGAACAGTTTACCAGCACGCACAGGATATTTGCCATGAACATCGCACACCTGCAGGATAATGATTTTTGTAATCATGCGTATGGTATCCAGATATTCAACCCTAAACCTTTTTTCCCGTTGCGATATGGCCTCACCCAGGAGGGTATTGACCTCTTGATGAAGATGCAGGATAAAAAAATTCTGGCCGATATCAAGCATACCAGCCTGTTTGCCCGGCAACAAATTTATGGACTGCATTTTCATGGGCCCAACTGGCCATTGGTATGCACCCATGCAGGGCTTACCGGTATCCCCTACACCGAAAGAGGCCGCTATTTTATAAGTGTACGCAAAATAGCTGAAGGTTTCCTGCGGGTGAAGCACTATAAACCCAATGGCTACCTGGCCGGCACTTCTTTCAATGCATCCAGCATTAACCTGTATGATGATGATGTGAAAGAGATAATAAATTCCGGCGGCATGATTGGTTTGTCACTTGACCAGCGGATACTTGGCACGCCGGATGATACGATGATGAGTATTGATTTCCCGGATGAGCTGCATGAAGAAGAAATCATCAGCCCGGATGAAAAGGATTTTTTCCGTGGAGTACCACGGCCGGATGTGGAAGATGAAGCCGTATTAAAAATAGAAGATATCCGCCTCGGGGACCGGCAGGACAACCCTCTTTTTCATGCCCGTCATTTTATGAACCAGTTGTTACACCTGTTCAATATAGCCCCCGGGCTGGGTATTGATAAAACCGTTTTGGCCACGCATATTTGTATCGGTTCAGATTTTGATGGAATGATCAATCCTGTTGATTGCTGCAGGAATGTAACGGAGTTGCAGGGATTCAAAGACCTGCTGCTGGAAAACTTTGAAGACTGGGAAGCTGAAGCAGGCATTAAAATCTCCTCTGTTATCACACCCCAAAAATTAATGGATAATATTTTTTATCAGAATGGGTTTGATTTTTTGAAAAAGTGGTATATATAAAATCTTATTAAATGCATTTTCCTGCAACTTTTCCCTTTAAAAAATTTATTGATTAAGTGAAAGAAACGCGGAGCGTAAATGGCGGACCAGGCATTTGCCGCATTCTATAAATTAACTATTTTTAGTACAGAAGTATTATGCATATTATTCCGGGAAATAATAACCGATACTAATGACGATTAAAAACAAAACGTAAACTCTATGGGCGAAAAAACTGCTGCAGACAAACAAAAACACCCCATCATTAATTGCCATACGCATATTTTTACCGGTGATCATGTGGCACCCCTGCTTGCCAGGTCAATTATCCGCAAGCCTTTCTACCGGCTGGTAAATTTCAAGTGGGTGTTTTACTTTTTCCGGAAATATTACAATAAATCGGATAAAAAAAGATTCGATGGCTCCGATAACCTAAAAGCCCGGAAGAAGTTTGAGAGCAACAGGAAGTTCAGGAAAAGAATTATCCTATATAGCTTATATACCATCGCTGGCTTATACCTCACCCTTCAATCAATTGATATCCTTTGCCACTGGATATATTCCATGCCGGAAAAACCAGATTCGCTAATGAGGTTACTGCAAAAGCTCCATGATTTCTTAGGCAGGATATACCTGCTGCCCGATATAAAGAATATTTGGTGGCAAGTGACTATCATTTTCGTGGTGTTTTTCTTTTACAAATCAGGCCGTAACCTGCTGTGGGCTTTTGCAAAAATGGCCTTGTCCATACTTCGTAAAATACCGGGCAGGAAAACAAAAGAGCTGTTCGAACGATACCTGACCATTGGCCGTTTTGCCTTTCATACCAAACAGGGCAGCACATTAGAAGACCTCGAAGGCCAATATCCTGCTACTACCGGCTTT
The DNA here is from genome assembly GCA_964525285.1 of uncultured Chitinophaga sp. Classification (GTDB taxonomy): domain Bacteria; phylum Bacteroidota; class Bacteroidia; order Chitinophagales; family Chitinophagaceae; genus JJ008. The sequence goes on from CAZGGQ010000039.1 coordinate 38,473, forward strand.
GTCATTCTGCCGATGGACATGGAATACATGGATGCCGGCAAACCGGCGAAATCCTATAAAGATCAAATGAAAGAACTTGCTGAAATAAAAACAAAAAAAGAAAACATCTATCCATTTGTTTTTGTAGACCCCCGCAGGATCGAAAAAGAAGGAAAGGAATATTTTGATTACACAGTAGAAGGAGGAAAAGTGACGCTTCAAAAATGTTTCATCAAAGACTATATCGAAGGACATATTGTAAAAAATGAAAAAGGAGAAGAACTTGGCTTTGCCAGGTTCAGCGGATTCAAAATTTACCCTGCGTTAGGTTATTATCCTTTCCATCCGTTACTGCTGCCGCTTTGGAAATACGCTGAACAGAAAGGACTACCCATACTCACCCATTGTGTGCGGGGTCCAATGTATTTCCGTGGAAAAAAAGAACGGGACTGGAACTATCACCCCATCTTCCGGGAACTGATTGAGCCACTTGAAAAGGACAAAGAGGTCACTGATAAGAATTTTATAAATCTGCTGCTGCCGCAAATAAAGAATGATGAATTTTCCGCCAACTTTACCCACCCCATGAATTTTCTCTGCCTGCTTAAAAAAGATTTTTTTATAAAGGCCGTGGAGATTGCTTATAACGGAGCCAGTGATGCAATAAAGAAGAACCTGGAAGACATCTTTGGATTTACACCGGCTACAGACACCAACCCAGCCAATGTTACAACCTGGCTGGAGGACCTGAAGATCTGTTTGGGCCACTACGGTGGCGGTGATGAATGGTTCCGTTATTTTGAAAATGACAGGTTCAACCACAGCGCCCAACTGGCAGGACGGCCGGACTTCGGCATTGATTTTCTTTTCAGACTTAAAGATGGACAATCAACTACGATACGGTCACCGGGTAAACCTGAACAACTCTGGAAATACACCGACTGGTATTCCATTATCAGCAGCATGATGCTGCAGCATGATAATGTATATGCCGACATCAGCTATATTCTCCACGCTGATGCAGAGATTCTCCCGCTGCTGAAACAAACATTGCAAAACCCGGGGCTTAGAGAAAAGGTCTTGTTCGGGACCGACTTCTATGTAGTACGCAATCATAAAAGCGATAAGAACATGCTGGCCGATATGATGGGAGGATTACCGGTGGAAGATTTTGATTTGATTGCGAGGGAGAACCCGGTAAGATTTTTGAAGAGATCATGATCACGCATAGTCAAAATCACTTACATCCTCAGGGTGCTGTCCGGAAAAATCAATTTTCATTTCCACCCACAATGGCAAATGGTTCTCGCCCTGACAGATTCTCTATTCCCGGTACAAGCTAAATATTTTGTCTCCCTTCTGCAATTATTCTGGTTTTATTTACCTTCTCACTATAAATTTTAAATTCTTTTCTTTTAACGTAACGGTTGAATGCAGCACCAGCAAATACATAGCTTCAGGAAAAGAAGTGGCATCTATATGGACAGTTGTGCCATTGATAGTTTGCTGCAGTAATTGAGCCCCCTGCATATTATACACCGTTACCCTGTCATACTCATCTTTTTTTATACCGGTTACTGTCAATTGTTCCGGAACCGGATTGGGATATACCACCAATTGGTTAGTAAGTTGTATTATTTCCTTTTCAGTTCCGGCTGTTCTGGCAACCGGCAATGTTTCTGTACCTGGTCTGCCGGTATACTCACAGTTATTTTCGGTAAAGCGGACTGCAAATGCCCTTAAATAACTGCTGTAAAAAGTGATGCTGTCCAGGTCCGTGGTACCGCCAATAGCAATTAACCGGTTATTGTTGTCGGTAATGCCGTCAGAGAGCCAATGCAACCGTTGAAAATTTACACTGTCCGGTGCAGGAATGTTTCCGTCTGTAAGTCCATTCTTTTTTATACGGAGGGCAAAGCCTTTACAAAAATAATTATTCCTTTGCCGGCACCCCACTGCATAAAAGCGATCACTATTGGATACTACCAGTTTTACCAGGTTACAACTGTCCTGTGAATAGGATACGGAATGATTCCAGGAAATATTACCGGTATTGGCATTGATCCTGCTGATTTTAAAAAACAGTCCACCGGAGGCCGGGTATTGCGCCACCAGGGTAAATAAGTTACCGGCATTATCCACTTTCAGATCATTGAGTTGCAAACCTGCAGCGGTAAAATGAGTTTTGCGGTAAATTACATTTCCGAAAAAACGGGAAACCTTATACAGGTACATAGCCTGCACTGTATCGCCGATTGATTTGCCGCCAAAGAGCAGCAGGTTATCCTTATCATCCAATGCAGAAAACAAACTAAACCGTCCCGGCTCAGTTGTTATCGTAAAATTCCGGGCATGCTGGCCGTTGGCACTTATGCGTGTCAGGCGCACATCAGGAAAAAAACTGTAAAAATCTGCCAGCACCATTACATTGCCTGATCTGTCAACATGAAGGCGGGTAAAAGATGTTTGGGTGGAATCCATCCGTTTCCATTTTGTGACCAGGTTTTTGTCTGTCTTCAATACAAAAGAAGCAAATCCCTGGCCCTGGCCATCGGGAAATTGTCCGTCACCTGCGAGGTAAACATTATTTGAATGATCTGTTTCAAAAGCATTCAGGTTAATAATAGTAAACCCGTTGGGAAAGCTGATTGTCCGTTGCTCTTTCACAACAAGGTTGCCGTTTAACTTATAAACAATGTATTCCGGGTTCTGGCCGATCGGGTAATTTTTTTTCAAGACATAAATTGTATTATCCTTCCCTACTTTTACTTCCACCTGGGCCGTTATCCCGGTTACAAAAAAAGTTTTTTCTTCAACCCCGTTCATATTTGTTTTGGATATCTTCCAGGTATATTCATCATTATTCATGGTCCAGAGGTAACAGGCAATAAAAGCAGAGTAAGTAAATGGCTGCACAGAAATGGCAGCTGTTCCGGCGGGGAACTGGTTGTTGCCATCCTGGTTCTGGTACCATTGCACCTGTGCTGTTAGAGATACCTGCAACAGCAACAACTGTATAAATAAAAGAGGTTTTGGCATTTTCATAAAGTAGGATTTAGTTGTTTGTTATTCGTTCGCTCTGTTAAGCATATCACAACAACCATGCAGGAATCAGGTTTCCAGTGTATTTCCGAAGTAGTTGTAACAGTGCTGAAGTAATTGCTGCAAAGTAGTAAGCAGATCTACGAAGTGAATGAAGAATGGGAGAAATACTTATTGTTATTATTCGGATAACGTTTTGTCAATCTTTCGACTAACTCAACATGACAAAACGTTGTCACCCTGTCTGCCCCGACGGATGTCGTGGGAGCTCGTCGAAGGGTTAATTCATCAGCATCTCCCTTGCATTCTCCATAGCAGCAGCAGTAGGTTTTTCACCGCTGAGCATTTTAGCGATAATGGTTATTCTTTCGTCAGTAGAAAGTCTGCGGATATTTGTTTTCACAGCGTTCTTTACTATTTCCTTATATACAAAGAAATGAGCATCGGCCCTGCCGGCAATCTGCGGTTGATGGGTAATAGAGATTACCTGTCGTTTAGCTGCCAGCCCTTTCATGATAATTCCCACCTGCCGGGCTGCTTCCCCTGAAATGCCTGTATCGATTTCATCAAAGATCAACGTGGCTAAATCAATTGACGCTGCCACCAATGATTTTATGCATAACATCAGGCGGCTGAGTTCACCACCGCTGGCTACTTTACGAACCGGTTGAAACTGCCCGCTTTTATTGGCATCAAATAGAAATTCTATTTCATCCATACCGTGCAAATTTAGAGACGCAAGATGTTGCGTCTTTACCCGGAGTGTAGCATTGGGCATACCCACCTGGGCCAGCAGCTTGTTCACTTTATCTTCCAATGGCTTTACCTGCTTGTTGCGGTTATCAGAGATCTTTGTTGCTAATTGAGACGCATGATGATGCGTCTTAACCAAATTCTTTTCTTTCTGCCGGATGACCTCATCTATATTCAGCACGGCCTGTAGTTTTTCTTCCAGTTGTTTTTGTATTGCCAGTAAATCGCCGGTAGAAATAACTCCATGTTTTTTTTGGAGCTTATAGCCCAGCGACAGCCGTTCATTCAGTTGCTCTATTTTTTGCGGGTCATAATTTAGATGACTGCTGATACGGTCCAGGTCACCTGCAATATCCTGCAATTCTATTTGTACAGATTGAAGCCTTTGTATTAATAGGGGCAAATCCGGATGATACGATGAGTAAGCGTTCAACTGGCCCAGCAATGTTTTCAAATGTTGTACGACCGGGGTTTCACTTTCCTTCAATTCAAAATACACTTTGCTCAAACTACTTTTAATACCTTCTGCGTTCTGGAGCATTTTTAACTCACCGTCAATATTTTCCAGTTCGTTTTCTTTGAACCCTGCTTCCTCCAGTTCTTTAAATTGAAAACTGTTATAATCAGCTTCCCTGTCAAACTGTTGTTTCTTAGCTATTAAATCCTCCGTTTCTTTTCTAAGCTGCTGCCATTGCCGGAATACAGTCTGGTATTCATCCAACACGGAAGCCTGACCAGCCAGGGCATCCAGAACTTCCCGCTGGAAATCATGCTGAGTCAATTCCAGTGTATCAAATTGCTGGTGCAGGTCAACCAGCAAACCGCTCAGTTCATTTAATTGAGCAAGTGTAACAGGTGTTTCGTTAATAAAGGCTCTTGACTTTCCGTTGGCAGCTATTTCTCTCCTGACTACCAATTCACCTGTAGCATCAAGATCATTTTTTTTAAGGAATTCTTTCAGCTCTTTTTTACCGGCATCATCAAAAACGCCTTCCACAATACATTTCTTTTCTTTATTGACCAGTGCCGTTGAATCAGCTCTTTCCCCGAGTATCAATCCCAGCGCACCAACGATGATGGATTTACCGGCGCCGGTTTCACCTGTGATCACATTGAGTTTATCAGAAAATTCAATCTCCAGTTCATCTATGATGGCGTAGTTCTGTATGGAAAGTTTTTGCAGCATGATGTGTATGCAAATTAATTGTAATTCGGGAATGCCATACAATAAAAAACCCTCCTGTTTACACAAGAGGGAAAATAAAATTTTTTATTCCCCGCCGGCCGGCGGGTTAGGGGTATCTTATTTCAATTCCACTTTGCCAGCCAGCTCTTCATCAACAAGTATCCTGCCGCAGTTCTCGCAGATCATTATCTTTTTGTGTTGTTTGATCTCACTTTGCTTTTGGGGAGGAATGGCATTGAAACAACCACCACAGGCATCCCTTTCCACGGGTACAACGGCAAGGCCATTGCGGTAACTTTTGCGGATCTTTTCATAACTGGCCAGCAAGCGGCCGTCAACATGCTGTTTGGCATCTGCAGCCTGTTTATTAAAATGTTTTTCTTCTTTTTCGTTGGCGATAATGATCTTTTCCAGCTCAGCTTTCTTATTAGACAGCACTCCTTCTTTTGCAGCAATATTTTTTTTGGCTTTTTCCAGGGTTACTGCTTTTTCCGAGATCTCGTCCGTGGCATCTTTAATATGCTTCTCAGCCAGCTTTACTTCCAGTTGCTGCATTTCTATTTCCTTGTTGATGGCTTCAAATTCACGGTTATTCTTTACGTTGCTGCTTTGCTTTTCATATTTCTTAATGAGTGCTTCTGCTTCTTTAATGGCAGCTTTACGCTGTTCAATAAATTCAGTTACACCATTTATTTCTTCTTCAATTCTTGTCTGGCGCGCATGCAGACCGGTAATCTCATCTTCCAGGTCGGCTACTTCCATCGGTAGTTCCCCTTTCAAAATATGGATTTCATCCAGTTTGCTCTCAATCTTCTGAAGAGTAACCAGCGATGTAAGTTTCTCTTCAACTGAAAATTCTTTAACGTGTGGCATATTTTAGTTTAAAGTTTGAAGCCTGCCTGCCGGCAGACAGGTTTGATGATACAGGTTAATAACCTCCCGAATTTTTTTCCGAAAGTGACAATTGCTATTTCAAAAAATAATGTACGGGGTTGGTTTTCACCATTGTTTTAAGGACGGCAAAGGTAGGGAATTTTTGCCCTAAAATTTCCTGGAGAAGGTCGATCGTAAATTGCTCGCTTTCATAATGGCCAATATCCGCAATTAGCATCCTGTTATTGGCATCGAAGAATTCATGATACTTAATATCAGCTGTAATAAAAGCATCGGCCCCGGCTGCTAAAGCTTTGGAAATCAGGAAACTTCCGGCCCCGCCACAGAGGGCTACTCTTTTGATGACTTTATTTAATAAAACTGTATGCCGGATCACCGGCACAGCAAAAACTTCCTTTACTTCCGTTAAGAATTGTTTTTCATCAATGCTATCTGGCCATTCCCCGATAACCCCTGAGCCAATAGAATGAAAACTGTTGGTAAGCGAAATCACATCATACGCCACTTCCTCGTATGGATGAGCTGTTTTCATCGCGGTTATAATAATATTTTCAAGAAATGATGGAAATATGACCTCAATCCTGGTCTCTTTTTCCTGCTGCTGCCTGCCAACCTCTCCAACATAGGGACTGGTTCCTTCTCCGGCTTTGAAGGTGCCTATCCCATCTGCATTAAAACTGCATTCACTATAGTTACCGATATGTCCGCCCCCGGCCATAAAAATGGCATTGCGAACCTGTTCTGCTTTATCAACCGGTGCAAAAGTGAAAAGTTTTTTTAACGTATTTTCTTTGGGGGAAAGAATGGAAATATTTTTCAATCCCAGCATTTTCGCCATTTTCCCGTTTACACCTTCAACCACATTATCCATGTTGGTATGAATGGCATATATGGCAATATCATTTTTAATGGCCGTAATTATTGCTTTCTCGACGTAATTTTTTCCATTGATCTTTTTTAGTCCCCCGAAAATAATGGGATGATGGGCTACAATAAGATTACATTTTTTTTCAACAGCTTCTTTCACCACTTCTTCCGTTGCATCCAGGCAGCAGATGATGCCGCTGCATTCCCAGCCTGCATGGCCTGTGATAAGCCCGGCATTGTCATAGTGCTCCTGGAGGGAGGGATGGGCCCGTGATTCGAGATAAAGAATTATTTCTTTTATTTTCATTTGCTAAAGATACTACTCCGCCCCTTTCACATAACATTACTATAACGCCCATAAGCTACATAGCACACAGTACATTGTGACTAAAATAACCGAACAAAACCGGAAGACATACGTAAAATTTAACATAGATCCCCTTTATAAGCTTTCCGCTTAAATATTCTTTGGTGGTTTCAAATCATTTTGTAACTTTTCGTCCCCTGCCGGCAGGCAGGTTTCCCGCCCTTTGGATTGCTCCCTGGTCCAGGTTACTTATTAAAATGTTTGCCATGTTGAAAAGAACAATGGGTCGTTCCCTTCTTACACTCCTTGTTATTACGGGACTTGCAGGAACCATCAACGATTTTTCACTTTCTAAAAAAGAAAGAAAATCTGCCATAAACCTGATGAAGGAAACAAAGACAGATGTGCTGAAAAACGTAAAGGGTTTATCAGAAACCCAGCTAAATTTCAAGGCAGCCCCGGACAAATGGTCAGTGGAAGAATGTATGTACCATATCGCTATTTCTGAAAAGAATCTTTGGGATTTGATGGAAGCCACTATGAAAGCCCAGGCCAACCCTGAAAAACGTTCTGAAATGAAAATGACGGACGAACAATTGGTTAAAATGATGGAAGACCGGAGCTTTAAAGTAAAAACAAATGAAGCATTTGAACCAAAGAATACCCCGTATCAATCATTGGATGAAGCATTGGAAGCTTTTAAAAGCAGGCGGGCCGATCATATTAAGTACCTGAAGTCATCAACTGAAGATATGCGTAACCACGTTGCGCAAATGCCCTTTGGCTGGCTGGACTGTTACCAGCTTTGCCTGATGATTGCGGCTCACAGCAACCGGCACTCCCAACAAATAAATGAAATAAAAGCAGACCCGGCTTTTCCATCCCGATAGCAATCGGGAAATAAATCTTTCAGGGTTGAAAAACCCCGGGCCCCTTCGTTCCCGTAAGAACCTGGGGGCTTTTTTCTGTGTACTATGTTGTCCCGATGCATCGGGACGAAGTGGTATACCCTTCAAAAGGGTTTGCGGCCAAATGTCTTCTCAATCATCAGCATTTTACCATCACTGGTCATTCCTTCCACCACAATTTTGAATTGCTTTGCCTGGTCATTATTATAAAATGTAACCGAGATATTTTCATTAACACCGCTTACAATGATCTGTGGCGCCCATAATAAAGTGATGCGGTTATCCTGTTTTTTAATTGCCGTCGTGTCAACCGTATAATCAGGTGAATAAAATTCTTTGATGACAGAATAGCCCCGGTACCTGACCATATCGGACATTGATTCAGAATTATAGAGGTCGGCTCCTTTTTTGGTATAAATAGCCAGCACCCCGCCTACGCCATTGCCCACTGCCGCAACAAAACTGTTGTACACTTTCACCATGGCCACCTGGCTTGCCTGGATGGAAGAAATGAAACTGGCATCTGTTTCTATTTCATCCAGGTAAAGCGTCATGGGTATCAGACCCATAGAACTGACAGAGGCTATTTGCCGGTAATAAATATAATAATCCAATCCATCTCTTGAAATATTCAGGCCGGGCACTTTGTAAGACAGGTATTCAAGAATGTTTTCATAAGCATTCACATCATTGTTATTCACCAGGTCAATTGTACGTTCTGACAGACCACTGAAAAGACCGCTGGCATATTTCTCTTCCAGTTCCTGTAACATGTTCTTTTTTTTGACCTTAATAGTAACAGCATCCAATATCAATCCTTCTGCTTTTAAAAAAACGTCATAATCATACTCCATTTTTTTTTCCCGGCTTGAATCAGGAAATATTTTTCCGTAAAGATTTAGTCTATCCAACCCCGGTAGCTGAATTTTTTTGGCCAGTGAGTCATCAGAAAGTTTCACCTGCAACAGGTCACTTTTCTTACCCCTGATATCTTTAAAAAGCAGGCGGGATTGGTCAAAAAACAAAAGAGAATCAATCCTGAAATAACCATGCGTATCCGTTGATGACATTCGTATTATCCGGGAGGAATCGGGACTATAAACAAAAACTAAAAAAGGCTTGTTCGTAAATGGTTTTTTGGTATCCTTTATGTTTAAATGACCGTCCACAGTAATATAGCCGGGGTCTTTATAAACAGCAGCGGGAAAATCATTGTTTATAAAACTTTTCCATCTGAACCTTCGCCAGCCATTGATCATCATCAGCAGATCCAGTGCATTCCGTACCGAGTCATTGTTATCCGAAAAATAAAAAGCAGGGTTATGGATATATCCCTTGAGGTCCGATGTCAGAAGAAATGTTGATATTATGTTTTGTTGCCGTGCGGAATAAAGATCGTATCCGGGATCAGTGACAGCAACAGAATAGAATCCAATTACAGTATCCTTTAAAGAAATATGAAAAATGTTTTTTGCTTTTTCTGAAAAATTAATAGTATCCGGTACCAGTTCAGCCTGTTGAATATATTCCTCATTATTGACAAAGGTCAATCGTTCGGATAGCGGAATATTATCTTCATTAAAAACGGTGACCTGTAAGATGCCTGAGCTGAGATGAGATACATCTATCGTTCCGGAAATATTTTCCCTGCCAGGCGGAAAATCCTGCCTGAAGACAAGATGATGCTGCATTTGGCCGATCATATAAGCAGCCTTGAAAAAAGGGTCCTTGACCGGCTGTAATAATTCAAAGTATTTTTTTCCAGCTGTGGATATTACTTTGAACACGATCCCTTTGTCCGTTTGCACGGGTAAATAATATTTATGCGCCGTGGTATCATCATTAAGCACAGCATAATATTTTTCATTTGAAAGCGGCGCCAGGTCAAACATGCCCATTCCATCGTGATAGGTACTGAAAGAAGCTAGCAGTTCCCCCTTTTCATTCTTAATATTCCCGCTTACCGGAACCGGCAGCCCGTTCTCATTGCTGGCTTTGAAAGCAACTGTATTTACCGATCCTGTAATAAGATTGCCTCCTTCCGGAAAAAATTCAAGGCGTAATGATTTTTGTTTTTGTATAGTCACAGCATCGCTGTTTTTTTTCCTGCCAGAAACAAAAATGTTTTGCTGGCAAATAAACACTGAATCCCGGTTGAACATTGTGGGTGAATAAGCCCGGATAAAATAATTGCCGGTTCTCAGCGAATCCGGTAATTCAAACTGGCCATTGGTATTGCCGAAGAACACCGGTAAAATTTTCCGGCTGACTATTACAGAAGAATCATTGAGCAATTCAACATACAATGTTGTGCTGATCGTATCCGGGAAAAAATCGGAATAAAGATAGGCTTTGAACCAGGCTGTTTCACCCGCCATGTAGTTTTCCCTGTCAAAATGAAGATATACTTTTTCAATAGGCGATTTTTCTGCCCATTGCAGCAATTTGTCTTCCGGCTTTTGTGCAAGCCCCGTTGAACAAACAAACAGGAGTAAACCAATCAGCAGTTCTTTTCTTCTTATCCGGAAGCTCATTCCATGAAATTAACTGATTACTGTTTAAAGAAAAAGTCAAAATAATAACGCTTTCGATAACAGGGAAACCGTTCATTGGTTATTCCGTAATTTACCTATTGGTAAAACAAGTCTTTCTGATTATTTTGTGTAATTATCAGGAAACCATGAAGAAACTTGCCCTATTTATTGTTTGGATTGTTTTGTTTGCGGGTTGCAAAAAAACAACAGAGAATGTCCAGCAAGACCTGGTGATACTGGCCATGACTGACGGTCAATGGGCTGTTACCAGTTTTACCCAAAACGGAACAAATATTACTACTGATTTTGCGGGTTACAAATTCAAATACTACAGCAATAAGACA
>CAZGGQ010000040.1:0-48198 GCA_964525285.1 uncultured Chitinophaga sp.
CATTTGCCAAACCATTAGCCGCTGCAAGAAACATTCAATTTGATCTGCACTATGATTCATCCATTCTCGCTTTGCAAATGGATATGGAGAAAATAAAAAATTTCTATCTTATTTTTAAAGAAGCGGTCACCAATGCTATCAAATATTCCGGCGCTTCGGAACTGCTGGCCAATATACATTCCGTTAACAATAAATTAGTGCTGACAGTTAATGACAACGGAGTAGGGTTTAATGCTGAAAAAGAAATGGCCGGTCATTCTGCAACGCTGTCGGGAAATGGGCTGAAGAATATGCATGCCAGGGCCGCGGAACTCAAAGGCGAACTGACCATTCTCAGTCAGCCTGGTATTGGCGCTATCATTACACTCCAGTTTCCGCTTGCCTGATTTTCTTTTATTCTCCTTTTATAATTTCAAATATCCCCACTTTCGGTGATTGTCTGGCTTTATTTCCCCCAATAATTTAGCAGTCTAAATTAATTGTATGAGAAAATTATTTTTTCTTATCTGCGCTATTATTATTTCTTTTATTTGTTCACATGCCCAGTTTGTAGGTATCGGCTCCACCTCGCCTTTTGGCAAACTACAGATTAATCATAAAGGTGTTGGCAATAACCCTGCTTTGGTTTTATTTGATTCCACTTCGGGTACCGGAAGTGAAATCCGGTTTGTAAAGCAGGGGTTGAGTACTGCTTTTAATTTTAATATGAACACTGTTTTGACCGGCGTTGCTTCAACAAGTTTCTGGAAATTTAATGCGGGCAGCAATCCATCTATGACGATAAATGGGAATGGGCATATTTATTTTGGCGCCAACACCCCTGCCTATGTTAGCAGGTTTAATTTTGATGGCGCTGTAAATTTTACGGATAATCTTACAATGAATGGCGATGCAGGTCAGATTGGTCAGCCCCTTATTTCAAACAGTGAAAATTTTGGAGCGCCGGCCTGGTACCCGAATGCATATTTTACCGGGAATGGAAAAGTGGGATTGGGAACAGATGTGCCTGCCGCCAAATTACAAATCAATCATACAAATACATCAGGTTCTCCTTCGCTTATTTTATTTGACAGTACTGCAGGCACAGGCAGCAGACTCCAGTTTAAAAAACAGAGCCAGGGCAACAGTTTTTCATTGGTAAGCAATATTGACTTATTGGTTGCCAACAGCGCATTAGATATCCGCGGCACTTCTAGTTCCATTATGTTTTTACGGGGCGATCTTCATGTAGGTATTAATAATACAAATCCTGATGCCACTTTGCATGTCGGGGGCGGCGTGAAAATACAGGATACCCTAAATGTAGCCGGAAATCTAAATGCCGATACCATAAAACCCAATGCATTAAAACTTGTGCAGAATGCTGGCCCGGGGAAAATTTTAACCAGCGATGCCTCAGGAAATGCAAACTGGCAAGCAAGCAGCACTGGAGGAGGGGTGGGATTTGGAGCATGGGGTGATTGCAGCACTAATTCTATCAGTGAGTACAACCCGGTAGAAGATACTCCTGTGAATGGAGGTGATGATTTTGGAAATAGTGTATCCATTTCCGGCAACTATGCCATTGTAGGGGCAGTTAGTGATGAGGTGGGCGCCAATGCCAACCAGGGTTCAGCCAGTATTTTTCAATGGAACGGAACCAACTGGGTATTGATGAATAAAATAACAGATGCCACCGGGGCTGCTGGTGATAATTTTGGATTCAGTGTATCCATTTCCGGCAACTATGCCATTGTGGGGGCTTATCATGATGATGTGGGCGCCAATGCCGACCAGGGTTCTGCCAGTATTTATCAATGGAACGGAACCAACTGGGTATTGATGATTAAAATAACAGATGCCACCGGAGCTGCGAGTGATGAGTTTGGAAACAGTGTATCCATTTCCGGCAACTATGCCATTGTGGGAGCTCCTAATGATGATGTGGGCGCCAATGCCGACCAGGGTTCAGCCAGTATTTATATATTAAGCGGGGGTATTACATGGATATTGATGAATAAAATAACTGACGCAACCGGGGCAGCGACTGATAATTTTGGAGGCAGTGTATCCATTTCCGGCAGCTATGCCATTGTGGGGGCTCCTAGTGATGATGTAACCTTTGTTACCCAGGGATCTGCCAGTATTTTTCGACAATCCGGATTAACCTGGCTATTCATGAATAAAATAAGTGATGCCACTGGTGGTTCGGGTGATTTTTTTGGAACCAGTGTATCCATTTCCGGCAACTATGTCATTGTGGGGGCTAGTGGTGATGATGTGGGCGCCAATACCAACCAGGGCTCTGCAACTATTTATCAAAGAGTAGGCCTGGGATGGGGAAAACTGCAATATGTAACAGACCCGGCAGGTAATTCTAATGATCAATTCGGCGGCGCAACTGCTATTGACGGTACCAGCAAACGGTTTTTAATTGGCTCTAGCAATTATGCAGGCAATAGCGGCAAGGCGGTATTTGGCAAGGTAAATTGATAATTAGAATTCTTTTTATAAGAAATTTTTTGTACCAACTTTGTAAAGATGAGTGTCCGCATCGCCATATTTGATGATAATAAAAACATCCGGGAAAGCATTGCCATGCTGCTGAAAACGGAAAAAGAATTCCAGGTAGTGGGTTCTTTTCATCATGTGCTGGATTGCATTGATGATGTAAGAGCCAGCAAACCTGATGTGGTGCTGATGGATATTGAAATGCCGGGCATGAATGGAATAGAAGCAGTAAAGCTTATTAAAAAAGAATTACCGGAAGTGCTTATACTTATGCAAACTGTTTTTGAAGATGATGACCGGGTATTTGATTCTATCTGTGCAGGTGCATCGGGCTACATTCTTAAAAACGCATTAAACACCCGGCTGATTGATTTTATAAAAGAACTTCAGTTCGGCGGTTCACCCATGTCGCCATCCATTGCCCGAAAGGTATTGACCAGGATGCAGCAGATACCGGAACATGTAAGACCGGAAGCAGCGCCGGATTATCACCTCACCCCAAGAGAAAAAGAAGTGCTGGCCTGCGTGGTAAATGGGTTAAGTTATAAAATGGTAGCCGACCAGCTTTTCATCAGTTATGAAACGGTGAGGACACATGTAAAGCATATTTACGAAAAACTGCATGTGGCATCACTCACCGAAGTAGTATCAAAAGCTATGAAGGAAAGAATTGTGTAAAACTGTCACGAAGAGGTCGCAGGGTACGCTGAGATGGGCCATTCATTTTCTTCACTGGGGGAAATTTTTTAAAAAATAGAAGAAGTCATTTCTCCCCTCTCCACTTGTGGAGAGGGGTTGGGGGTGAGGCTATTGTATTGCTTTCAGTATCTCCCCCAAATCCTTATCAAACATACCCGTTTTACCATATTCCACTACACGGCCCATTTCCTTACCTTTTTTCAATACAATGATCGTGGGCACATTGGTGATGCCCAGCGCTTCGGCAAGATGGCTCAGTGTTGTTTTTTGCCTGTTTACTCCTATTAATGTGACCTTGTTATCGAAAAAGCCCGCTGAATCCAGCAAGGCAAAAAATTTGGGGATAATAAAATGTGAATCCTCACACCATGTTCCCATGAAGGTCAGCAACTGTATGGAATCAGCATTTTTTTTCAACCCTGCAACGGCTTCGGCATTAGGTGTATAACCTTTTAGAGCGTTGGCATACCAATGAAAAGAAGTATCGCTGGTCAATGCTTCACGGGAAATAATACCCACCAGAGATTTTTCATTGGGTCGCTCCACCAGTGTCACAAATTGGTTTTGCGAAAGGGCTGCATTACCGGATAAAAGGGTAAGAATAAAAACGGGCAATAATTTCTTCATGGTCTTAGCTTAAAGATGGCAAATGTAATGGGAGGCAGGCAAAAGATGAAAACAGAACTGTTAAGGTTGCAGCCGGCTCAGAGGTTTGCTTTCAATTCCAGCAAAAAACCTTTGATCTTTTCCAATGATTGTATCATGGCGAATTTTTCTTCTGCCTTCTTATCTTTCTTAAGGTAATCTTTGGCGCCTTCAATCGTGAATTTGCGTCGTCGGAGCAGGTCATAAATGAGGACTAAATTTTTTATATCAATGGGCCGGAAAAAGCGGTCGCCTTTCCGGTTCTTGCGGGGTTGCAGTATGTCAAATTCTGTTTCCCAATAGCGGATCAATGATTGATTTTCCCGGAACATGACAGCTACTTCTCCAATAGAATAATATTGCTTCTGAAAAAGAATATCATCGGGAGGAATATTGACCAGGTCAGCATTGATGGCAATCTCTTTTAACGAACGTCTTCCCCGTTTGCCCGAAATGGAAACAGGCTCCTGCTTTTCATCTTTTTTGATAACTACCGGTTCATTCAATTCAATAGCTATTTTTTTTTCTGCTATTACGGGTGATGTAACTACAGGCGTGATTTCTGTTTCTTCAGTAGCAACAAAATCAAAAGTTATTTGCGACAATGGTTTTTCCATGCAGGTAAAGGTACGATGCCTTTAACCATCAGAAACATGCCGGGGTATATTGTG
This sequence comes from uncultured Chitinophaga sp., assembly GCA_964525285.1. Taxonomy (GTDB): domain Bacteria; phylum Bacteroidota; class Bacteroidia; order Chitinophagales; family Chitinophagaceae; genus JJ008. The sequence goes on from CAZGGQ010000040.1 coordinate 4,506, forward strand.
GAAAATTTGAATTGAAGGTACCCTATTCACTATTTACCACACACCAGTGTTGTCACCCTGGGCTTGTCGAAGTGCACTTAGTCAAAACTTTGATTGGAGGCCGCTGCTTTTTTCAATATCAGGTCAAACTGTTCGGGAGTAAGGTCGTTGTAAAAGAAATAAATAGGATCAATTTTTTCCCCGTTTTTATGCACTTCATAATGACAATGCGGCCCCGTTGATTTCCCGGTGCTGCCCACCCAGCCAATCACTTCTCCTCTTTTCACCAACTGCCCGTTATGTGCTTTTACCCGAACCATATGGCCATACAATGTTTCATATCCATATCCATGATTGATGACAACATGATTGCCAAACCCATTACCGCTGCTGCCAGCCGTAGTTACAGTACCGTCAGCCGTTGCATAGATAGGGGTGCCCTGTGGTGCCGAAAAATCGAGACCTGCATGAAATTTGGTGGTTTTGTAAACGGGGTCAATCCGGTAACCAAAACCCGAAGCAATACGATTGAGGTCTTTATTGCTTACCGGCTGAATGGCGGGAGTATGAGACAGTAGCTGTTCTTTATTTTTTACCAGGTTATCTACTTCGCTATAGGATATGTGTTGCGCTTTTATCCTGCTGTTGAGATTGTTTAATGTAGTAGTGATTGCAGCAACAAGTTGCTGGTCTTTAAGTTTTTCAACAATGGCAAGCTCTAATTTGTTTTCAATTTCTTTTGCCCTGGCGCTGTCTGGGATTGGAGCAGCTTCAAAAATGGCCCGGTACACATCATTATCTCTTTTCTCCAGTTCTTTCATCTGCTGCTGTACAGATTTCAATGAATCTGACAGATCATAGTAGTTATCCCTCAGCGACTTGTTCTGCTGTTGAAGTATCCTTTCTTTGGGAGAGCCGATAAACTGAAAAGCGGCATAAGAGATCAGGGCGGCGGTAACAAGAGCCGCAGCAATAAAACCAAAAATACGCAGCAGTTTTACCCGGAGCGGTATCTCCACCTTTTCGTAGCGAAGCGTATTGGTGTTATAGTAATATTTTATTTTTTTCATCAAGAAGGCCTTAAACCTGTTTCAGGGAAACAAATGCCACCTGAATATTTTACCTTTGCCCGGCTTTTGGGGGCTGACAAATATAGCCCGATAAACTGCAAAAATCAACCCAATTTGCCCGATTGATGATCAGGAAAAAAGGAAATAAATAGTTATGATGCCAATTGTAATACTACTATCATCGCCTGTTGCAGTTTACCCTGAGTTTATCGAAGGGCACGCTTGTGCTGCAGGAATTCTACCGGACAACACAGGCACATACCTAATTGGTACCCCATTCACCATTCACCATTCACCACTCACCTCATGATGACCAGCACAGATATACGAAATGCTTTTATGGATTTTTTCCGGTCAAAAGGACACGAAATAGTTTCTTCGGCTCCTATTGTAGTTAAGGATGATCCTACATTGATGTTCACCAATGCAGGGATGAACCAGTTCAAGGATTATTTTCTGGGCAATAAAAAAGCGCCGAACCCAAAAGTGGCCGATACCCAAAAATGTTTACGGGTAAGCGGGAAGCACAACGACCTGGAAGAAGTGGGAGTGGATACCTATCATCACACCATGTTCGAGATGCTGGGTAACTGGAGTTTTGGCGATTACTTTAAAAAAGAAGCTATTGCATGGAGCTGGGAATTATTGACAGAAGTTTATAAAATACCCCGGGACAGGTTATATGTAACCGTTTTTGAAGGGGATAAAAAGGAAAAACTTCCAAAGGATGAAGAAGCGATCAGTGAATGGGCAAAATGGATAAGCAATGACAGGATACTTCTTTTTGGCAGAAAAGACAATTTCTGGGAAATGGGTGACACAGGTCCCTGTGGCCCCTGCACGGAAATACATGTGGATTGCAGAAGCGATGAAGAAAGAAAAGCTGTTGATGGAAAGACGCTGGTAAACAATGACCATCCGCAGGTGATAGAAATATGGAACAATGTATTCATCCAGTTCAACCGCTTAAAGGACGGCAGCCTTGAACCCTTGCCGGCGAAACATGTGGATACCGGGATGGGTTTGGAAAGATTAGTGAGAGTGTTGCAGAATAAAACATCTAACTATGATACAGATATTTTTACAGGAACAATAGCTGAAACAGAAAAAATTACAAAAAAGAAATACAACGGCAATCAATCAGGGTCTTCGAATCTCCCTTCTCCACTTGTGGAGAAGGGTAGGGATGAGGTTGCGTTCAGAGTAATTGCTGATCATATCAGGGCCATTGCATTTACGATTGCTGATGGTCAATTGCCATCCAACACCGGCGCCGGTTATGTGATCCGCCGCATTCTGAGAAGGGCTGTTCGCTATTATTATTCTTATTTGGATTATAAGCAACCGTTGCTGCACCAGTTGTTACCTGTCCTGGCAAAACAATTTGAAAATGTTTTTCCGGAATTGCAGAAGCAGGCTGATTTTGTGAGTAGAGTTGTGAAAGAAGAGGAAGAAGGGTTTTTGAGAACACTGGATAAGGGATTAAAAAAAATTGATGATATTATTATCTCAGCTTCTGCGGGGCAAATCGGAGGGAGAGATGCGTTTGAGTTATACGATACGTATGGATTTCCTATTGACCTGACAAGACTTATTGCTTCTGAAAATAATTTGATAGTAGATGAAAAGAGCTTTGATGCGGAGATGAAACAGCAAAAAGACCGAAGCCGGTCTGCCACAGCAGTTGATACAGAAGACTGGATCGTCTTAAAAGAAGGCACGAACAAATTTGTAGGCTACGATTCTTTAGAATCAAAAGCACATATCTTAAAATATAGAAAAGTAAAGGCCAAAGGGAAAGAGTTATTCCAGCTTGTGCTCGATACAACTCCTTTTTACGCCGAAAGTGGAGGACAAGTGGGCGACCGGGGTAAATTGACCATTCACCATTCACCATTTACTGTCACCGATACCAAAAAAGACAACGACCTCATCATTCATTTCACTGAAACGATCCCGGCTGATTTATCAGGAGAAGTAATTGCCAAAGTTGATGCATCAAAAAGAAAGAACACCGAATTGCATCACTCCGCCACACACCTGCTGCATGCAGCATTAAGAAAAGTATTGGGATCTCATGTTGCCCAGAAAGGTTCGCTGGTAAATGAAGAACATCTCCGTTTCGATTTTTCTCATTTTGCTAAACTAACAGAGGAAGAGATTGCCAAAGTGGAAGCATTGGTGAATGAAAAGATAAGAGAGAATATCCCGGTAGTCATTAAGGAAATGCCAAAAGATGAAGCACTGAAATTGGGCGCCATGGCATTGTTTGGAGAAAAATACGGGGATGTGGTAAGAGTTGTTATTATTGATCCCAACTATTCTGTAGAATTATGCGGAGGTACTCATGTTGGTGCAACCGGGGAATTGGGGTTGTTTAAGTTAACCAGTGAAGCAGCTATTGCTGCCGGTGTGCGACGTGTAGAAGCTTTTTGTGGGGAGCAGGCTGAGGCATATATGAATGAACAACTCAGGTTGCTGACCTGTCTTCGTGAAACATTAAAGAACCCTAAGGATATTCAGAAAGCAGTGGAAAATCTTCAAACAGAAAATGCTGAGCTGAAAAAGCATGCAGAATCAATGGAGGCAAGGCAGCTTGTTGGTATACGCAATGAGTTACTGCAAAAAGATGAGATCATCAACGGCGTCAATTTTGTCGGGGATATTATTGAAGTAAATAACCCTGATGCATTGAAAAAACTTTGCTTTGATCTGAAAAATCATCTCCGGGATCATCTGGCAGTTCTTTGTGTTAACATAGATGGCAAACCCTTTGTAGCAGTTGGTATTTCAGAAACAGTCGTTGCCGCTAAAAACTTAGATGCAGGTAAAATCATAAAGGAACATGTTGCTCCGTTAATTAATGGCGGTGGTGGCGGGCAGAAAACATTGGCAACTGCCGGTGGCCAGGACCCAAGTAAACTGAAACTGGTAATCGAAGCAGTAAAAAAATTATTATAGCCAGCTCAGCGGCGAAAACGAATTTCATCTTCGTCGTCATCAAAGCGTTGCCCTTTTTTGGGCCCCAATTTTTTGTTTTCTTTATAAACCCGGATTACAAAGATGATAACTGCAATACAAAAGACGGCAAAAACAGCTGCTACAATATAATAAAACATAAGCCTTTGTGCTTCGTTAAAACACATTTCAAAAATCCGAATTTATAATTCATATACAATACCACTTTCGGGTTAGTAAAAATACTGCACGAACATCATTATGAATATTGTTATAGAAACAGAAAGGTTATTGCTCCGCAGTTTTACCATAGAAGATGCACCGCTTATATATGAACTGAATCTTGATCCTGAAGTTATCCGCTATACCCTTGACCCTATCAAAGATATTGACCATGCAAGGCAGGTACTTGAGCAGGTTATTTTACCTCAATATGCTTTATATGGTCATGGCCGCTGGGCAGCGCATACTAAATCCGGCATGAAGTTCATTGGCTTCTGTGGATTAAAGGCAAGACCGGAGCGCAATGAAATTGATCTCGGGTATCGTTTTATCAGGGCCGCCTGGGGCAAAGGCTTTGCCACAGAAGCGGCCTGGGCCTGCATCCGATATGGGTTTGAAAAACTGCATCTGCAGCGTATCATTGGGCGGGCAATGCCCGATAACAAAGGCTCACAAAGGGTATTGGATAAATGCGGGATGACCTATATCGGCGAGGAAGTGGTGGATGGCCACCCGGCCAAAACCTATGAAGTGCGCAATCCGTCCATCCCCTGATATTGCCTCTCAAAAATCAACCGCTTTTAACATTTCCGAAACATTTCGTATTTCAGAAAATGTCGTTATATTTGACTACGAAATTCAACGTAGTTAATCAATAAAAAAATAAATCATGAAACGAAACCTGATAAGAGCCTTTGCTTTTTCTTTTGCTATTGCAATGCTTGCCCCGGCTTCTTTGCCGGCACAAAAAGAAGAAAAAATTAAAGAGACGAAAGAAAAAAAAGATGTTCAGCAAATTATCATCACCCGTAAAAATGATAAGGCTGACAAAATAGTCGTTGAAATTAATGGCGATAAGATCACGGTTAACGGAAAGCCGCTGGATGAATACAAAGACAAGGATGGAGATATAAGTGTGCGACTTCAGAGATTTAAAGAACTGGAAGCGCTGGCAGGAATTCCCGGAATGGGCTCTAACTGGAATTTTAATGGCAATGGGGATAATTTCCGTTTCTTCACCGGGGATGCTAACCGTGCTATGCTGGGTGTAACTACAGAAAAAGCTGATCAGGGTGTAGAGGTACAAAGTATTACCAAAGAAAGCGCAGCTGAGAAAGCAGGGCTGAAAGAAAACGATATCATAACTAAAATTGATGATACTAAGATCGAAGAGCCCGATGATCTTTCTGCCGCCATTAAAAAACATAAACCGGGAGATAAAGTAACAGTTACCTACCTGCGGGATAAGAAAGAGCAAAAAGCAATAGCAGAATTGACCAAATGGAAAGGAGTAAATATGTTTTCAACATCCGAGGGATTTAAAATGGACATGGGGGATATGAATTTTGAACATATGCCAAAACTGAAAACATTACCCCGTGTAGTTACACCATATGGTCAAAACTGGAACTGGTCAGGTGCTGGTCCCAAACTTGGATTATCGGTTCAGGATACTGACGATGGTAAGGGGGTTAAGGTAATTGAAGTGGATGATGAAAGCAATGCCGCAAAAGCAGGGATAAAAGAAGATGATATTATAACGGATGTCGATGGCAAAGCAGTAAATGGAGCTGATGAAATGGCAAAGATCATCCGGGAAAGCAAGGATAAAATTTCGGTAATGATAAAACTTCAGCGTAGTGGAAAAACTCAGAATATAGAAGTAAAAATGCCCCGTAAAATAAAAACGGCAGACCTGTAATTTTTTAGTTTTCTCTTGTGCTAAATAAGCCCCTGGTCTTAACCGGGGGCTTTAACTTTTTTGACAGAGAGACAGTGCAGCAAATGGTCTATTTTTGCCTCCCGATAAATATCGGGATTATAAATTAATGACAGGTCTCGGCAAATATGAAGTAGTAGTGGGGCTGGAAGTGCATGCCCAATTACTTACACAAAGCAAATTATTTTGCGGTGACAGTATTGCTTTTGGTGCAGAGCCCAATACGCAGGTTAGCCCCATTTCTCTCGGTCATCCGGGAACATTACCAAAAATGAATAAAAAGGCAATTGAGTTTGCCACTAAAATGGGCCTGGCCTGTCATTGTGAGATTGTAAAGCATAATTATTTTGCCCGCAAAAATTATTTTTACCCGGACCTGCCCAAGGGATACCAGGTATCACAGCACACAACACCCATTTGCAAAGGAGGGGTTGTAAAAATTAAAACAATTTCTTCGACAGGCTCAGAGGGTGAAAAAAGTATCCGGCTAAACCGGATTCACCTGGAGGAAGATGCCGGAAAGAGTTTGCATGATGTTGATCTTGAAAATTCCTGCATTGATTATAACCGTGCCGGTACTCCCTTGATCGAAATTGTAACTGAGCCCGACTTCCGCAGCGGGGAAGAAGCATTTGCTTTTTTGACGGAGATCCGAAAACTGGTCCGCTACCTGGAAATATGCGATGGCAATATGGAAGAAGGAAGCCTTCGCTGTGATGCGAATATTTCTGTACGTAAAAAAGGAGAAACGGAATTAGGAACCAAAGTAGAAGTAAAGAATTTGAATTCGATCCGGAATGTAAAAAGAGCTATTGAAGCAGAAGCAAAAAGATTGATTGATAAACTGGAACGGGGAGAAATTATTATACAGCAAACAAAAGGCTTTGATGCAAATAGCGGAACCAGCTTTGCCACCCGGGATAAAGAAGATGCGGATGATTACCGGTATTTTGCCGAACCGGATCTTACTCCCTTTCAGCTGCAGGATGAATTCATAGAAAAAATCCGCCGGAGCATACCGGTTTTGCCGGAACAGCGGATAAAAAAATATATTTCAGAATTTCAGCTTTCAGAATATGATGCCGGTGTACTGACAGAAGAAAGATCTTTTGCTGATTATTTTGAGAAGGTGATTTCCCATCTCCCTTCTCCACGCAGTGGAGAAGGGCAGGGGATGAGGCAGGGGGTGAGGCAGAGGGTGAGGGGAGTGAAGTATAAATCAGCAGCAAACTGGATGCTGGGCCCGGTTAAATCATGGTTAAATGAGAACAATAAAGAAATAGGAGAATTTCCCATAAGTCCAGGGCAGCTTGCTTCGGTAATTAAATTGGTTGATTCCGAGAAAATCAGCTTTTCGGCAGCCTCCGCAAAATTATTCTCCCGGTTGTTGCAAAACCCTGGCACGGACCCGGAAGAAATTGCAAGAGAACAAAACCTTATTCAGCAGTCTGATTGGTCAGCTATCGGACCCATAGTTGACGGCGTGTTGGAGAAATTTGCAGATAAAGTACTTGAATATAAAAAAGGCAAGAAAGGCCTGTTGGCTTTGTTTGTAGGCGAAGTGATGAAACAGTCAAAAGGCAAAGCTGATCCTAAGATCACCAATGAATTGTTGCTGAAAAAATTAAAATCAAAATAAGCGAATGAAAAAATTAATAAATGTAATAGCTTTTGCAGCGGTGCTGGCAGCCTGTAACAGTAAGTCAACTGGTAAAAAATTTGAAGTAGCTGGTACCATCACCAACAATCCTGCAAAGATCATTTACCTGGAGGAAGTTCCCATGACTACCATGCAGCGTATTGTGGTTGATTCTGCTATTATCGGGAAAGACGGTAAGTATTCCCTGAAAACAGATACCAAAGAAGCATCTGCCTACACGTTGCGGCTGGACCAGAACAACTATCCCCTGGCTGCAGTTATCAATGATGCTTCCATGATCACGCTGGATGCCAGCTTTAATAAAGAGAATAGCCAGTTTGCAGAAAGCTATGATGTGAAAGGTTCCGAAGCCAGCCGGCAAATGAAAGATTTTATGGTTACACTGAATACCAAATTGCAGGCAATTTTTTTTTATGATAAAAAAACAGACAGCCTGCAAAGATCAGGAGCTTCCGATAGTGTAATTTCCGTTTTGCAAAATGAAAGAGTACAGTTTGCGGCCGATGTAAGAAATTTTATAACAACTTCTCTCAGCCAATCGGTCAATCCTGCGCTGACCATGTTTGAACTGGGAAATTACCAGACCACGGCCAATAATCCCGGCTTCAACCTGGAACCGGTATCACTGGAGGAAGTGACCAAAATAGTGAATGAAGCGGCATCAAAATTTCCTTCACACCAGGGAGTAGCCGCCATAAAAAGAATGCTGGATGGGCAAATGGCTAAAACAGAGGGATGGGTTGGGAGAGAAGCGCCGGAAATCGCCATGCCGGATGTAAATGGGAATGAGATCAGGCTTAGTTCCTTCCGGGGGAAATATGTACTCGTTGATTTTTGGGCAAGTTGGTGCGGCCCCTGCCGCCAGGAAAATCCTAACGTAGTGAATGCCTGGAATAAATACAAGAATAAAAACTTTACCATACTCGGTGTTTCGTTGGACAGGCCGGGACAAAAAGATAAATGGCTAAAAGCCATCATGCAGGATAACCTGACATGGCCCCAGGTAAGCGACCTGATGGAATGGAACAGCCCCGTGGTCTCCATGTATGGTTTTGGTGAAACAGGTATTCCTTACAATATATTGGTTGACCCGCAGGGAAAAATCATTGCAGAAAGATTAAGGGGAAGTGAACTGGAGTCCAAACTGGCAGAAGTATTAAAATAAGATTGATAAAAATAAAAAGAGTCCCGCATTAGGGGGACTCTTTTTAATAAATGATAGTATGAAAAATCCTTTAATTATCTGTCATTAATGGATTCAATGACATTTCATCTGCTGAAATAGGCCAGATATAACCCTGCTGGGTGGATGGTAAAGCGTTTACCGAACCTTTTGCCGGAATGGTCTGAAGCAAACGCATCAGGTCAAAATTGCGGAATCCTTCTCCTAAAAATTCAATTCTTCTCTCGAGCAAAATAGCATTGATCAGGTCAGCTTGTGTCAGCGGAGTTAAAATGGTGGCCGCATCCGATCTTTGGCGAACAGCTCTTAACAGAGCCAGTGCTTTTGCATCAACTCCTGCGTTTGTTCTTGCCAATGCTTCAGCCAGGTTAAGCATTACTTCTGAATAGCGAAATACCGGAGCAAAATCAGTGTAAGGAGAGGGCGCATTAAATTTTGTATTCAGGTATGGCTTTCCTGAAACAGTGGCATTAAAAGTTCTTCTTGTATCTGATGCCATCCAACCAGCATTAGCAATGATTCCACTTGGGTTTAAAGAATATTCTCCGTTCCCTGTTGATCTTGACCAATAATATCCCAATTGATTTTGTGTTCCGGGATTATCACCCGCTGTTGAAGACATGGGCATGGAAAGAATAGATTCAGTGGCAGTATAAGGGGTTCTGAAAACATTCACAATATTGGCCAGCAAAGCATGAGCTACGCCTGATGTGGCGCTGAATGGTGCTGTTGCCTGGGGCACAATTTTAGTCGCTTCTGTTATAACAGATGGATAATTCTGCATAGAAAGATAAACCCTTGTTTTAAATGCAATGGCAGTATTGCGGTGTGCACGGGTGGTATTGAGCACAGCTGTTGCATAATTTAAAGGAAGGTTTGTTTCAGCAAAATTCAGATCAGCCAGTATTTGAGTATATACTTCTGAGACAGTACTTCTTGCCAATGCAGATTGTCCCGATTCTTTGATCCCTGTTAAACGTAAAGGCAACCCGGGTTTACTTCCATTACCATCTGCAAAGGGTCGGGCATAATGCTCCAATAATTTCAGATAACAGGCGGCTCTGATCAGTCTTGCTTCTCCGATGTAATTGCTGGAAAGAGCAGCCCCAACCACTGAAGTGCCTTTAGCAGCCATACCATCAATGAAAAGATTACAAAGGTTGATCACATAATAGGCCTGGGACCACATGTTTTTTACAAAATTCTGGGATGTGCCGGTGGCATTCAAACCCCAGACATCAAATCCTGTTACTCCATTTGTTGTTTCATTGATAAATTCTTCACCCCTGATCTCACTGGCTATCTGTGCCCGTCCGCCATAAAATGTTCCGCCTTTAAAAGCGCCGTACATGGAATTGACCTGGTTAGCAATACGACCGGGTGTATCGAATGCTGTTGCATCCGTAACGGAGGTTTGAGGTATTGGCGATAATAATTCTTTTTTACAGGAGGAGAACATCGCCACTCCCAAACTCATGTAGATTATATATTTTAATTGTTTTTTCATTTTTTCAAGTTTTATTATTAAAACCCTAAGTTTATTCCTACCGTAAAGGTGCGGCCATTGGCAATAGTGTTCCTGTCAATTCCCTGGCCTGAATTTGAATTACCATTTGAAGATACTTCCGGATCAGGGCCGGGGTATTTGGTAATGATACCTAAATTCTGACCACTAACGAAAATCCTTGCGGAAGACATTTTAGCCTTGCTAATTATTTTGGAAGGAAAATTATATGACAAGGTTACATTTTTAAATTTCACAAAATCACCTTTGAATGCATTATATGACATGGGTAATGCAGAACCGTTGGATACATTGTCACCATACATGGGCTTTGGAACGGTAGCAACATCTCCGGGTTTGTTCCATGCTTTTAATACATCAACATGGTTATTCCAGAAACGCTGATCATGCAAGCCGGCCCATGATCCGTAATAAACATAAAATCCCAACTGGTAGGTAAGCAGTACGTTCAGATCAAAATTTTTGTAACGGAATGTATTATCCCAGCCGCCATATACTTTAGGAATTGTATTTCCATACATTACACCATCTTTTGCCTGGGTAACACCAACTCCTACCGGCTGACCAGGCTCAGAATATCGTGTGCCATCAGGATTGATCCAGTTAAAAATATTAGAACCAGTATTTTGATAAAAAGAATACAATACTTTTTGACCCGCTGCATTCAGAAGAATTCTTCTGCCAGTAGCGGGATCAACACCTCCATTGCGTACCAGCCAGAGTTGACCAAGTGAATAACCCACTGCAGTACGGCTCACCGTTTCTAATCCTGAAGTAGCAGTTAATATTTCAGTCAGGCCGGGAGCCAGTGATGTAACTTCATTTTTATTGGTTGTAACATTTAAGGTAGAAGTCCAGTTGAAATTTTTTCCCTGGAATGGAACTCCAGTCAATGCAAATTCCCATCCTTTATTATACATAGTTCCAACATTTGAAGGTATTGAGTTTGGAAGGCCGGCGGAAGGAGACTGAGGGACATTCAGTATCAGGTCTTTTATATCATTATAATATCTTGTCAATTCCAGCCTGATTCGGTCTTTAAGAAAACCAAAATTAGCGCCCACATCAATTTTTGTACTGGTTTCCCATTGTAAATTAGGATTACCGGCAAAATTAAATACCAATGTAGGGAGGCCCCCATATAACCCGGATCCATAAGAAGAATAGATGACATAATCACCTATACCCGCCGTATTACCAACTTTTCCGTAACTGCCGCGAAGTTTGAAATAATTGATCACATTATTCACCCCGGAGCTTTGCCAGAATGATTCTTTTGCCACTTCCCATCCTGCAGAAGCCCCCCAGAAGGTTGAGCTTTTGTTTGCAAAAGCGGAATACTCATCTTGCCGTAAATTGGCAGACAGGAAATATTTTTTATTGTAATCATAATTCAAACGTCCAAAAGCGGATTTAAGGTAGTTTTCGCCGTATGCTAATCCTGCAGTATTGGGAGTAACAAAACCAGCCTGGATAACGGTAAATGCCGGATCTGATAATGTTTGCCTGTTAAGTCCAAAACCTAAACTGGTCCTCCTGTCCTGTTCACCACCTACCAGGGCCGTTATATTATGTTTTGATTTAATAGTCAGATCATATTGGCCGGTAGTGGTCCATGTCCATCTTTTAAATTTCCCTAAAGTGCTGGATGCACTGCCTGTTGGTGTAAAACCGTCACCATGTACAGGGGTGAGGAACGTTTCGTTATCTACAAATAAATAATCAATGCCATATTGCGTTTTCAACGTAAGCCCTTTAACCGGTTTTAATTGCAAATAAATATTTGATTGCAGGTGATTGGTTTCACTGTTCTGACGATTGAGATCCAAAACTACAACCGGGTTATAAAATCCAACCGTAACTGAATTATTCATTCTTCCAACAGAATTGGCGGCAGGGTTCTCAATATTATATGAACCGTTATTTTTATATGGAGAAATATTAGGTGCTGTTACAAATTGTAAGCGGCCCAAACCCGTGGTATTAAAAGCCTCACCGGACAGAGAACCTGATGAATTAGCGGCCAGGTTCAATTCATTTGAATATGAGATCTTACCGCCGACGGAAAGAACATTGTTTACACGGGTTTCGATATTGAATAATATATTTTTCCGGGTAAAATCATTTTTTTTCAAAATGCCTTCCTGGTCTGAAAAGCCGACAGAGAAATAATAGGAAGTATTATCATTGCCACCCGAAATGTTCAGGTTATGGTCATGAGAAAAACCCCTGCGATAAATATGATCCCCCCATTTTGTATCGATCAGGTTTCCATTAGCATCTGTAGCAGTGGCAAACTTTGTGTAACCGGCGCCTGCGGGGTTGGTGCTGTTTACACCGGGATTATTGGCAGCAGCCATATTTTTATAATCAGTGTATTGCTGTGCATTCAATACTTCCGGTAAACCATATACATTGGTCCAGCTCATAGACCCATTATAGCTTACTTTGGCTTTACCTGGCTTTCCTTTTTTAGTAGTTATATAAACAACTCCGTTTGCCGCACGGCTACCATAAATAGCAGTAGCGGCAGCGTCTTTTGCAATGTCAATACTTTCAATGTCATTGGGATTGATACTTGCCAGGGCATTACCTGCGGAAGCAGTAGAACTGAAATCACCGGTAGGAGATGGAACACCATCAACAACTATCAGGGGATATGAACTTAAGGAAATGGAATTGGTACCCCTGATCCTGAAAACGGGAGGAGTATTTAAAACTCCGTTTGGAACAGTAATTTGAACACCGGTGGCTCTTCCGGCTAATGCCTGTTCAAAACTCTGCACGGGCTTATCTGCAATCGCAGTTCCTTTTACGGATGCAATATTCCCCGTTACATCTTTTCTCTTCTGGGTTCCGTAACCGGTTACCACCACTTCAGACAGGATTTTGTTTTCGGCCACTAGCGTAACATCTATAATGTTATCATTGCCGATCCTGATTTCAATGGTTATCATGTCAACAGAAGAAAAAATAAGGGCTTTTGCACTGGATGGAATACCTAAAGAAAAGGTGCCATCGGATTTGGTAACGGTGCCGGTTGTAGTCCCCTTTACCAGTACAGAGGCATTAGCAACCGGGGCACCTTTTTCATCTGAAACCTTTCCGGAAATTGTGCGTTGTGCCAATGCCTGCACGGCAAAGAACACAAGACTCCCTAAGAGTAAAAATAGTTTTCTCATGTGCATTTGGTTTTTAGTTTGGTTTAAAAAATAATATTCCTACCTGTACAGCCCCGATCGATCGGGAGTATGAATCAGAATGAAAGTTAGAAATCTTAAATAAAAAACTCAAAAATATTCAATTACTGATAACCAGCAGGTTATACAATAAAAAGCCTTGCTGGTTTAATTGAAAGACATTGCGGCTGATTTTTTTGCTGCATTTAATCAACGCCATACTGTAATTAAACAAATAAAAAAACGGGAAAGACAGGTAAATTTTTTTCCAGGCCAAAAATGATATATAACAAAAATAACGGTCAGAAAAAAAGACAAAGGATGAAGTTAAATACAAGTACAGCAAAAAAAATCCCCCGATAGCTATCGGAGGATTTTTTTATTTATGTTCTTTTAAATATTAATTATCCCAGAATACCCTATCCTGCAAACTGGCGGCTTTTTGGCCGGGGTTATTTGGATTCAGATCAATCTCAGATTGCGGGTAAAACAGTGTTCTTGGAACCGCTGAAACACCACTGGTGGCATTAATCGGAGCAGACAATGCAGGATAACCTGTTCTTCTCCAGTCGTTCCATGGTTCAATAGTAACACCAAACAAAGCGATGTATTTTTCTTCAATGATCTGGCGGAGCATATTTGCAGAACTACCGGTTAATGTACCATTTAAAGAAAGATAATCTGCAATCTGAACAGCAGAAACACCGACTTCCTGCATGCTGGCAGTAATCCCTGCAGTAAAGAACGCCTGGGCACTACCCGGCGCACCCATCAAAGCAGCTTCAGCACGGATGAAATTATATTCGGCAAAAGGCAGCATACGCTGGGGGGCAGCACCGGAATAAGTAAACGGAGGTGCGGCTCCGGCTGTTACAGTGCCACGTAAGAAAGTATGAATCCGGCTGTAATTATTATTTGGAGTAACGGGGGGTGCTGCTGCAGATACAGCAGTAAAAGTATTAGGTGCAACTACAATGGAAGCACCTGCTGCAACACCGGCACCTGTAACATTATTACTTAAAGTAATTGTGGTTGCTGTTACTGCAGTCGAAGTAGTGTTTGGCGGAATATTTATTCCGGCAATAACCATATTGACCGTTGCACCTGTGGTAGCAGTGAATGTAAGTACATTCCCGGCACCTGTTGCTGCTGAACTGCTTAATGTTATTGGGAGTGGTATTCCCTGGTAAGGGAAAGATGTAAAATAATAAGGCCTGCGGGGGTCACCTTTTGATGTCATCAGATTAACCATAGCCGCATCTGCAAATAAATAGTTTGGACGACTTACTTCAAATGCTGAGATCGGGCTGCGCTGGTTGGCTACATCATAAAAAGCCATCTGGTAACTATCGGCATTGGAAGCCATAAATGTAATGCCGGCAGTGTTTACCAACGCTGTTATCTGGGCTACACAAAAAGCAGGGTCAATTTTGCTGTAATGTAATAATAAGCGCAGCTTTAATGTATTGGCCAGTTTGATCCAGTTGGCTTTAATGGTAGCATAAGTACCAGTGTACATAACTGAATTGGTGCCTGGTGTAAGCACACTCGATGTTGCATTCAACTCATTGATAGCATCGGTAAGCAGGAGGATAAGCTTTGGATAAATAGTGGCATCATTATCATACGCCGGTTGGGTATTTGCAGTTAGCTGCTGTGCCTGCGTATAAGGAACATCGCCCCATGTATCTACCATTTTTGCGTATTCATAAACTTTCAGAATTTTTGCAATCCCTGTATAATAAGGGCTTGAACCACCCTGGTTGATGATCAGTTGCAGGTCACTTAAAGTAGAAGCATTCATGCTTGACCATACATTGTTCTGATCACTTCCGGTGATATTGTACCTGTAATATTCATAGGTCTGGTTGGGCTGGGAAGCCTCGCCTGACATTTGCTGCATGATAAGCGTTGAAAACCGGAACAGGTCACTCCCACCTTCAAATCCCAGGTTTACCTGTGCTGAAGTAAGTAACTGCGCTATCGGGCTATTGGAATCCGGAAGTGCATCCGGGTTCCTGTTTATATCCATAAATTTTTTGCAGGAACTGATGGTTACAACCCCGGTAAAAAACATCATTAATTTAAAATAACTGAGTTTCATAATTATTTTTTTATTTAATTAAAAGCTGAGGTTTAATCCCACTCCAACTGTGCGGCTTTGAGGCAGACCGTTGAACTCCAGGCCACCGGCACCCTGTGCACTAGCGCCCAAAACATTTTGTTCAGGATCAAGGTGCGGATAGAATGGAGCATTCAGGTAAAGGTTACGCCCAAACACACTCAATGATGCATTGCTGAACGGCGTTTTGCTCAAAAGAGAAGCAGGTAATGCGAAGTTCACTGAAGCTTCTCTTACGCGGAACCAGCTTGCATCAAAAATAAAGCCTTCAGCTGCTGCATATTTGCCGCTATTGCCAAAATAATCCTGCGCTGAAACATAAGTCGTATTGGGCTGTCCGTTTGTGTAAACTGCATCAAAGATGTAGGGCTTCTGCAATACGCCGGCAGCATCATATCTCGGGTATTGAGCGGTTTCTTTGCCAACGCCATTTCTTTGAATGTCCGCAATGTTGCGGCTGTAAATATCTCCACCTTCCCTGATCTCCATCAGGAAAGACATCGTAATAAATTTGAAAGTAAACGAATTGGTTATTCCGATAACATATTTAGGATTGGGATTACCGATCTTCTGAACACCTGAAGTTATTTGTGGCAGGCCCCAAAGAGATGAATTAGAGGTATTGCTGGGACCGTTCACAACAATTTTATTTCCTTTGCTCGGATTTCTTACAAAAGCATTTCCATATATCTGGCCATATTCATCACCTACTACCAGGCGTATGTTAGGCGTAACAAATCCTCCAAGGAAAATGTTTGTAACACCGGTTTCAAGTTTGTCTACGATGCCCTTGAATTGGGTATAGGTCATGTTAATGGTCCAGCTAAATGATTTTGTTTTTATGGGTATGATCATAGCACCCAATTCAACACCATTATTCGTAAGGTTGCCGGCATTTTTAATAAAAGTTGTAACCCCTGAAGTTGCAGAAACCGGGACTCCGAAAATCAGTTTTCTTGATTTTTGTTTGTAACGGGTTGCTTCAATGGTTGCCCTTCCTTTGAAGAAAGACAGCTCTATAGCAATTTCCTTGTTTTGTGTAAATTCAGGACCGAGAAGGGGATTACCCGCTGTGTTGCTCAAGGCAAAGCCCTGTATGCCGTTAAAGGGAAACGCAATGCTTGGGCCAAAGCCGTCAGCAGAACCAGCGCCTCCAAAGTAAGAGTCTGTGGCGTAAACAAAATCAGTGCCTGCCTTACCAACTGTAGCGACTGCTCCCCTGATCTTGATATTTTCAATGATCTTACTTTTCAACTTGGGGAAAAGTTCAGTGATATTAAGGGAACCGCTAAAGCCATTATAGAGATATGAGTTTCTGTTAGGCTTAAATGTAGAAACCCAGTCATTTCTTAAAGTTACATTGACATTGAAAATGCTTTTAAAGCCTATTTGAAGATCCCCATATAAACCCAATAACCTGATTTTAGATGAACCAGCCTGTGGAGCGGGGCTGAAAGTAGTAGTATTGCTCAGTTGCTCAAAGTCCCTGACAATAACCCCTTTCCCATCAAGTTGGGATGCATTGCTGTAGATCTGCTGAAACTCTGTTCCGGCGATCAATGTTCCGGTCCAACTCTTGATCCTTTTACTGGCAGTAAGATATCCGTTGGAGTTAAGTGACCGGTAATTATTTCTTGATTCACGCACACCGCCTACTGCATTGGCAGAAGTGTTGGCCCCGCCACGGGCACCTATCTGGTCGTATGCATGGCGGAAAGTGGAAAAGACATCGGTACCTATTTTATAATCAGCCTGCAACCACTTGGTAAGTCTGAAATTGAATGAAACGTTACCGATGAACCGGTTGATCTCGTCATTGAACCGGTTGTTTTTAATGGTCCAGTAAGGATTATCTTCTCCCAAAGGATATAACTGGTTACCTGATGCATCTTCCCATTTCAAACCGCTTAAATCATAACTGCGCGGTGTAAACCATCCACGGAAAACAGGATTACTCAACTGGTTTCCTTGTTGTGTTCTACGAGAAGCATTATTGGAATAATTGGCGTTTACCGCAATTGCCAGGTAGTTATTGACTTTTGAACTGGCATTAAGAGAGAAGTTATGACGGGTAAGTACGTTGTTTTCAATAACGCCTTTGTTTTTCAGGTAGCCATAAGAAAAACGGAACGTGTTTTTATCGGATCCCCCTGAAAAAGAAATGTTGTTCTGCCAATTCATACCCTGGCGGAAGATATCCCTTACATTATTCGGGTAAGCTGCCAGAACCTCTGTTCTGGTGTTAGTGTTGGTAGCCGGGTTATAAGCGTTTGTTACTGTCTGACCAACGATACGGGGACCCCAGGATGTTTGTGCGGTTGGTGAAAAAACACCACTGTTTCCCTGGGCATATTCGTTCTGTAAAGTTGGAAAACGATTCACTGATTCTATCTGGTAATTGGTAGAATACTGAATAGAATTTTTCTGACCGGCCTTGCCCTTTTTCATGGTGATTAAAATAACACCATTGGAGGCTCTTGAGCCATACAACACAGCTGCAGAAGCTCCTTTTAGCACACTTATGCTTTCAATATCATCCTGGTTCAGATCAATGGCCCTGCTGGAATTTACCGGACCGTTCTGAAGAGGCGTACCGCCGCCACCATTGTCAATGGGAATACCATCCACAACGAAAAGAGGTTGGTTAGTACCCGTAAATGTTGTAAACCCACGGATAAGAATACTGGAACTGGAGAATGAACCACCGCTTCCGCTGATTCTTACGCCAGGCACTTTTGCTGCCAGCGCATTGGTAATATTGGTTTGGTGTGATTGTGACAGTTCAGTACCTGTGAGCTGACCAACACCATAACCCAGATCCTTTTTATTTTTCTTAATACCAAATGCAGTCACCACTACCTCCGACATTGTTTTGTCTTCGTTTTTCAATGTCGCATCAATTACTGTTAATGTTCCAATTGCTATCTCAACAGGACTCATGTCTACTGCAGAAAAAACAAGTGCTTTAGCATTTGCCGGAACAGTAAGGGAATATGTCCCGTCTTCTTTTGTAATTGTACCGGTAGTTGTTCCTCTTGCCATTACCGATACATTCTGAAGAGGAGCGCCTTTATCATTGGTAACCTTACCGTTGATTGTGCGTTGTGCCAGTGCCTGGGCGGCGAAAAACACAACTCCCCAAAGGAGTAAAAACAATTTTCTCATGAGCATTTAGTTTTAGTATATAATTGAAATCAAGACCCTCCTGAACCTCCCGAAGAGACCAAAAGGGGCTTGAAATTAAAGAACCTTATACAAAAAAGTCAAAAAAACATTCAGTTTTTGAAAAACAGCCTGTTAAGTGCAATTTTAGCCTTTTCCTTCCTTAATATCGGACAATTTCCCAGAACGGTTTGCTGCTTTAAGTACCAGCCACCAGCCATCTGTTTAATATACTGTAAAAGTAATGAAATCAGCTATTTCTTTATCCGGATTATAGAAATTAAAATAGAGGGCAGCAATACCAGGTTGGTAAAGGTGGCGGTAATGAGTGTAAGGGAGGTTAACCAGCCCAAAGCCTTGGTGCCATCGAAACCACTAAAACAGAATATAATGAACCCTGCGATCAGCACCAATGATGTGTAAATAATGCTGATACCGGTACTGTGGATGGTGTCAATCACTGTTTGTTTCATATTGAAATTGTTCCGGGGCAGTTCTTGTTTATAGTTGACCAGAAAACGAATTGTTACATCTATGGCAATGCCAAGGGCTACGCTGAAAACCAGCACAGTAGAAGGTTTTAGCGGAATTCCCGCCCAACCCATTATGCCCGCAGTGATCAGCAGCGGAATAACATTTGGAATAAGAGAGCAAACTAATATCCGGGCCGAACGAAAAAGATACAACATACACAGGGCTATCAGCGAAAAAGCCCAGAGAATGCTGTCCTTCAACCCATGAATAATATACCGGCTGCCTTCCAGGAAAGTAACACTGGTGCCGGTAAGCTGCACATTATATTTGTCTTTGGCAAAAAGCTGGTTTACCCTTACAGAAATGCTATCGAGGATAACTGGCAGCCGTTTGCTGCCAACATCTTTCATGCTTACACTGATGCGGGCCTGCTGGCGTGAGCTGTCCATGAACGTGGATGCCAGTTTTTCAAAAGAATTTTTTGTCTTGCCTGCATCTTTACCGGGATTAAGGTATTGTGACAGGGCAGGCAATGCATATTCGCCGGGCATAATATAATAAGAAGTATCGCCATCATTAAATGACTGGTTAGCAAATTTCAATCCGTCCGTAATACTGAGCGGGCGGCCAACATCCTTAAGGTTAGCCAGGAATTGTGACAGGGAATCAATACGCAGCAGGTTATTGAAATTGCGGGATACTCCTCTTTTTTCTTTGGTATCCACCACAATCTCCAGTGGCATTACTCCTTTGAAATTATCTTCAAAAAAACGCAGGTCAGTATAAAGTTTATCTGTCCTGGGCAGGTCATCCACTATGTAACCAAGGGTTTTTAATTTGAAAATACCGGCTATTGACATAGCAACAATACAAAGAGTAACAGCATAGATGAGCTTACGATGATTAAGTGACCATCTTTCCAGCCGGTCCAGCATGCGGTTCAGCCCCGGGTTTTGAAGGTATTTGGTGTGCCGGCTTTTTGGCGGAGGTAAAAAGCTAAGTATTGCAGGAATAAGAATTAATGAGATAAAAAACAGGGCAATAATGTTGATACCTGCCACGATACCAAACTCTTTCAATATCTGGCTTTGCGTTAATGCAAACACGGCAAAGCCAATGGCAGCGGCCAGGTTACAGAAGAGTGTTACCACCCCCATCCTTTCCACCATCATCACCAGCGATTTTCTCTTATCACCTGTTTCGTTATAAGCAGTATGAAATTTATTGAGAAAATAAATGCAGTTGGGGATGCCGATCACTACAATTAAAGGGGGTATCAGTGCATTCAGGATACTGATTTTAAAACCAAACAACTGGATGCTGGCAAAGCTCCAGATCACTCCGAGTATTACTACCGTTAGGGAAAGCCACATGGCGCTGAAGCTGCGGAAAAACAATAATAAAATGATAGCAGAAAGAATAAACGACGCAAGGATGAACATCCGCATTTCTTTTACGATCCGCCCGGATAACTCTGTGCGGATATGCGGCAAACCGCTTTTGTACACCGTAAGATTATTGGCTTTACCAAAATCATCAGCCAGTTTGCTGATGTCCTGCACAATGCCCATGCGAGCTTTGGATGCCATCAGGTCTTTGTTGATGCGAACACCCATCAGCCATGCATGTGTAACCGGGTTGTATAAAAGTTGCCGGTAAAAAGGAAGATTTAAAAATGTTTTTGCCCCGCTGTCTATTGCGGCTTGTGTAAGTATCCGTTCCCCGAAAATGGTATCGGCTATTAATTTTTCCGTTTCCGGGATTTTTACAAGATTAACCGCAGTGGGAACAGCAATAATATCATCTACGCCTTTTACTTTTTTCAGGCTGCGCAGGAGAGAAGCATAGGTATTAAATAATTTCTCTTTAAAAAAACTATCGGTTTGTATGCCAATAACAAGGAGGTTCCCGTCTTCACCGAATTTTTTCCGGAATTCCTGGTATGCTTTGTATTTGGGATTATTGATGGGGATCGCCCTGGAAAAATCATAACTCAATTGCACTTTGCTGGCATGCCAGGTCATAAACCCGGTGACGGCTGCAAGAACCAGTAACAGCGGTAAGCGATGTTTCAAAATAAACTTTCCGAGGCTATGCCACATAAGCAGTAGGGGAATTGTAAGGTTGCAAAGAAACGTAAAAACAGGGAAGGAAGGTCAAACAGGTCAAATCAGTCAAATGAGTCACATGTGACCTATATGACCTATATGACTTATCTGACATTTCTGACTTTAGAATACTTTTGATGAGTGAGGCACTTATTTTTTATTACATCTTATTTTGTAACCCTTGTATGCACGGCTCAGCATCCGGTGCCACCCATCGGCCAGTGGAGAGAACATTTGCCGTATAACAGCGCCGTTGATGTAACAGCAGGTGACGGTAAAGTGTACTGTGCCACACCCTATAGTTTATTTTCAGTGAATATTTCCGATAACATGGTCGAAAGATTTAGTCGTGTTACCGGGCTTAATGAAACAGGTATCAGCGCCATAAAATATGATGAAGCAGGCAGCAAACTTTTTATTGCTTACAGTAACAGCAATATTGATAT
The DNA here is from genome assembly GCA_964525285.1 of uncultured Chitinophaga sp. Lineage (GTDB taxonomy): Bacteria > Bacteroidota > Bacteroidia > Chitinophagales > Chitinophagaceae > JJ008. The sequence goes on from CAZGGQ010000040.1 coordinate 26,314, forward strand.
TATTTACCGGAATGATATTTATAATGTACCCGATATAAAACGGGATAACATTATCGGCGATAAAAATATCTATGCTATTTATCCGCTGGGTAAAAATTATTATCTCTCAACCGGTCTGGGCGTTGTTGTTATTGATGGTGACCGTTACGAAGTAAAAGACTCCTGGTTTATCGGTAATGGCGGCAACCCCGTAAAAGTGAATGGCTTTACCAGCGATGGAATTTTTTTTTATGCTGCCACAGAAGAGGGGTTGAAGAAAGTGCTAATGAGTTCCCCGAATCCTGCCAACTATGCCAACTGGCAGGTTGTAAGTGGCAGCAATGGTTTGTCAGCCGGTGCCTGCAAAAACGTGCTGAATGTTCAGAATAAAATCATCGTACAAAAAAATGATTCATTGTTTGTACAGAACGGAACTGCATGGACCCTGCTTTATACAGATGCATGGCCTTTTGTAAATGTCAATACAACAGAAAATAAAATTCAATTGTGCGAAAGACAGCTAAATGGCATCAGCAGGGTAGTGATGTTGAATGGGGATGGAACTGTTTTCCGGACACTGGCCAATGTTGGCGCTGTTTCATTTCCGCGTAAAGCAATATTAAATAATAATGATCCCTGGGTGGCCGATCAGTTTGCCTGCTTGTCGCATTTCGGCGCTTCATTAACGTATCAGCAGTATATTCTTAATTCGCCGCAGGCGACAGCAAGCGGTGAAATGCTTGTTTATAATACTATTTTTTACGCCACTGCCGGCTCCGTGAATGATGCCTGGAATTACCAGTATAATGGCGATGGCATTTTTACTTTCTCAGCAGGAAACTGGAATAATATCAACCGGTACCGGTATGCCCCGATTGATTCGTTGCTGGACTATGTAACAATTGCCATTGATAAAAGGGATGAAACCATCTGGGCTGGCTCGTATGGCGGGGGATTGCTGCATGTGAAGCCCGGTCCGTTATTTGAAATTTTCAAACAAAATAATTTGGGTGCGGCGGTGGGAGATCCGACAAGTTACCGGGTGGCCGGTTTGGCTTTTGACCCCGATAATAATTTATGGATATCCAATTTTGGTTCTTCACAGCCATTACGGGTTCGTAAAAATGATGGCAGCTGGAAAAGCTTTTCACTGCCGTATGTTTTGTTTGGCAATGCACTGTCCCAGATCATCATTGATGATAACAATTATAAATGGATCGTATCACCGTTGGGCAATGGATTGATCTGTTATGATCATGGCGCATCGATTGATAATACAGGTGATGACAGGTGGAGAAGATATGGCCCCGGCGCGGGCAATGGAAATTTGCCTGCTGGCGAAGTGCTGTGTGTCACAAAAGATAAAAGCGGTTTCATCTGGGTGGGTACATCGGATGGCATCGGGGTAATCCAATGTCCCGAACAGGCATTTGCTGCACCTGCTTGTGATGCTATCTGGCCTATTGTACCCAACGGGAATTTTGCCGGTTACCTATTTAAAGGACAGGGAGTGAACAGTATTGCTGTGGATGGAGCTGATAGAAAATGGGTGGCCACCAAGAACGGTGTATTCCTGATCAGCAGCGAGGGAGAAAAAATTATTTACCGGTTTACAGAAGATAATAGTCCGTTATTAAGCAGCGATGTAAAAAAGATTACCATTGATGGCAAAACAGGTGAAGTATATTTTGCTACGCTAAAAGGCATTTGTTCTTTCCGCAGCACAGCAACGGAGGGTGGAGAAACAAATGATGATGTTTTGGTGTTTCCGAATCCGGTACCACCGGATTTTACAGGCACTATTGCCATCCGTGGTCTGGTGAATAATGCCATTGTGAAGATCACCGAACTGGACGGACGATTGGTTTACCAGACAAGAGCATTGGGCGGACAGGCGGTGTGGGACGGAAGAAATTACAAGGGGCAAAAGATTTCCAGCGGCGTTTATTTGGTGCTGGTAAATGATGATGGGAAGAAGGAAAGAATGGCAACGAAGATTTTTTTTATTTCGCGGTAGAGACGCAACATTTTGCGTCTCCTCTATGCCCCAAAATATTTATTAGAATCACAAGAAGAATATTCATTTTAAGAAATAAAGAATCAAATGCCTGGCAAATATCAAAATAAATACCGAATACCATCTGCCCGGTTGCAGGGATATGATTATGCACAAAACGGCGCCTATTTTATTACCATTTGTACCAAAAACAGGATTCATTGTTTCGGAGAAATAGTAACAGTATCAGGTGGCGTAGAGACGCAAAATGTTGGGCCTGATTCTGAGACGCAAAATGCATTGGGTTCTGAGACGCAAAATGTTGCGTCTCTACAGATGACACCCATTGGCGCTGTCGCCAATGAATATTGGCAAAAAATACCAGAACATTTTCCTTTTGTTTTCCTTGATGAATTTGTGGTAATGCCCAATCATGCGCATGGGATATTGGTAATTTCAAAAGAAACGTATAATGATGCGCTGGGTTCTGAGACGCAAAATGCATCAGGTTTTGAGACGCAAAATGTTGCGTCTCTACAGGGGATCGGGTATACCAATAAATTTGGCCCGCAATCTGCAAATATTTCATCTGTTATAAGGGGCTATAAGGCCGCGGTAAAATCATTTGCCACAACTAATAAAATTGAATTTGCCTGGCAGCCCCGTTTTTATGACAGGATCATCCGTGATTATGATGAAATGAAACGTATCAGAAAATATATCGTTGAAAACCCTGACAATTGGCGGCAGGACAGAAACAACAAGGAAGATCTTTATATGTAAAGACGCAATATTCTGCGTCTCAACCAACCATGCCGGATAAACTACATAAAACAAAGGGTATTGTCCTTCGTACAGTGAAATATGGAGAAACGAGTATCATCGTCACCATCTTTACTGAATTGTTTGGTGTGCAATCCTATTTGGTGAACGGGGTAAGAACTTCCACTAAAAAAGGAACGGGGAAAGCCAACCTATTTCAGCCATCTGCCATTCTTGACCTGGTGGTTTATCACAACGAATTAAAACACCTGAACAGGATCAAAGAATTTAAATGGGGTTTTTTGTATCAGCATATTTTATCGGATGTAAGAAAAAATGCTGTTGCATTATTTATGGTGGAATTGCTGACGAAATGTTTGAAACAACCAGAGGGCAACTCAGATCTTTTTCATTTTGTGGAAGATGTTTTTATAAAATTAGATGGGAGCAACAATGCCGTGATGGCAAACCTTCCTTTATTTTTTGCTTTGCATCTTCCTTTTCATTTTGGATTCCGGATTGCAGATAATTACAATAAGGAAAACCCTTTCCTTGATTTGCAGGAAGGAAAATTTGTACAGGATCAACCCCAGCATCCTCATTTTTTAGAAGATAAACAGGCCTCTGTTACTTCCCAATTATTAAGAGTGATGCAGCCCGAAGAACTGGAAGACATTAAATTGAATCATGATTTTCGCCGGAATTTATTATATGTATACGAAACCTATTATGCATTGCACATTCCCGATTTTGGAACGATGAAGAGTTTGCCGGTGCTGAGGGAGATATTGGGATGAATTCTAACTTATCCATTCGTCAATTATTATTAGTAACTGCCATTTGTTCTTTTCTTTTTTGTAAATACCCAGCAAGCCATGCCCACACAGCGGCCCACAATTATAACCGTAATAAAAAAAGCAAATAGAATTCTCTCTAATAAAAATTGGTTTTAATAATTCGAAAAACCCTTTCCCATACTTTTTATTAAACAAATCCCATGCTTCCTTTTTGCTATTATTTTTGAATAATAATTTTATTGTGTCTGCATCTATCAATTTTACTTCAGGAAGATAATTTTTTTTCCACTTGGATTTAGTCATTTTATGTATGGTTTTATAAATCATTTTTTTCTCTTTTGGAGAAAGAACAATCAGATCTTTATAATTTATCTGTTTATTTTTATCCATTTCTATATTGAAAAATGAATCTTTTTCGAGATATTTTTTAATGACATTAAGTTGGAATCCTGAGATTTTATTTACGACTATTAGTTCACCGTTTTCAGATAAAGGAAGAACATCGGCTAGAAAGGCCTTTGCAGTATTAATCTTATTGGGCTTTTGACTTATAGAAGGGAAAGAAAAATTTGCCCAAATAAATAGTAAAATAATTTTTTTCATAAAACTCTGGCTGAATTACGAAAGTCACTAAATATATTTATTACTCCCGGCTTCTTTCTCTTCTCAAAACTTCCCAACTCATCCTCCCATCCCAAAGCCTTTGCTCCATTACTGGTAGCCCATTGCAAAATCGTGTCAACAGGTATATGCGGGAAATGCTGGTGAACAGCTTCCATTTCTTTGGCAATACTCAGTTGCCAGTTGCTGCTGTAACTATCTGTGCCGAGAACAATATGGCAATTATGTTTCATCAGTATTTCAATAGGCGGCACATTATTTTCAATATAAAGATTGGCATTAATGCATAAGCAATACACAAGTTTCAATCCATTGGTCTTTGCATATTCATTAGCCCATACCACATCTTCTTCCGACATGAAGGTGTTATGGATTAATAAAATGGTTTGTCCATTATTAAAATAAGGTAACACTGAGCGGATACTGCTTTTGCCCGTTACGGGAAATGGTGATTTATCAATTCCAAATATTTTAAACAGTTTCAGGTAGTCACCTCCGCCGGTTTTATACAATTCATCTTCAGCCGGGTGTTCCTGGTTATGGATGGAAATGATTTGATTTTTTGTGGCTTCGTTAATCAATTGAAATGTTTTTGGAGAGATGGTATAAGGCGCATGGGGTACGAGAGATGTTCGATGTCCGATGTTCGATGCTCGAAGGGAAGCTTCAAATGTTTCAGCTATTTTCTTATAATGGGCAAAGTTCTCTTCCGCTTTTTCATCCGTAAAACTCAGCACTTCCACAAAATTCTGCCAGCGGATCCTGCTTTTACTTTTTACTTCGGCGGTATCAGCAGTATTTCCGATATCACCCACAGCAACAATGCCATTGTCATACATTTCTTTTTCAGCAGCTATTATAGCTTGCATTTTCTTTTTTTCAGGGTCTTCGTAAGCTTCCCCCCTCTCCACACCGTGGAGAGCAACCGAGTTTGACGAAGGTTGGGAGCGTAGCTCGGTGGGTGAGGTCTCTTTTTTAGTAACAACAGAGCACAAAAACTCGATCAAACCAGTATGCGGCGGGATCACATTTTTTAAATGACTCAATTCAAGATGGCAATGGCAATTGACCAGGCCCGGGGTAAGAATACCATTAAAGGACCGTACATCATCGCCGGCATCACTAACTGAAATAATATCTTCAATTACTCCTTCTTCGTCAGTCACCAATACTTTATCATCTTCCAGGAAACGATACCCGTCAAACAATTTATCAGCCTTGAATTTTTTGAATGCCATTTTGTAAAATTATACAGCATCTGTTGAATTAATTTTCTGTTTTTGACGAATATTCGAAAGCCCCTTTAGGGGTTTGGGGTTCAATTCGCTAAATTTGCGGCCTCATTGGGATTCGTAATTTATCATCTGCGATTTATCATATTATGCTTGATCGTTTAGAAGCCATAAAAGCAAGATTTGACCAGTTGGGAGTAGCCCTGACCAACCCGGCCATTGTTGGCAACAATAAAAAATTTACGGAGACCAGCAAGGAATACCGGAGCCTTGAGAAAATTGTTATTGCTTATAATGTTTACAAGAAAGTCCTCGATGATATTAGTTTTTACAAAGAGGCTTTGAATGGTGATGATGAAGAAATGAGGGAATTGGCCAAAATAGAAGCGCCGGCATTGGAAGAAAGGAAAACGCAAATGGAGGCATTTATCAGGCAGCTGCTGATACCGAAAGATCCGCAGGACGAAAAGAATGCTATTCTTGAGATCCGGGCAGGCACGGGGGGTGATGAGGCTAGTTTGTTTGCCGGCGACCTGCTGAGAATGTATATGAAGTATTGTGAAAAGAGGGGATGGAGAACTGCACTGCTGAGTGAAAATGAAGGAAGTGTTGGTGGTTACAAAGAAGTGCAACTGGAGGTTACCGGCGATGATGTGTATGGCACTTTAAAATTTGAAAGCGGGGTTCACCGGGTGCAGCGGGTTCCGGACACGGAGGCATCGGGACGGGTGCATACATCTGCTGCCACGGTAGCGGTGATGCCGGAAGCTGAGGAGGTTGATTTCGAATTAAATCCTGCCGATGTAAAAATGGAAACATCACGGAGCGGCGGCGCCGGCGGACAGAATGTAAATAAAGTGGAAACCAAGGTTATGCTTACGCATATTCCTACCGGAACTGTGGTAATATGCCAGACTGAAAGGTCGCAATTGGGTAACCGGGAAAAAGCCATGCAGATGCTTCGCACAAGGTTATATGAAGAACAGGTGAGAAAGCAGGAGGAAGAAATTTCCCGTCACCGGAAAAGCCTGGTAAGCACCGGCGACCGCAGTGCCAAGATCAGAACCTATAATTTTCCCCAGGGCCGTGTTACGGATCACCGTATTGGTCTGACGCTTTATAACCTCGATGACGTATTGAATGGTAATATCAAAGAATTGATCGAAGCGTTACAATTTGCTGAAAATTCTGAGAAGCTTGCCAAACAGAATTAAGGCAGGAGTTTAACTTGTAATAATAGCCTCTATTGTTCCCTTTTTGGCACGATTTTTTTAAGGTATTTTATGAACCTGTGTTGTATCATAGCCAGAGAAGTTCTTTGTCAGCTAAGTGTCAGGCTTTTTTAACAGATAGGCAATGAAGCTAAGATCGGATATGGAATACTCTGAATTATAGCATCGTAGAGTTACAAAAGACCCGTTGAGGTTTTACGAAGAAGAGATTAAGTGGAATTACTAAAATTTAGCTTTTAAACTTTCATTAACAGCAAAGATCATACTACCGGCAGTAAATTTGCGTTAGGTAAAAGAACAACGATTATTTAAACTCATTATAAAGACAGTCAATTTTCTCATAAGCAGTTAGTTTTGGTTGCGACCCCTGTTTCTACAGGGGTCTATTTTTTTATATACCTCTTACTACTAAAAAAAACACCCAGCGTGCAGCCGAGCGCATCGGCAATAATATCCCCCGGATCAAATGAGCGGTTTTTAATAAAATATTTCTGAACTAATTCCATTCCAATGCCATAAACAAGGCTCATCAGGCCTATCCATATAAACAGGGTTCTTAACCTTGTGGCAACAGAATATTTTTTCAATATGGCCCAACAGCATAATGTTACCAGGATGGCAAACATGCCAATATGCACCCACTTGTCGAACCAGATTTTATCTAACCAATCTTCTTTTGGAAATGTTGAACCTGGTAATGTCAATAATAAAGTTGAAATGATAAACCAGGCGATGGCGGGAGTAAATGAAGGCTTTATTTTTTTCAATGATATTATTTCTGCAATATTAAGCCAGGCCCATCAAATTAAAAGTAACAGCAATAAATACATGGGATAACCTGCGCTGCTTTGAAATCTACCAACCCCTGTTCACCGGATAAATTTTGGAGTTCAAATGGATAGTTAAAATGCAATGATGATAGAATTATTACACCGGCTGATATACGAACTTAATTGGAAAACAGGTTTATGCTATCAGGGCCTCGTAAGCGGCAGCATCCATCAGTACTTCTACATCAGCGGGATCATTTACCGTCATCTTCACCATCCAGCCAGCAGCATAAGGATCATTATTAACGGATTCGGGTGAGTTGGCGAGGGCAGGGTTTAGTTCGGTAACAGTTCCGGCTACCGGCAAAAAAAGATCGGAAACAGTTTTTACTGCTTCTACGGTTCCAAATACAGCACCCGCTTCCAGTTCTTGGCCAATTGTTTCTACTTCTACATATACAATATCACCCAGTTCACGCTGGGCAAAATCGGTGATCCCAATAGTGGCTACATTACCATCCAGGTTTATCCATTCATGCTCTTTTGTGTAACGGAGATTGGCAGGAAAATTCATATTTATTGATTTTGAGCCTGCCTGACGGTAGGCAGGTTGCAAACCTAAGGGAAAATGCTGAAAATACATTTGAGGTATAATGCCCTGATTTTAGTCATTTAATGATTTTATTTTTGCATTTCGCCGGAATTTTAACGCCGTTCATGGCATCTTTTACACCATTGGTCGGAATCACTTTTACAATTGTATGACATAGGGTTATTTTTGTGCACCTTATCTAAAAAAAGGAATATATCATGAGAAAGTTATTTGTGTTTTTTTCGGTTTTGGGTCTTTCATTTTCAACTGTTCAGGCTCAAAAAATTTCAGGAATGGTAAAAGATGAACAGGGTGCTGTTTTGGACAAAACCACGGTTTCCCTGCTCCGCGCTAAAGACTCTTCCGTGGTGAAGTTGTCTGTGACAGGTTCAGATGGCCGTTTTTCTTTTCAATCGACATCAGGTAACTACCTGGTTAGTGTATCACATATTGGCTATGCTCCGCAATATTCCAAGCCGTTTGCAGTAGCAGTAGCAGGTGATGTGGAAGTTGCGGCCATTCAAATGGCAAAAACCGCCTCCAATCTGCAGGGTGTTACGGTCACCACTCAAAAACCAATCATCGAAGTGAAAGCAGATAAAATGATCCTGAATGTAGAAGGAACCATCAATGCAGTTGGTTATGATGCATTGGAGCTGCTTCGGAGAAGTCCCGGAGTAATGATTGATAAAGATGATAATGTGAGCCTCGCCGGGAAAAACGGTGTGCAGGTATTCATTGATGGCAAACCTTCACCATTGTCCGGTTCTGACCTGGCCAATTATTTAAAAAGCCTTCAGTCTGCCCAGATAGAAGCGATAGAGATCATCACTAACCCTTCTGCCAAGTATGAAGCGGCAGGTAATGCCGGTATTATTAACATAAAATTGAAAAAGAATAAATCGTTTGGCACCAATGGATCAGTAAGCGCAGGTTATGTGCAGGGAACGTATGCTAAATACAACGGCGGATTAAACCTTAACTATCGCAATAAAAGCATTAACGCATTTGGTAATTACAATTACAATAACGGTAAAAACCTGATGCAATTCACTTCCCGAAAAGAACAGTTAGATACGTTGTTTGAACAAAACAATAAGATCAGGTTTAAAAACAATACGCATAGCTTTAAAGGGGGGCTTGACTATTTCATCAATGCAAAAAGCACGATTGGCATTGTGGTAAATGGCAATATTGCGAATAACGATTTTACTACTGCTGGCCCGATGTACTTTACTTATATGCCCACCAATCAGCTCGTTAAAATTCTGAAAGCTACCAATGCTAACGACATGAGCCGGAATAATGTGAACACTAACCTGAATTATCGTTATGCAGTTACAGGCGGTACAGAGCTAAACATTGATGCTGACTATGGATATTTTAAAATAAGATCTGATCAGTACCAGCCTAACTATTATTACCTGGCTGATGGTGTTACAGAAACCAGTCGTGTTATCTATAATATGTTATCGCCTACCAACATTGATTTGTTTTCTTTAAAAACAGATTACGAACAAAATTATAAAGGTGGACGCCTGGGGATTGGTGGAAAAATAGGCATTGTAAAAACTGACAACGATTTTAAGCGCTACGATGTTTATTCAAGCAGCAAAGTGCTTGACACGGCAAAGAGTAACAGGTTTGATTACAAAGAGAATATCAATGCCTTGTATGTGAATTATAACAAACAACTGAAAAAGGGGATCATGTTCCAGCTTGGCGTGCGGGGAGAAAATACCCATATAACAGGCCACTCAACCGGTTTTAAAAAGATTGGCAATACCTGGATGAATTATGATTCTACTTTTAAAAGAAATTATACCGACTTCTTTCCAAGCGCAGCCCTGACATTCAATAAAAACCCGATGAAGCAGTGGACCATTGCATACAGCCGCCGTATTGATCGCCCGGCTTACCAGGATTTAAACCCTTTTGAATTTAAGCTGAATGAATATACTTATATGAAGGGTAATACAGATCTGAGACCACAATACACCAACAGTTTCAGTCTAACCAATATTTATAAGTACAAGCTAACTACCAAGTTAAATTACAGCCATGTAAAAGATATTTTTGCGCAAATACCGGATACAGCTGCAGGTGAAAGCACAAAGGGATTTTTGCAAAAAAGGAACCTGGCACAACAGGATGTGATCAGCCTGAGCATCAGCTACCCGTTCCAGTATAAGTGGTATAGCTTTTTTGCTACAGCCAATGCAAACTATTCACATTACCAGGCTGATTATGGTGCGGGGAATCGTAAAGTAGACCTGCAGGTATTCTCCTATACTTATTTTATGCAGAACAGTTTCAATCTGGGCAAAGACTGGAGAGGGGAAGTAAGTGGCTTATTTCTTTCGCCGTCAATTTGGCAGGGAGTTATAAAATCTAAAGCGATGGGTACGGTGGACCTTGGTTTGCAAAAAGTAATATTCAAAGGAAAGGGAACAGTAAAAGCTGCTGTTAGTGATGTTTTCAAAACTATGAAATGGGCCGGTTCTTCTGATTTTACCGGCGTAAACAGCACTTTTAAAGGACACGGAGAAATGCCGCAGTTCAAATTAAACTTCAATTACCGTTTTGGAAACAGCCAGGTAAAAGCAGCCCGCCAGCGTAAATCGGCAGTGGAAGAAGAAACAAAACGTACAGAAAATGCCGGCGGCATGGGTCAACAATAAACTGATCTGGTTTCTATTTAATAAAATGGTCCCGACTCAGTCGCGACCATTTTATTTGTATGATGAAGCGGTTATTGTTTTTTTCGCTTGATGAGTTTTGCTTTTATTATTCTTATATCCTCTACCGGCCTGTCCCTGTCGGAGCCCTTGCTGGTTAGAACGGCGGCAATTTTGTCAACTACCTCTATCCCTTTTATTGTTTCGCCAAACACCGTATAGTTTTCATCAAGATGAGGAGTTCCGCCATTGGTTTTATACACTTCTCTTTTATCTGCCGGTATTTTTCTGCCATTCATACGGGAAGATTCAAGAGCATCTAACTCTGTATCAGTAAAAATTTTACCCTGCACGATATAAAACTGGCTGCCACTGCTTGCTTTCTGCGGATTTACATTGTCTCCCGTTCTTGCTGCTGCAATCACTCCTTTTTTATGAAATAATGTTGTTCTGAATTCAGCCGGTACCGTATAACCGGGGCCGCCATTACCTAAAGGGATACCTGCCGGAGCTGATTTACTATCCGGATCACCGCTTTGTATCATGAAGTTTTTTATGACCCGGTGAAACAAAACACTGTCATAGAAACCAACCTTCACCAGCTTCAAAAAATTATCCCGGTGTAAAGGAGTAGAATCGGACAGGCGGATAACCATATCTCCTATATTCGTTTGTATCAGTACATCCCTCTTCCGGTCTTTCTTCTTAAGTGTGGAATCTTTTTGCGCAGCGCCTGAAAACGTCAATGCGATAAAAGAGGCAAACATGAAAAACTTACGCATGATTATAGATTATTATTTTCAAAATAAAGCAATACATGATCCTTCAGAAAATTTTCCTGCTCAAGGGCATTCATATCAGGCATGGGCTTTAGTTGTTTGAAATGCGGCCAGCCGTCAGCATCAACTTCCTCTAATTCATAAAAGCCGCTGTGTGAAAACAAAGAACAGACTGCGATATGCATCAGGTCCTGCTTTTGTTCTTTGGTAAATTTTTCTTTGATGTCCCCAAACTCCTGGATTCCTATCAAAAACAAAATGGTTTCCAGGTCAGGTTTTTTGCCAAATCTTTCCACCAGTCTGACCTCTAAATTCCACCAGCGCTGTTGCAGATCATCCTTTGCATTCATGGCGGCAAAGATAATGGAGTAGTCAAATAGGTCATATGGGTCAAACCAAGATTCATGGGACTCATTTAGTTGATCAGCAAGAACTCTATCACAGGCTAGATTCTCCCTATTTGACTTATATGACCAACTGAACTCTTCGACCTGGAAACTCTTTCAATATGACATACATGACCATACTCTACCTCTGAGTTATATCTTTTCCACTAAAACAGCCGTACCATAGGCCAGTACTTCAGTAACACTCCCGATCACCTGGTTGGCATCATAGCGCATATTAATAACGGCATTGGCGCCCCTGTCGGAAGCATTCTGCAGCATTTGCTGAAAAGCTTCTTCTCTTGTTCTTTCACAGAGCTGTGTGAAGATAGAGATCTTGCCGCCAAAAATTGTTTGAAACCCGCCGGCAATATTTCCGAAAATACTCCTGGAACGTACAATAATTCCCCTGACTACACCAAGATTTTTTACCACCTTGTAGCCACTTAACTCAATATTGGTAGTTACCATTGTTTGATTGATCATAGTTTTAATTTTTTACTAATATAAATTAATAAAGTGAGATAAGTCAAAAAGGTCATAACCGTCAAAACTTTTCGTTCATTTGAGCAATTTGACTTCAATGACCTATATGACCTTTTATTACCTTTGCGAAAATCGGTATTACATGTTGCAGCTACAGGTATTAAGGCAAAACCCGCAATCAGCAAAGGACAGGCTTACCATTAAACATTTTACTGACATCAACCTGGTGGACGAAATTATTTTACTGGATGATGAAAGAAAAAAATGGCAACTGGAATCAGATAACACATTATCGAAGATCAATATAACTTCAAAAGAAATCGGCCAGTTAATGGCGAAAGGACAAAAGGAAGAAGCGGAAACAAAAAAACAGGAAGTAGCTTCTTTTAAAATTTCCCTGCAACCTATTGCTGAAAATCTTGCTGAAACGGAAAGACAACTGAATGATAAGCTGGTATTGCTTCCTAATCTTCCTTCTGATAAAGTGCCTGCCGGCAAAACACCTGCTGATAATGTTGTGGTCAGGGAAGGCGGCAGCAAACCAGTGCTTCCGGCTGATGCGGTTCCTCACTGGGACCTGATAAAAAAATATGATATTGTTGATTTTGAAACCGGCGCCAGGATCACAGGTAGCGGCTTTCCTTTATACAAGGGCAAAGGCGCCAAATTGCAGCGGGCATTGATCCAGTATTTTTTAGATTTCAATACAGCAGCCGGATTTACAGAATATCTTCCGCCATTTATGGTTAATGAAGCCACGGCTTATGGCACCGGGCAGTTGCCCGATAAGGAAGGGCAGATGTATTTCATGCAGGCAGATAATTTTTATATGATACCGACATCAGAAGTGCCTTTAACGAATATATACCGGGATGAAATAGTGAAGGAAATCGATTTGCCAATTAAAATGACAGCCTATTCTCCCTGTTTCAGAAGAGAGGCGGGTAGTTTTGGTAAGGATGTTCGGGGGCTGAACAGGGTTCACCAGTTTGATAAAGTGGAGATCGTTCAACTGGTTCACCCGGAAAAAAGCTATGAAGTGCTTGACGAAATGGTAAACCATGTTGAAAAATTATTGAATACACTTGAATTGCCTTACCGTATTTTAAAACTCTGCGGTGCTGATATGAGTTTTGCTTCAGCGCTGACTTATGATTTTGAGGTTTATAGTGCGGCACAGGAAAAATGGCTGGAAGTAAGCTCGGTTTCAAACTTTGAAACTTTTCAGACCAATCGAATGAAGATCCGGTTTAAGGATAGCAATGGGAAATCGCAATTAGTGCATTCCCTGAACGGAAGTTCTCTTGCTTTGCCAAGGATCGTTGCCTGCCTGCTGGAAAATAACCAGGCATCCAATGGAATAGTTTTACCAGCTGTATTACACAACTATTTTGGGGCATCAATTATTTCCTGAAAAACTGTATATTTAATTTTCAAATCGGATCAAAATGAAGAAATTGATAGTGTTGTCAGTTATTTGTGCAGCGGGAATTATTGGCTGTGGTAAAAAGATCATGCCAGAATCTGCTGCCAACAATCAGACCAGGCCGGCAAATGATAAAGAAGTTAAGGCAACAACGCAACAGCCTGCTACAAATGCATCGGCTACTTCTACGCCGTCATTTAATAATATGAGGGGAACGGAATCGGGCATCCCGATTTTACCTGCTTCCGAAATAATGGATAAGGGAAAAACTGTTTATGTTACTAAATGCGGCAGTTGTCATGCACTTAAAGCTCCCGGTGATTATTCAAGAGACCAGATGAAGAATATTCTGAAAACCGAGATTCCAAAGGCAAAATTGGATAATAAGGAAGCGGACCAGTTAACAGTCTATTTAATGGCAAATACGAGATTGTAAAACATCGCTTTTATATAAAGGCTGCTTTTTTAAACGAAGCAGCTTTTTTTTTTGTCCATTATCCCATATTCGGCGATATGAAGACAATTATTTTCCTATTGGCAATTTTTGCCGGTATAATTAAGGCCTGTCAAAAAAAAACATTGCCAACCATTACAACCCGTACATCTGAACCCTCAAAGCCCGTTACTGTTGTTGATGTAAAGCCGGATATCGCCATTGGTAAGATCCTCTTTACTAAGCATTGTAGCCGTTGCCTTGTGCTGCCTGAACCTGTTCAATTTACCTGACAAAGCTGGGATGGGATATTATCAATCATGATACCCCGTGACCGACTAAATAGGGAACAGGAAATTCATGTGACCGCCTATATAAAAGCAAACAGCATTAAGTAGTTTTTTCTTTTTTCAACGTTTTAATCCGCCGGTTCATTACATAAAACCAGGCAGGTGGAAACAGGGAGAGTATCATCATCCCGGGGTAACCCGTTGGCATTTGCGGTGAATGATCGTGGTGTCGGAGTACCTGGTATTTACGGCTGGCTAAATAATGATGATCACTGTGCCTGCTTAACTCAAACAGCATTAATCTCCCGATCACATGGTCGCTGTTCCAGCTATGTTCCGGCATGGCTCTTTCATATTTGCCATCAGCAGTTGACTTGCGCTGTAATCCATAATGTTCAATATAATTGACAGTTTCAAGCAACAATATCCCGATCAAAGCGGCTGCTGAAAAAAATAAGGTAACCAGCCATCCAAAAGCAAAAAAGATCAAAACAAGGAAAGCAGCCTGGATAAAAGTAAACCTGATCATTTCATTCTGCAACGAAAAAACTGACTTACCCTTTTTCCTGGTTTCATCATTGGCAATATGCCAGGCGCTGATATAACTGAAGATAATGGTGCGGAAATAAAAAGCATAAACAGTTTCGCCCAACCGGGCACTGCTGGGGTCTTCGGGGGTTGCCACCCTTTTATGATGCCCTTTGTTGTGCTCGGTAAAAAAGTGCATGTATAAGGAAGTCAATAAAAGTGCTTTGGCTAATACCTGTTCAAACTTGTTGGCCCGGTGACCCAGTTCATGCCCCACATTTATACCAAATACACCACAAAGCATTCCCATTACTAATATCCTGCCCGTGGTTTCATGCCAGGTCAGGGTAGCATTTTTCATGGAGGAAAGGAACTCATACAAAGCAAAATACTGAACGGCAACGACCAGGTATAATAAAATATCATAACCTTTATTTTTTTTAGCCAGTTCTTCCTCAGAAGCACTCATATTAGCCGGGTTGGGCTTAAGAAAAGCCTCCATCAGGGGAATAAAAAGCCAGGCAAAGAAAAGGGGTAACCAGATCACCCATCCCTGAGCATGAAAGGACCGGATGGATCCCAGAAAAATAGTAAAAGGAATAAGAAACTTAAGAAACCGGAGCCGCATAAAAATTGATCCGATAGCTATCGGATTACTCAAATTTAAAAAATAAGAAGGTATTTTTAACGTTTTACGTCTGTTATTATAGCCTGGTTTTTAAACCTGTTACCTGTATATCAGTCTGAAACCTAAATGTTAGTCCCATGTCATTGATCAACCAGATCAAAAACCAGCACCTGATGTGGCGGGCTGGTTTCGGCCCTGCTGTGGAGCAGTTGGGCGATCTTGCAAAATTTTCCCCCAAACAGTTTTATAAAGCCCTGGTAAAAGCTTCGGATAAAAAGCCGGAATATATCAATGTGGCAGATGACTACCTGCAGGGACTCTATATGGGTATTGAGGAAGCAGGCCTTCAGCAGAAGCGAAAAGAGCTGAGCGCCGATGAAAAGAAAATGGTTCAGCAAAAGAACCGGGAAGCTGTCCGCAATCTTAATATTTACTGGTTACATGAAATGGTAAACAGCGGGGCACAATTGCGGGAAAAAATGGCTTTCTTCTGGCATGGCCATTTTGCCTGCCGCAACCTGAATATTTTTTTCCAGCAGGGCCTGCTGGATGTAATAAGGAGAAATTCACTGGGCAATTTCAGAACACTGCTGAAAGAAGTTTCTAAAACAGCAGCGATGCTGAATTTCTTAAATAACCAGCAAAACAAGAAAGACCATCCCAATGAAAATTTTGCAAGGGAAGTAATGGAGCTTTTTACACTGGGTCGTGGAAATTACACGGAACATGATGTAAAAGAAACGGCGAGAGCCTTCACCGGGTGGAGTGCCAGCATGAAAGGAGAATTTATTTTCCGCAAGTTCCAGCATGATTATGACAGCAAAACTGTTTTGGGAAAAACGGGAAATTTTGACGGAGAAGAAGTACTCGACATTTTATTGCAACAAAAACAAACTGCAAAATTTCTTGCTCAGAAGGTCTATAAATTTTTTGTAAACGACCAGCCGGATACTGAAAAGCTGGAGTGGTTGTCAGAACGTTTTTACAAAAATGACTATGATATTTCAAAACTGATGGAGGATATTTTTACCAGTGAATGGTTTTATGATCAGAAAAATATAGGGGCCAAAATTAAATCACCCGTGGAATTAATGGCGGGCATACAACGAATGTTACCCATGAAGTTTGAACGGGATGAAGCCCTGTTGCTGCTGCAAAGGACATTGGGGCAGTTACTTTTTTATCCGCCCAATGTGGCGGGCTGGCCCGGCGGTAAAACCTGGATTGACAGTTCTACGCTGATGATGCGGATGCGCATCCCGCAAATGCTGAATGACAGGGATGAATTTAATGTGAAGCCAAAAGATGATGATGACCAGATGATGGGAAGAAAGAATAACGCGGATGAGGATCCAAAGGCAACAGCCATAAAGTCGCTAAAGAGGTTGAACAAACCGGTGCTGGTAAATATTGACTGGAGTTTATACACAAAAAACTATGAGTCAATTCCGAGAGAATCATTGCAGGCAAATATCAGCAGCATTTTACTGCAAACTAAAAGCCAGGTGAACCCGGATGTCATCAAACAATATTCAGATAATACCGGGAGGGAGAATTTTATTAAAACGGTTACGCTGCAGATAATGAGTACGCCGGAATATCAATTGTGTTAAGGCCCCTGTCCCCCGAAGGGGGAACTTAGGTGGTATACTACATTTGTTTTGAGAAAAGCACTTTAAGATAAATTTCAATAAAATGGGAAATAATAAATCATCGGAGTCTTCGAAAGCCTCCCCCTTGTCGGGAGGTGGGAGGGGGCCGCTAATCAAACGTAAAGAATTCATTCAGATCGGTTCGCTGGCTACAGCCGCCGTCATGCTGCCCAAATTCCTGAAAGCTTTTGAAGGACGCGCTATGGTACCCATAGGAAATAAAGTGGTGGTTATACTTCAACTCAGCGGTGGGAACGATGGCCTGAACACCGTGATACCGGTAAGGAACGATCTGTATTACAAAGCAAGACCCAAACTGGGTATTGAAAAATCGAAAGCTTTGTCCATTACCGATGAAGCGGGGCTGCATCCGGCATTGACCGGGTTTAAAGAATTATATGATGATGGAAGTTTGGGAATAATGAATGGGGTGGGTTATCCAAATCCTGACCGTTCTCACTTCCGCAGTATGGACATCTGGCACACAGCCAGCCAGAGCAGCGAATACCTGACAACCGGTTGGGTGGGCCGCTATTTAGATGCCCAATGTAATGGTTGTGATAAACCAACACAGGCAATTGAAATTGATGATATGCTCAGCCTTTCTATGAAAGGAGAACATATAAAAGGTATTGCAGTTAAAGACCCGCAACGATTATACGGAACTGCCAATGAAAAATTTTTCCGGGATGTATTGAAAAATCATACAGACGAAACAGGAGAGCAGCCGGTAGATTATTTATATAAAACAATGGCGGAAACCCTGTCAAGCGCAGATTATATTTTTAAACAAAGCAGGCTTCACCCGACCAAGGCTGAATATCCGAAGACTGACCTGGGCAATAGCATGAAGACGATCGCTTCGTTGATCTTTTCAGAGATCAATACAAAAGTTTATTATGTATCGCTGGGAAGTTTTGATACCCATATTAACCAGGATGGACAGCAGCAACGTTTGTTCACGGAAATGAATGATGCGGTAAAAGCCTTTGTAAAAGACCTGAAGGCTAACAACCGTTTCAATGATGTGATGCTCTTTACTTTTTCTGAATTTGGCCGAAGAGTGGAACAGAATGCCAGCGGCGGCACTGATCATGGCACTGCCAACAATATGTTTTTGATCAGTGGTGGATTGAAACAGAAAGGCCTGATCAATGAATTGCCGGACCTCAGCAACCTGGACGAAGGCGACCTGAAATATAAAGTGGATTTTAAAAATGTGTATGCCAGCATACTGAATAAATGGCTCAATGCAGATGACGTTGCCATTTTAGGAAAGAAATACGATTACCTGGGCTTTGTATAAAATAATAAGTGATGCGTATCCGGAAACTGAAACGGTCCTGCCTTTGGCAGGGCCGTTTTTGTTAATTCACTGTACATTACAAAAGCAATATGAAATTATAAATTTTGTATTTTTTTGATGCTTTTAAACTATTCAAAGTTGAATTCCCCAACAAAAATTCCATCATTTGCTTTTTCATTTTCCATCTGCATGGTGATGATCTTTCTTTCTTCTTTTCCCGAATTATAGCGGGTAAAAATTTCAACCAGGATAGTGGAGGGTCCGGTAAGCTTTACCTGGTCATCACCATAGTAGTGAACTTGTATTTTATATTTGCCTTTTAGTGCTTTTCTAACCATCAGTTGTTCGGGTCCGTAACCTTCTGTCATATCATTGGAGATTAAGGCGCCGTTTGTTGTTTTGGAATTTCCAAAAAAACATTTTTCCCCCTTGGGGTCTGTTACCCACAAATCAATATCTGTATTGTTCCGATTCCAGTTTAATACCACACGGATGTCAACCGGCATAGCGGCAATAATTTTTTTATTGTATAAACCTGTTTTTATCCTGTCTTTATGTTGTGCCAAAAGGTTGTTCAGTTCCATCATCATTACATCCTGTATGCCATCATAATTGTTAATTATATCTTCAGAATATTCTTTGTTTAAACCGGCGTATAGTGTATCGGCCGCTTGTTGCCATTTGCCGGCATCTGCCAGCGCCAGAGCATAATGACGATAGCTTTGTGGTTCATGTGGCCGCCAGTCTAATACCTTTTTAAAAATGAATAATGAATTAGTATAATCACCGGCTTCCTTTAATTTATACCCGAGCATTATGTATAGTTCATGGTCTTCTATATTGAGTTCGGCGATATTGCTTAATACTTTTATAGCGGTTGCTTTATCTTTCTTGCCAAAGAAAAAACCAGCCATATCAAAATAGAATGTAGGTGTGGAAATAAAATCTTTCCTCAGCTCAATGTATTTACTATAGTAGTTTGCAGGCTCTTCCTGTTCAATAGCGGTCAGGTAGGGTCTGTCGGGTGTCCAGTCTGCAACAATAATTGATGGGTCAGTTACTTTTTTATACCCCAATCCTGTAACCACTACTTCCGAAGCATAGTTGCTGGTAACATTGAGCCCGGACACTTTTCCCATCAGCGCATTGTTAATAGGCTGACTTTGTACAGTTGAAACACTGTAGCCCAACTCTTTGGGTTGCCTTGTTTGTCCCAATGCGGTTACAACTACTTCTTCCAAAATTTCTTTACTTTCTTCCCGGCGTGGTGGTGGTGGAGGGTTTATATCTGGCCTTCCATTCTGATTTATCATACCAATTTGAGAATCAGCCACCACTCTTGGTGGAGTAAATTTTGAAACTATTTTTGGTGAAGCAGGTTTCCACCATCCAAACAGATTTTTAAAGGAAGTAAGTATATCGTAGCCTTTCATTTCTTCTTCCATTCTCTCATTTCTATGTGCTTTCAGGAGGGCATAATATTCTTTTCTCAATTCGGCCGGAGGCTCTATTTTGTAGCGAACATAATCTTCTACAGTTTCCAATACCATGAGTGAGGTGTTCCGTGTAACAATCGAATACTGCCTGCCTAAAGAAGAAATATCATCCTTATACTTTTCATATTGCAGATCAAGCTCAGCAATTTTTTGCTGTGCCCAGAATCTCTGGAGATTTACCTGAGTGGTCTGCTGTTTGCTATAGTTCAACCGGACCATTTTTTCCAGCGTTACAGTATTGCCATAGCCAAATTGTAAGGTTATGTTTTCATCAGGTGAAGCGGCTATTCCGGCCAGGGAAAAGCTGCTATTGTTGATAGCTATAGGATAAGATGGATATATTTCAGAAATAGAACTATTGTTTTTAATGCGGATAAACTTAAACGGCTCTTCGGTTAAACTTTTTATAGCATCAGCGGTGGTTTGCGTTGTTAGGTCGATGAACTCTGCATTGCTGCTACAGGCTATTAACTGTAATGTGCTGTAATCTGATTGTAAAGAAGAGTTAATGGTGAATACCTGTTTATTGACCAACGGAAAACTATTGGCGCCAAAAGTTGACATTCCATCACTGAACAAAAGGTATTCTGAACAAGGAATAGAAAGCAGATTAATTGCAGATAAATTTGTTGCGCCATCATAAATGACAGACTCAAGTGCTTTTTTCAAGCTATTCCAGTCCCCGTTGAGAATGGGGAAAGTTCCCTTTTTTTCAAAACTATTTCTGAGAATAGCTAATTCTACTGTGCAATCAGTATTTTTTTTAAAATATTTATTCAGTAACTCAATTTCTGCTGCTATGTTTCTTTTAAGTCCACTTATTGAAGCATCCCAGATAATGCCTGCTTTATTGCCTAACATTCTTTTTCTGGATGGAGGCTGACCAATTACAGTACTTGCAAGAAAGTAATAATCATTATTTACTTTCTGTATAACGGCTTCCGGCATATCAGGGATTTTGGGAATTGCAAAACGCAGTGAGCCGGAAGGAATAAAATTTTTCTTATCTACCGTGGCAGAATAATTTTTATTCCATTCTTTAAACAGTAAATCACCTGGTTGCTCTTCAATAACAGGTGGAATGGATGCCTGTATTACATTGATGGCAAGATGAAAATCAGGTATGGCCCGGGTATAAACCAACGGAAGGCTATATCGTAAAGTGTTGATAAGCCCCCGCTGCAAAATCTCATCATAACTAATACGAACAGTCCGGTTGCCACCCGCAGGTAAAGGATATATCCGGGTACGGAAATTATTGCCTTCTACTTTTTCCAGCAAGCCCGGGTCAACTTTCCTTCTTTCGATGCTTTCAAATACCTGAGTTGCTTTTTCTTTTTCAACCGGCACTGCATCCCTCAACTTGCCGGCTATATCAAGTGCATAGCCTGAAACCGAAACGCCTTGTGGCAATGGAAATGTGAGAGTGCCTTCTAATAATCGGCTGTTACTGTTATGAAAAGTCATTTCCATACTGGTGCTGGCAATATTTCCGGCTACTTTAATTTCTATTTTCAATATTTTCAGTGAAACGCTGCTGTCAGCGCCACCGGTAACTTTTATCGAAGGGATCTGTGCAGTGCCTGCCAGAAAAAATAATTGTAAAGCGGAGAATAGTGTAATTTGTCTAAGCATAATACTGGTATTTGATTGTACAAAAGCTTAGATGCAAGGAATTAACATTTTGCATAAACGATTTGAAAAACATCGCAGGATAAATGATGCGAAACAAAATGCAAGCATAATGAATAAATGGCTCCATGCAGATGACGTTGCCATTTTAGGAAAGAAATACGATTACCTGGACTTTATATAA
>CAZGGQ010000041.1:0-42033 GCA_964525285.1 uncultured Chitinophaga sp.
GGGGGGCTAAACCACATACCCGGTGCCGTACCTCTTTTATTAAGAAGCACAATACAATTATCCGGTACCTCTGCCTGTTTCAGGTTACTTTCCAGCATCGGGCCCGGGCGGCGGAATATTTTTTCAAATAAATATTTTACATGTTCCAGCACTTTTTCATCCACCATCAATTTGCCGCCAAAATATTTGCAAAGCAAGGGTTTTGTAATATCATCGGCTGTGGGCCCCAGTCCGCCGGTTATGATAACAATATCAGATTGTCTGCCTTCCTCATCCAGGGCCTGCCAGATATCATCATATACATCGCCGACAGCGACTCTTCGTTTTACCCATACACCGATCTTATTCAGTTCCCGGGCGATAAAAGCGCTGTTGGTATCAATGGTCTGGCCGATCAGGAGTTCGTCGCCGATGGTGATGATGGAAGCGTTAATTGGTTTCAACAGAAAAGATTTGATGCAAATATCTGTTATTCTTCAATGCTCACATCTTCATAAACATCTCTCAACTGAAGGGTGAGGCTTATTGTGGAGATAAAAAAGTTGTCGGTGAGTTGTTTGAATTCGGTAAGCCGCCAGCTATTATCAGTCTCTTTCTCAAAATGCTCGACCGATATTGTCGTCGAGTCAATCAGGATGTATTCTTTCAGCGTTTTAATGCTCCGGTATAACATAAACTTACTACCCCGATCATAATCTTGAGTGGACTTAGAAAGAATTTCGATAATAACTGAAGGTGTAGTAAGGTTATCCGTATACATTACAGATGCCTTATAATCACCACAAACAATAGAAAAATCAGGATATGTATAGAGGGTATTATCGGGAATATGCACCCTAAAATCGCTGCCGAATAATTTGCAACCTTTTCCATGTGCATGGGGACCAATAATCCTGTTCAGGTTGGATGCGATAAAATTGTGCTGGATAGATGCACCCGACATGGCAAACACCTCCCCTTTAAAATACTCATGCTTCTCCTGCGAAGCCCTTTCCATTGCCAGGTATGCTTCCGGGGAAACATAGTTGTACTTAGGCGCCGGTTCTTTAACTTCATTTTCCATATTTCAAAATTAATTCTTTTTAGTTTTGGTTAAAAGTAATTTTATGAAATGGCTTCTTCCTTTGGTCTGCTTCTTTTTACCCATCGCTGTATCTGCACAATCCATTTCTCAAAAACTCCAAAAAGCTTTTCAGCAATTTGAAAGCGACAGCCAGTTGAAACATGCCATTAGTTCTTTATATGTGATTGATGCCGCAACCGGGAAAGTGGTATTTGATAAGAATTCGCAGATTGGTTTGGCCGGAGCTTCTACACAGAAAATAATTACGGCGGCAACCGCTTTTGAGTTGTTGGGGAAGGAGTATAGGTATAAGACGGAGTTTAGTCATCACCATGGAGAAGTAACAGGTATGATATTAGCTGTTTATGGAAACGGCGACCCAACTTTCGGTAGTTGGAGATTCAATTCAACAAGAGATAGTGTGATATTTAATAATCTTATTAAGGCAATGAAGCAGGACGGTTACACAAAGTTTGATAACATCCACATGTCGGTTAATGATGATAGTAGAAACATTCCTTCCGGGTGGATTTATGAAGATATCGCTAATTATTATGGAGCAGCTTCATATAGTCTCAATTGGCACGAAAACCAGTATGAGTTTAATTTTAATCCTGGAAAAAAAGTAGGCGACAAAGCAACATTGATTAGTGACTCTACAAACTCATGGCGGTGGAAATATATTAGGAACGAATGTAAAACAGGCCCAATTGGCAGCGGGGATAATGCGTATATTTATTTTATTCCCGGGAGTCGAGATATTTTGATACAAGGAACAGTTCCATTAGGGGGGAATAAATTTACAATATCAGGTGCCGATATAGACCCAATAACCAATTTCTCTTTCTCTTTTATTGATTATGCAGAAAAAAAGGGTATAGAATTTATTAAGAAGACTTCTGGCAAAAGCCAATTCAGTACAGAATATGATAATATGGTTAAGAGCCTTAGTTTTTACTCCCACTATTCCCCCTCACTCGATTCCATAATCTACTGGTTCCTCAAAAAAAGCATCAACCTTTATGGAGAAGCATTGATAAAAACTTTTGCATACGAAAAACAAGGCTTTGGTTCTACAGACAGCGGCGTTGCCATTGTCAAAAAATTCTGGAAGGATAAAGGATTGGACGCGGATGAATTAAATCTTTATGACGGCTCCGGACTTTCACCACTCAATCGTATCACCACTCATGCACAAGTAGAGGTTTTAAAATATGCAAAGACCAAAGACTGGTTTCCCTATTTCTATGATGCCCTGCCTGAATATAATGGTATGAAGATGAAAAGCGGCACCATCAGTGATGTAAAAGGATTTTGTGGTTATCACAAAGCAAAGGACGGAAAGGAGTATATTTTTTCTTTCCTGGTCAATAATTACAATGGCAAAACTTCCGGGCTGGTGAGCAAGATGTATAAAGTGCTGGATGAGCTGAAGTAAAGCCTCACTAAATCCCTCCGAAGGAGGGACTTCCCAACGCACAGCCTAAAAGAAGAAAATACCCTACATTCAGGGTCTCAAATAGAAACATAAACCCAAAACAATTTATTATGAGTGAACAAAATTTTAAAAACCATGCAAGATTCGTCCCGTTATATCATTATGTAGCTGGAATGTTAGTAATAGCAATTTTCGGCGGTAGCATTGTAAATTTTATACATGCAGATACACATACACATTATTCAGCAGCATTATTGCTATGTGTTTCATTTGTTCTTCTGATTCTTTTCTGGTATGCCAGGGTCTTCGCATTAAAAGCACAGGACAGGGCCATTCGTGCCGAAGAAAATTTCCGGCACTTTATTCTGACAGGAAAACCGTTTGACAATAAATTAAGAATGGGCCAGATCATTGCTATTCGTTTTGCCAGCGATGAAGAAATGCCAGCATTGGCTAAAAGGGCCGTGGAAGAAAACCTATCTTCAAAGCAGATCAAAGAAGCTGTCAAAAACTGGCGGGCTGATCATCACCGGGCTTAAAGAAGTTTTCTGTTATAGGGTTTAAGCTCCCTCTCCGGAAAGAGTTCCCAATCCCGCCAAATGGCGGGGGAAGGGAAGGAACGAAGTTCGGGGGGTGAGGCTATTCTGCTGCAGCTCCTAAAAAAATTTTGATCGCTTTATCATCCTTAAAGGAAAAGATGATTCCCCCGTACACATCGCCAACCGTGATCTGTGTCTTGTTCGTTGAGTAGGGGTCAATATCATTTTTATAAGCTGCATCCACTTCAGCATAACTGCTTCCTATGCCAACACCCGCTTTTGTTTTAAAAAAGCAAGGAGCTTGAGCTGTAATGGAAAAGATCGAAAGGGTTGAATCTGTATTATTTTTATCAGAAGACATATTCAATACAAGGCCGTTCTTTTTCCAGGTCCAGTCCTCATGTAGAAGACCATCAGCACCCCATAAAGTGGCATTTGATTTTGTATCCGGGGGACCCATGGCTTCCTGCGTTTCACTATAATGTTGCCCTAGTTTTAGGGCGCCAAAATTTTCCATATCAACTTTCCCCATAGAGGGGCCTGTATTTGATACTGAATCCTTGACAGGTGTGGTAATAGAATCCTTAACCGTTTTTTCGCCGGTATCAGTAGTTTTTGTTTTGGATTTGCAGGCAGTCATTAATATAAGACTGGCAAGAATCAGATTTCTGATCATTTTTAATTGGTTTATGAGGTAAGATAAAACTAATCGCTGACTTTTTACCTTGATCAAAGCCCAAACCGGTGAAGAAAATACAGATCCATATTTAAGAGCCATGGCGAGGCAATGGCGGCCGCCCAGATCAGTACCAGGAAAATTTTACCGGCAATGGATACATCCTGCATGAGATGACGGTGCAGCAGGCTCTTTATCGTTGTCATAATTTTTTCTTCTTTCGCATCATATACATAAGGAGGCGAAAGCTGAATATCTTTAAACGCTTGGTGTTCTGTGATCAGGATGTTCCGGATAGCCCAGTAATCATTATCAGGCAATTCTTCATAAGATTTATCCATATCTATACCTTCTGTTTCGATTTTTTTCTCCACCGATTTTAATTTGGTATCACCTACATAGCGGAGCAGCATCATGGCGGGAAAGAGCAATAAAGGATAGAAAGGGGGTTTCATGGCGAATAAAGCCACCCAGCAAAGAAAGCCCGCTGAAAGAAAAACAAATCCTTTACTGATCCAGCTTTCTTCATCCAGGAAAACACGGTTCAGCAATTGCCCGCCATCCAATGGATAAACAGGAATCAGATTGATAAGATTTAAAATGACAAGCGATAACGAGATGGTATAATAAGAAATGCCTGCAACATGCAATAGCGGATTGTTTTCATAAAGCAAATACATGATAATGCCAAGTATAATACCCGGCAGCGGTCCGGCCAGCAAAATGATGGCTGATTCTTTTTGCGAGACTTCCCGTTTTGTTCCTGATACATAAGCGCCGAGCAATGGGATAAAAAAAATGCCAAGATCTTTGTACCTGAAATATTTCATGGCGAAGAAATGGCCCAGTTCATGAAACATCACAATGGCTGTGATCATCAGCAGCATTTTGAAACTGTGAAAAATGTAATAACCCAGGACAAGGTAAAGTGCAAGGCTGAAAACAGATTTAAGCCAGATATTGGAAGTTTGTTCCGGCTTTTCATATTTAGGCGGATAAACAACTGCTTCTTCAACAGAAGCATCCGTTTCTTCTTTATTCCTTTCCGGTAATGTTTCTTCAAAATTCTCCATCGGGTAAAATTAATGCATCTGCAAAAACCTGCAGTAGTTTATTGACTCAGGGCTAAAGCTCTTTAGCATTCTGCTTCATTAACCCCAGCCTTAAGGGGTAGCCAATAACCATAGGGGACAAAATTATGTAGGTTGATTGGCTTAACCCCAAATATACTTCTGTTATAAGTTATGGGAAGTAATAAAGAACTGATTGACAAACGCAAGCCTGCAATGTCAAAGGAACAGGCGAAACAAATTACCACAACAAAGAAAATTATCAGGTTATTAGATGGCTATTCGGTTGACCATGCTAAAATGATAATATCCGCTTTGCAAATTCATTTAGATAGCAGTTCTATTGTAAGTATCAAAAGTTATGAATTAAACGTAGAGCCGCTTTTCAAGAGCTTTCATATTCTCCGGAACTAAAATTTCACAAATGCCACCAGTAGCACCATGTAACACTATTCGGGTAGTAAATTCATTTACCATGACAAAATCAATTATTGCATTTCGTGGAAAGGTTACTGAAGTTTGGTCGCTTTTCATTAATGTTATTTCCTCCCAAAAGCCATTATCAATTTGCCATCTATATAACAGTCGTTCATATTCTTCAAAGTCTTCATCACTCATTCGGGCGGGTTTGAACGAAACAATAGCACCGTTTATTAAAGCGAAGTTTGATAGTTGGTTGAATATTTTGGGATGCTCTTTCTCTAAATACTCCCAAAACTTATTAGCGTGTAAAGGGGTTATTTCTCTATTTGCCATACAAGTATTTTTGAAACCACTAAATTAAAACAATATGTTCACCAATTTGCGAGAATTAATCCTGTCAATGCCAACCGAGGAGCAATGCCGGGAGTATTTGGCTACTCAAAGATGGCAGGGGAAGCCTGTATGCCCTCATTGCGGTTCGGGAAGGATTTATGTTATTGAAAAGAACAGCCGCTATAAATGCGGGAATAGTGATTGTTATAAGAAGTTTTCTGTAAAGGTTAAGACAGTCATGGAGGCAAGTAATGTTCCTTTGTTCAAATGGTTCACAGCGATCTATTTGGTATCGGCTCATAAAAAAGGTATTTCATCTTACCAGTTGGGAAAGGATATTGGAGTTTCTCAAAAGTCAGCTTGGTTCATGCTACATAGAATAAGGGAAGGAATGAGAGTTAAATACAATGAGAAATTAGATAATATAGTCGAAGTGGATGAATGTTGGGTGGGGGGCAAGGTCGGCAATATGAACAAGAAAAGACGGGCAGCATTAAGGACAGCCAATAACGGCACAATCCAAAATAAGACTATGGTAATGGGAATGATTGAAAGAGGCGGCAATTTGAAGCTAATAGCCTGTGGTAAAGAAACTGGTAACTATATCCTGCAACCTTTGATACATGAGAACGTAGATAAAGACGCTGTTATTATTTCCGATTCATCCAATGCTTATGAAGGTTTACATAAAGAATATGCAGGGCATGAAATAGTAAACCATAGTGCTGATGAATATTGCAGGGACGGCGTAATCCATACCAATACGATTGAGGGAGCATTTGGTATGCTGAAAAGGTCAATCATTGGAATTTACCACCAAGTAACCCCAAAACATCTTTCCCGTTACTGTGACGAAACAATGTTCAGGTATAATCTTAGAAAGTTGAATGACCCTGCAAGGTTTACTTTGTCATTGCAAAACATGGATGGCAGAATTAAGTGGAAAGACCTGACAGCAAAGATTGACCAACCCAAACCAGTTATTGAAATATCCGACAAGAAAATATTATCTGCTAAAAAACATGGCCGCCCGGTTTATCAAATTAAAAACGGGACAACCGTAGGTTACTATACTTCATTAAAACAGGCTTCCGAAATGACAGGCATAAGAAAGGCAATGATTTCAAAAGTAGTTAGGGGAGTTAAAAAGACTACGGGAGGCTTTGAGTGGAAATATGCCTAACTTTAAGGCATGGCTAAAGCTAAGAAATCAAAGAAAAAAAGTAAATACGATATAACTGTAAAGACTTCCCTTACTGCTGATGAACTGTTTAAGATAGCTATTACAACCCCGATAAAAAATAGTAAGGTGAAAAAGAAATAGCCTATTCTTTTAATTTCGGCTTTAATGAGTTTGGATCAAGCAAGGGAACAACCAAGTCCTCATACGATGAATCTTCTACTTTAACCGCAAACATTCCCCTTGCTGAGCTTAAGGTTATATTATTGCAAATACTTATTAAAATGTCAGGAAAAAACTCATATTGGTCTTTGGGCAAATGTTTTTTGGTCGCCTTCCCATAATCTGAAAACTTAAATTTTATACACTTATTCTCCAATAAATTAAGAGTAATTGATATTACCCTTGTTCTTACCTATTGTTTTCTTTGTTTCACTTCTCATATAGAAACCATAAACGAAAAATGTCAGTGCTACTATTGAGCCACCAACTATACTTACTATGTCAAACAAAGAATTCATAATTTATTTTGAAGATACAAAATCGTGTTTATTTATGTGAAAGCTCATAAAAATAGAACCAATAACAAGAATTACTGAAACAATAGTTTTCCCAATATTAGGATTATGTTCTTCTAAACTTTCAGTTAAAATAAATGTGCCTAACAAGAATCCAATAAACAAAATACCCATAGCAGAAACGATAGCAACCCCAACTTTTTTCTTAAATCCTTTGCTTCTCAATAAAACAATAGTTGTATCGGTTTCATTTAACAAAAAACCGATATAGGCTGTTTTGACAGCCCCTTTACATTCGATATAAAAAGCATTAGTCGCTATCTCTTGTCCCTTATAGGTAGTTGGCTACCCTTAAGGCTGGGGTTAATGAAGTCAATACAAATACAGGGGCTTTAGCCCTGATTAAGCGGGCAATATTTTTTCGTCAGGTAAAATAGGATTGCAGTTTTTCCAGTAGTTGAGCCGGCATCGTTGTCCGTTTCATGGTTTTAGCCTCCATAAAATATAAAATGATCTTGCCAACAGCCAGCAGCTCTTCTTTATCATTGAATACTTCGTGATGAAACTCTATTTTATGATGCACCGGCAGTTCTTTTAACGTAGTTTTAATAGTAAGCAGGTCGTCATATACGGCCGGGCGGAGATACCTGCAATGCACATCAATAACAGGCATCACAATGCCCATCTTTTCCATGCCTGCATAGGTAAATCCAAGTTGCCTGATTGATTCAGCTCTTGCTGTTTCAAAGTAAAGAAAGAAATTGCTGTGATATACCACAGCCATCTGGTCAGTTTCGGCATAGCGGACCCTTACTTGTGTTTCTGTGCAAAACATTTATTTATCATTTTCAGGTTCAGATTCAAAGGTCAGTTCATCAACTTCATTTTTCCTGATAAACCAACTGCTGATGTCTTTTGAAAAATAAAGTGCGACCGCGGCAATAATTGTTCGGATTGAGGCCACGTTAAAGACATACTTACTCACCCTGCTCCCTTCATTGTCTGTAAAGCTTCTCCTGCCGGCTTCCTGTTTAAAGGATTCAAACAAATAAAGAATAATTTCTGCAAGACTTGTAAGGATGACTGCAGCACAAATCCCGATAAGTACCACATGGAGAAGAGATCGCTTTCCTATTTTAAACGGGACATTTTCACCGGCAGACATACCACTGAGATAAACGGCTATCTGACGGCTTCTGCGGATCAGAAGTATAAAACAAACCGTGTAAGCTGCAATCATAATTAAAGTGGGGAGCAGGGCGCCAATATCATCGAGACTTAGACCACCAACCATATAAAGTACTTGCACTATAGCTGCGAAGAAACTGTCAAATGATTTATAACCAAATAACAAACCGATGGTGATAATACCATATTCGATAAGTTGTACTCTTTTCATCCAAGGAAGATAGTAACTATTTTCGAATCATCGTTTAGCTGTTGTTCCCGGAATTGTGCCCCGGAATTATGCAAATACAACAAGAAAATGTTAAAGCATACCAAACATCGCACTTATCCACACCTGTTTGGAATGATGTTTGGATTAACCTGAAATAATTTGAATATTCGCATCGTTTAGAAATTTACCCCGGAATAAATCGGGACCATCGGTTTAAAGGACAATTTACATGAAGAATCAAAGTTTGTTTGTCATAGCCCTTTTTCTCAACGTTTCCGTTTTTTCACAGCAGACCCGGTTTTTTTCTGACCCTGAAACAACATTCAAGGAAGCCAAACAGTATTTCCAGAAAGAACAATACAGCCTTGCTTATCCCTTATTCAGGGAATTGCAGCATGATATAAGGGAAACCGACAGGGCCAACACGCCTATCACCGTGCAGGAAATAAATTATTATGCCACTGTCTGCGCCCTAAAGCAAAATGAAGGCAGGGCCGAAGAAGACGCCTGGCAATATATTGACCTTGAAAAGAACAATCCACGGGTACAGATGATGAGCTTTCACCTGGGAGAATATTATTTCCGTAATGAAAGATTTGGGGATGCCGTTCAGCAATATGATCAAACCAATATTGCCAACCTGAACAACAGGGAAATTGCAGACATGAAGTTTCACCAGGGCTATGCATATTTCAATCTCCAGAATTTTGCAAAGGCCAAACCCTTGTTCAACAGTATCCGCAACATAAAGGATGATCCCAATTACATAGATGCAAACTATTATTATGGATTCCTTGCTTTCCGTGACAAACAGTATAACGAAGCGCTGGAAAGTTTTAAGATAGTGGAAAATGAAAAGAATTATGGAACGGTGGTTCCCTACTACATAGCCCAGGTATATTATATCCAGGGGAAAAAAGATGAAGCCATTACCTATATACAGGACAAATTACAATCAGGCAGCAGCGCACAATATTATGACCTTGAATTAAAGCAATTGATCGGTCATGCGTATTTCGAAAAAGGTGAATATGCCAAAGCTTTGCCCTATTTAGAAGATTATGTGGGTCGTTCCAAAAAAGTGCGGCGTGAAGATCTATATGAACTATCCTATTGTTATTACCAGGCAAATAATCTGGCAAAGGCCATTGAGGGGTTTAAGCAACTCAGCGGTAAAGATGATTCCCTGAGCCAGCATGCTATGTACCTGCTGGGAGATGCTTACCTGAGAACTGGGCAGAAATCAAATGCAAGAAATGCATTCCTGTTTTGTTCATCCAACAGCAGCAATACGGAGCAGAAAGAAATTTCCAAATACCAATATGCCAAACTTTCTTATGAACTGGGTTACCAGGATGAGGCCCTGAACAGCCTGGGTTCTTTTATAGCTGGTTATCCTGATTCAAAGTACAATACCGAAGCCAAAGAGCTGATGGTGGATGTGCTGGCTAATACAAATAATTTTAAAGATGCACAGGCTATGCTGGAAAGCCTCACGAAGCCTTCTGAAAATGCAAAGCGGATCTATCCCCGGATATTATATGGCCGTGCCACAGAAATGATCAATGATGGACAGTTAGCTGATGCTGACGCTTTACTGGATAAAATATTGGAAGATCCTTATAATCGTTCTGTACTTCCTTTTGTTTACTTCTGGAAAGGGGAGATCGGCTATCGCAACAACAAATTGGATACGGCGATAAAATATTATCATGCCTATGTTGATGCCGGGGCGCCTGCCAACGGCGAAGCAAATCCTACCAATGCAAAGTACAATCTTGGCTATGCTTACCTGCGTAAAGAAAACTACCCGGTATCCCTGACTTTTTTCGAACCACTAATAAAAGCGCCGGCTTTAAATTCAGATGCTTTTTCCCAGGATTCATACATCAGGGGAGCAGATAATTATTTCATGCTTAAAGATTTTGCAAAAGCCAAAAGCATGTATGAAAATGTGATCAGGCTTTCATGGCCTGCTGAAGATTATGCCACCTTCCAGATCGCTATGCTGGCTGGCGTCAATAGTCCCAAAGATAAGATTGCTTTGATGAACACGGCGATCAGGAAGTTTCCGAATTCTTCCCTGGCGCAGGCCGCCAACATGGAAATTGCCAATACGTATATGGGGAATGAAAAATTCCGTGAGGCTATACCTTTTTTAAGCACTATCATCAACGCCCCGGGTAATGAAAGCATGAAACCGCAGGCTTATCTTAAACTGGGTACTGCCCATTATAATGTAGATAATAATAGCGAAGCCTTGAAACAATTTAAGACATTGGTGGATACATATCCTAACTCCATTGAGTCTGAAGATGCAATTGACAATATAAAACTCATTTACATCGAAGATGGCCATCCTGATGAATATGCAGCATATATGCGGGAGTTGGGCCGTCCGCTGAGTGCAAACACAGAAGATTCGCTGACCTATGGGGCTGCAGAAAAATTATATGATGATCAGAATTTCAACGGGGCGCTGACAGCATTCAATAATTACCTCCAGAAATTTCCTGACGGGGCTTATACCCTGGATGCCAACATTAACAAGGCAGATATTTATTTTGCCAGGAAGGACTGGACAAATGCATTGGCTGGATTTGAAGCAGTAGCCGCCAATGCCCCCAATAAATATGCAGAAAAAGCCGTACTGACTGCGGCGAGGATCAATTTCTTCGAATTGAAAAATTATTCGGGTGCAGAAAAATATTATGCACAGCTTAAACAGATCACTGCCAGCCAGGAAAATAAACTGGAAGCTATGCGGGGCTTACTGAGATGTCATTACCAGCAGGAAAAATGGACAGAAGCACTGGAGAATGCCAAAGAATTGACAGCCGCCAAAGGCAGCAGCGCTGATGATAAATCATTGGCCAATATGGCTATTGCCAAATCATACCAGGTAAGCGGGCAATATGACCTGGCCATTACCAACTTTAAGTCGGTAGTGCAGTTAAATAAGGCAGCGCTGGCAGCAGAGGCCCGGTATGAGATCGCTGACTGCTGGTTCCAGGTAAATAAATTAACGGAGGCCGAGAAGGCAGCTTTTGAAACGATCAACAAATCAGGTTCATATGATTACTGGATAACGAAGGGGTATATTTTACTGGGCGATATCTATTTTAAACAAAAAGATTATTTCAATGCCAAAGCTACTTTCCAGAGTGTGGTTGATAATACGATCAATACGGAATTAAAAGCAGAGGCACAGGTAAAATTGACACAGGCCACGGAGGAAGAGGGTAAATCAAGTAAAGTGGATAATTAGTCGTTAGATGATTGGGGAAGTAAGTTAAATAAAGTAGAAATGATGAAGCAACAATTATATAGAATTTTTTTCATGGGATTTGGAATTTTCACTGTTGGAATTTCTTATGCTCAAAAAGATACAACCGGTAAAGGAGGTATTGATATTGTATCCAGTTTCAAGCCGGTACTGCGGGAAGCCGCAAAAATTAATTTCAATGCTTCACCGCCCGTTGCGGATACCAACAAAGCAAAATTGAATTACGATATTCCGAACCAGAATTTATTATTTGCTTACCAGCCGGGATCATTGAAGCCACTTGCTCTTGATATAGACACAGGCGGAAACTTTGACAACAGCAGTTATATAAAAGCGGGCTTTGGAAGTTTGAGAACCCCATTTATCCAGGCAGGTATTTCTTTTGGTGATGGCAAAACAGCCGGATTGAATATTTATGCCAAACATGTGGGGTCAGATGGGAAAAGGGAGTTTCAGAAATTCACCAATACGGATGTAAAATTGGCTGGTTACTTTAAAACAGGAAATAGCCAATGGGATGCCAGCATCGGCACGAATCAGCACCGGACTTATAAATATGGATTTGAACCTGCCACACTTTTATTCCCCGGCGATTCCCTGAAGCGAAATTTTCAAACTATCTCCGGCCGTGTAGCAATGCATAATATCGAAAAAACAAAGTTTGGACTCACCTACTGGCCGGAGATCAGGATCGATGTTTTCAATGATAATCTTAAGAATTCAGAAAGCAATACAGTGATCAACCTGCCCTTGCAAAAAACGGTGGGAAAAGTGTTTGCGGTCAACCTGGGTATCAGCTTTGACCTTACCCGTTTTTCACCGGAAGGCAAATCGGCTATTAATAATACGATGTATTATATTTCGCCATCCGTGTTGTTTAAAACGCCAAAGATCAATGCCCAGGCAGGTATCAGGCCATCATGGGATAATAAAACATTCAAAATGTTCCCGAATGTGCTGGTTGATATCAGTACGAATGATAATCGCATTAATTTCCAGGCAGGATGGACGGGCTATGTCCGCAAAACAACTTATCAATACCTCGCTTCTCAGAATCCCTGGTTATTTGTACCTGCGGAATTAAAAAATACCTGGATCGAGGAACGTTTTGCCGGTTTCAAAGGTTCGGTTGGTGATCATTTCAGTTATGCCGCTAAAGTTGGATTCAATAAATTGAATAATCAACCCCTGTTTGTAAATGATTACACCGTGGGCAGCGGAGGAAAGTCTTTCCGTGTCGTCAATGAGGCGAAACTAAATGTCGTGAACTTTGGCGGTGAACTGGGATATAATATCGGGGAAAAATTTTCAGTCCTGGGAGGTTTAACTTTCAACCAATATACCGGCCTGATAACAAATGCAAAAGCATGGGGATTGCTGCCGCTTGAAATAAAAGCCAATTTGCGCTTGCAGGTGATCAAAGACCTTTGGCTAAAGACCGATCTCTTTGCCTGGAGTGGTCCGCAATACCTGAAGAAAGACGGCAGCGCCGGTCAACTGGCAGGAGCTTTTGATCTCAATGCCGGCCTGGAATTTAAAATAACAAAGAATCTCAACCTGTGGACTCAGTTTAATAACGTCTTCAACAAAGAATACCAGCGCTGGAACCAATATCCTGTGTATGGGTTCAACTTTACCGGCGGTATCGTATTTTCGTTCGATCAAAAGAACAGATGATGTACGCAGCGCTTTACCAATATTTCATTCAACATAATAGATTAGCTGTACCTGGTGTTGGCACTTTTTTGCTGGAGAGAAAACCGGCTGTAAATGATTTTGTCAATAAACAGATTGATCCGCCTGCTTATTCGGTCGCCTTACAGCCTTCTGTTGACCCTCCATCGATTAATTTTTTTAAATGGCTGGCCGGGGCACTTCATATTTCAGACCATGAAGCCATCATCCGGTTCAATGATTTTGTATTTGAAACAAAAAAACAGATCACCGATGGAGATACGATCGACTGGCAGGGTGTGGGCACGATCAGGAAAGGCCTTGCTGGTGAAATGAAATTTTCTCCGGCAACAGATTCTGCGATCGAAAAACCAGTTGCTGCTGAAAAGGTAATCAGGGATAAAGCAGAACACATGGTAAGGGTGGGAGAGGATCAGAAGACCTCGGCTGAGATGACGGAAATGCTTAACCAGCCGGAAGCTAAAAAATCAAGGTGGTGGATAGCTGCATTGGTTGCCGGTTTTCCGGCCCTCCTGTTTATTGGCTGGTATTTTTATGAGCATGGTAAAGATGTTTCTTCTACATCCAATAATATGAAGCTGGTTCCGATGGAAGCATCCGATGCTTATCAGATTCTTCCATGACCTCACCCCGAGATGATTCATGAATATCGGGAACTCCCCAGCCCCTCTTCTGGAGGAGAAGGGAGGCAGGGTTTCCATATTAGCCGAGTGATTGTGGGGTGAGGTTCATTTGCTAATTTTCGTTTTACTTTGCCATCCTCGTATGTCTGATTTAATTCATTATACCCATTGCCCTGTGTGCGGTTCGGCTGATATAAAAAATGTTTTATCAGCAAAAGATCACAGCGTCAGTGGTGAAATCTTCCCCATTGCTGAATGTAATGCCTGTTCACTTCGCTTTACTCAGGATGTAACGGATGCAGATTCCATAGCGCCTTATTATAAATCTGAGGATTATATTTCTCATACCAATACTTCTAAAGGGCTAATCAATCGTCTTTACCAGTCAGTTCGTAAACGGACATTAAGAAAGAAAAGAAGACTGCTGCAAAGAGTAACGGGGATGGGGAAAGCCCATTTACTTGATGTGGGAAGCGGCACAGGTGCTTTTGTCAGCGAGATGGCTCTTAATGGCTGGTATGCAACGGGGCTTGAACCGGATGAAGGCGCCAGGCAGGTAGCCAGGAAAGAATACAATATTGAATTGAAGGATATGGACCAATTCTTTCATCTGCAGGCAGGAAGTTTTGATGCCATTACTCTCTGGCATGTGCTGGAGCATGTGCATGATCTTTCGGCTTACGTACAGCAGTTAAAGTCTTTGCTGAAAGAAAGGGGGAAGCTCTTAATTGCTGTTCCTAACTATACTTCAAAAGATGCTGCTATATATAAGGAGTGCTGGGCGGCTTATGATGTACCCCGGCATTTGTATCATTTTTCTCCCCGGGCCATGCAGGTATTAATGGAAAAGCATGGAATGAAACTGCTTGGATATAAACCGATGTGGTATGATAGTTTTTATATTTCAATGCTGAGCAGTAAATACAAGAATGGGAAAACAAACCTGGTCGCTTCTTTCTTTAATGGATTTCTTTCCAACCTGAAAGCATTGGGAGATGTGAAGAGATGCAGTTCGGTGATTTATATTATCGGGAAGTAAGGCTCCCTGCCCTCCGAAGGAATAGCCTCCCCAAACCCCTCCGAAGGAGGGGCTTTAAACTCCTCTATTGGTAAATGTTTTTTTAATAAGAAGACTCTAAGAACCCTCCTATGGAGGGCAGGGAGGTCTACTGACTAAACTGCACCTCATACAACTCCGGCCACAATTTACCTGTGATATAGATCTTCCTGGTTGCTGCATCGTAGGCAATTCCATTGGGAACATCAGCATCGGGGTCAATAGCTTTGATCCGGTTCCACATGCCGGTCAAATCAGCTTTGGCTACAATCTGTCCTGTAGCAGGGTCAATTTTAAAAATATAAGGCGCCTGGTACTGGTTGGCATATACAAAACCATTGATGAATTCCAGTTCATTGATATCATGTGTCGGGCTGCCGGCATCCGTTACTGTTTGGGTTTTTACTAATTTAAAAGAAGAAGGCTCATAATAAAATAAGTCGCTTCCGCCGGTACTCACGATCAGGTTCTTTCCGTCATTGGTCAATCCCCATCCCTCTGTATCTATCTTGAATTCTTTTATTTTTTTGAAATCTTTCAGCGTATAAATAAACACAACTTTATTTTGCCAGGTAAGTTGATAAACCGTGTCATTTAAAATGGTAACTCCTTCGCCAAAGAATTCCACAGCAAGGCTGATACTTTGTATTGCTTTTCCGGTTTTTAAATCAACTTTCATAAGCTTCGATCTCCCTGGCAGACCCGTTCCTTCATACAAATCACCTTTATAAATAACCAGGCCCTGCGTGTAAGAAGAAGTGTCATGAGGATAAGTGCCAGCAATTGAATGGCTCATTCCTTTTGGAGCATTGGGGTCAATTTTGTCAGGTGGCTTTGTTCCGGAATTACAGGCAGCAAGGCTAACCAGCAGGGCAACAGAAAATAATTTTTTCATGAATAAGAAATAGATTTCACACAAAAATAAGGGTGGATAAGGCTTTTGGCTGTTAAAGCTTTTACAAGTGAACCATGAATCGGAAAAATACGATACAAATACTTCTTGCACAATAAATTAAAAGAATTATATTTGAGAAACGAATATCCCCGTTCCCTGAAATTCCTACAGCTGATTCGTATCCCTGAGACGCCTTTATTGATTCCCATTATCCTTTATTATTCAGTTCCTGGTGATTGACCACTGGCAGAAAATTTTGCCATGCCATAACTAACGTACAAATGAAAAGGGATCTATGAAGACAGGATTAATTGTTGCTTTATTATTACTGGGCGCTACAAGTCAACTGACAGCA
Source organism: uncultured Chitinophaga sp. (assembly GCA_964525285.1). Lineage (GTDB taxonomy): Bacteria > Bacteroidota > Bacteroidia > Chitinophagales > Chitinophagaceae > JJ008. The sequence goes on from CAZGGQ010000041.1 coordinate 16,551, forward strand.
CAACTTATCCCGCTGGAACGGGAACGCTGCAATACTTTTGCTTATCAGCAGGAACAATTAAGAAATGATCCGGCATTGGCCGAAAGAATGAATGCCATAGAAGCATTTACTAAACAGCATATTTCAACTGCTGAAAATAATATTACAAACAGGCTCGAAGGCAATGTCATTAAAATACCTGTTGTCGTTCATATCTTATACCATACCCCATCGGAGAAAATAAGCGATGCACAGGTACAAAGCCAGATAGAAGTGTTGAACCGTTGTTTTCGTCGCCGGAATGCTGATTCTGTAAAAACTCCTTTATATTTTAAACCACTGGCCGCTGATGTTGAAATAGAATTTCAACTGGCCATATCTGACAGCAGGAGCAGGTCCACTACCGGCATCATCCATAAATACACACCTATTTCAAAATGGACGATGGATGATAAGATGAAATTTTCCGCCAATATGGGCGATGATGCCTGGGATGCCAAAAGCTATCTTAATATCTGGGTTTGCAACCTGGATAAACTGGCGGGTTATTCCAGCTTGCCTGGGAGCGATGTAGCAAAAGATGGAATGGTAATAGACTTTGATGCGTTTGCTGCAATTAATGCAGGCAGCGGATATGATCTGGGCAAGACCGCCGTGCATGAATTGGGTCACTGGCTTGGCCTGAAACATTTATGGGGTGATGCGAACTGCGGTGATGATGGAGTGGATGATACACCGAAGCAGGCAAGTTATACCCCCGGATGTCCTTCAACTATACGTATTACCTGTGGCAATGGCCCTAATGGAGATATGTATATGAACTATATGGATTTCACCAGCGACGCCTGTATCAATCTGTTTACTAATGGGCAGAAGGCAAGAATGAGGGCTCTTTTTGAAGCAGGCGGCCCGCGCAATGCTATTCTTTTATCAAAAGGATTGGATCAGCCGCTTATTTTTGAATCCCCTTTACCCGAATCGGACCCCAAATGGCTGTATCCTCAACTTTATCCAAATCCTGCCAGTTCAGCCATAACCCTCGATCTGGCCTATGATTCAAGGTGGATCGGGAAAATGATCCAGGTAGTGAATCTTCAGGGGCAAACAGTGCTGCAGGTGCAGATCACAAGCAAGATCCTTCAGATTGATATAAATAAACTACAGGCTGGCTTGTATTTCCTTGCAGCGAAAAGGGAGGACGGGGAGTCTATGAAGATGAGATTCTTAAAATTATAGTCGCATGTATCGGGGTCAGACGGAGACTCCCGAATAATCGGGATGGCTGTCAGACCTGAGTCGCAACCAACACTAACGGCAAGCAAGTAAAAGGAGTCGTTCTGAGAAATCGGGACGGCTTTTTTTTAATTCAGGATCTTCACCGCCTGGCCTACCAGGTAGCCGTTATGGAATACCTGTAACGTGTAATTACCCCTTTCATAATCCTCCGGCCTGATAATGGCCTGCAATTGTTTTGTTTCTCCTTTCAGGTACTCAAATTTCATTTTCCGGGTATATGCTTTTTTGCCGTAATCATGGGTAGGGATTGAAGCAGCATCCCAGGCATCTGTTTGCATCACCTTACCATCAGGTTGTGTAATAATGGCAAAGACCTCGGCATTGGCATAGCTGGTTGAATTGTTCTGTACCAAAAAAGAAATGATCAGCTTATCGGCGCTTTCAGCCTGGTTTGTTTCCACTTCCCTGTCATCTTTCAATGCAATGGGTGTAAATTTTAATTCAGAGACGGTGAATAAAGAAGAGCTGTATGTATTTTCCTGCCTGGCCGGTTGGTTATCGTTTTGCGATTTTTTTGCCGGTGTAATATTTTCATCAGCTGGCTGTGGAGCTACCTGCTTTTTATTATCCGCCATATCCTTATTCTCCATGCCTAATCCTGCAACAAGCTGTTGCAATTGGGTTGTTTTTCTTCCGGCCAATTCAATATCTTCTTTTTTGGCGCCATTTTTTTTCAGAAGGGCGGCTATCTCTGTTTTAAGATTGTTTATTTCTTCCAGCCGGGCATTGAGCTCACCCTGTAACTGACCTGCCGTGGTTTTGACTGAATCTAATTGGGCGCCCAGTTTATCAACCGTGAATGAATAAACCTTTTGGAGTGAGTCCTGTATGCTTTGTAAGGCAGCAGCCGGGGTAACGGTTTCAGCTTCAGTTTTATGATCGCCCTGCTTTGATTTATCATAGATATAATAAACCCATGTGCCTACAAGGCCCACCGAAAGCAAAACCAGCAAAACAGTCTTTGTATCTTTCATCTTTAGAACGAAATAGCAGGTGCTGGGACTTTTACAATTTATTTATCTACCGTTTGATCTACGTATGCCGATATCCAACCCACCTGCCCGTTTTTGATAAGATAAAATTGTTTGGTCTCATAAGCGGACGTAAACTGCCGCATGATCTTCAGCAGTAAACCAGCACCGGCCATCAATGATTTCTGGTCAAATACTTTTTGTACTCTTGCCGCTTCGTCAAAGATGGCTTTCTTTTGAGCGGGTATATTGATATTTCCTGAAAGAAATGCTGGAGCAAGGGCATCGAAATTTTCATAGAGCTTATTGCAAAACTTTGCCACTTCGCCGTATGTAACAGACACAATAGGATTGTTAACCAGCTCAGGATGTGATAAGGTGGCAACAGCCCATGCTATACCGCCGCTGATGGCCACATTATCATTATAGTTGTATGCGCCGCTTGCATTCACGGTGTAAACGATATCATTATTTTCGACGGTTGACAATACCCGGTACATCTCTTTGTTGAAATTGTCAACGCTGTTATCGCCCTGGCATCTTTTTTCGGTAGCGTTGGCGGCACTTTTGGTGCCCCAATTCAACTGGAAGAGCTTGAATGTTTCAGTATTGTCATACGGGAAATAACCGCCCTTGGTATTGCCGCTGCCAATATCAATTAAAAAAGTATTATAGCGTCTTGGATCGGGTACGATGCCCAGATGAGACAGGCGGGCTTCCTGTAGTACATCCACGACTACCACCTGCCGGGAAGGTTCATTTATTTTAAGTTTGAACGAATCAATAAGATTGATGATCCAACTGGTTTTGCTGTCTTTTTCAGCCTGCATCTTAACCCCGCTGCTGATAACGGTAAAAATTCTTTTGGGAGGAACCTGGTAGTCTTTTATGGCAGATCTATATAATCCGCAAAGTCCTGTTAAAGTTGCCGAAAAAGTGAGTTGAGAAAAACTGATGAAGTCAGTATTGACAGAACTGTCTTTAAGAATTGTAAAAGCGCCGTTGCTGGATGCGTTTTTCCCCAGTTCGATCACACTCATTTTTACTCCTTTGGAGCCAACCTCGATGCCGATATAAACCGAGGAATTATTATACCTGGGATTAAAAGCCGTCTGCGTAATGGATGGAAGACTTATAAGCAGGACTGTCGCCAGCAATAATTGCCGGCGCAAAATTGAATTGAACATGGGTTGTAATTTTCTTGTATAAAGTTACTGCAATGCTTTGCAGCTTTGCGCCTATGCTGTATCAACTTTGGATAATGTGAAAAAAATGTGTTTAACCCGCGACGATCCCATGATCAACATTGGGATGTCGGGATTATCCTGACAAAAATTCTCAGGCAACAATTTTTTATCGGATAAAATTAAAAAGCCGTCACGATATGTCGGGACGGCTTTTTTGCAGGTGTTAACTGCGTTAGCTGAATAAACCACCTTTTTTAAGGCTTCTTACTCCTTCGCCGATCTTGAAGCCATTATGATAAATTTCAATTTTATAATCACCAGTCATAAAATCATTCTGGAGAATAGGAAATTGTACATTTTTGCGTTGTCCCTGTACATATTCAACCGGGACTTTGGCAGTAAAGGGTTTCTCACCTTCTGTGCGGGTATTTAATAGAGTTCCGGCTTCAGTAGAAATTACTTTACCATCAGGCGCTGTTATAATCAGGTACATGTCAGCAGGTCCGGATTTGGCAATCCGGTTCTCCACATCGAATGAGACTAACAATTTGTCAACTCTTTTGGCGGTAGTGGTGCTCTTTTCTTTGCCGCTTTTCTTTTCATTCCAGGGAGTCACCTGGATATTGGATGCGCTGAAAGTAGAAGCAACATCAACTGTTTTTTCCAGGTCTTCTTTTGCTGTCTTTGTAGTTAGAAGGGTTTGCTCTACATCAGCTTTTTCCTGTTGTAGTGTTGTATTGACTGTGACCAATTGCTGGTTCTCTCCGGTAAGTCGTGCAACTTCAGTTTCCAAACCGGTGATTTTATCATTTAATTCAGCAATCATTGTTTTTGCTTTTGCCAGTTGGGCCTGCGTGGCATTCTTGTCGCTCAGGACTTTTCTTATTTCCACTTTTTTGGCCTCAATTTCTTTTTGCAAGGCACTTTTTTCACCCTGCAAGCCGTTGTTGGCGCCGGTGATGGAATCAAGCCTGGCCAGTGAAGCGTTGAAACTTTCCTGCAGGTCATTTTTTTCATCCGTCACTTTAGAGATCTGGGTGACCTGGTCATTGATCTTTTTCTCAGCTTTGTTTTTATCATACAAAAGATAGCCCCAGGTACCCAATAACCCTGCTGCCAATAAACCAATTACGAGATTTTTGTAATTCTTCCTGTTTTTAGGTGGCTGGCTTTGATAAGTTGGGGTAGCTGAAGGATAATTAGTGTCTGTCATAATAAGGATTTTAGATTTGAAGTAAAATAATAATTTTTATTGGAATTTGAAAGGGGCCGCAAGGTAGGCCGTCTTTTGTTGCCCGTTTTCCTAAATCCTGTTAAAAAAATCTCCGCTTGTTTCGGGTATCTATTCCGTTGCACAAATTTCGAAAACCGTGCCAGAAAAAGAAAGTTTACTTGTTAACCTCACAATTTTTTTGTGAAAAATCAAGGCTCAAAGCCTGTATCTTAGCATCTTATGAGTGTGGAGAAAATTATAACAGACTGGAAAAAGAAATCTTTTAAGCCGCTATATTGGCTTGAAGGCGAAGAAGAATATTTTATTGACAAAGCTGTTGAGTTTGCTGAGCACCATATCCTGAGTGAAAGCGAAGCTTCTTTTAACCTGACAATTTTTTATGGCAAGGATGCCAACTGGCCGGATGTAATAAATGCCTGCCGACGCTACCCGATGTTTGCTGAACGGCAGGTGGTGTTGCTGAAGGAAGCTCAGCAGATGAGGGATGTGGAGAAATTGGAATCGTATATGGAAAACCCGCTGCATTCAACCGTCTTTGTTGTGTCATACAAAGAAAAAAAATTAGATGCCCGGAAAAAATTTGCCAAACTGATCAAGGAAAAAGGGGTGCTGCTGACGACTAAGAAAATCTATGACAACCAGCTTCCGGAATGGACACAGAACCTGCTTCAGGCAAAGGGTTTAACCATTACTCAAAAAGGGTTGTTGTTGCTGGTAGATCATATTGGTAACGACCTGACCCGGATCGAAAATGAAGTGGATAAGATATGTGTGAATCTCGGTAAACGAACCAATATAACAGAAGACGATATAGAACAGTACATTGGTGTAAGCAAGGATTATAACGTTTTTGAACTGCAGTCTGCGTTGGCCGCAAAAGACCTTGCCAGGAGTATCCGTATCATACAGTATTTTGAAGCAAATCCTAAAGCCGTGCCTATACAACTTGTATTGCCATCTCTTTACAGTTTCTTCAGCAAAGTGTTTATGATCTTCGGCGCCGGCACCAGCGATGAGAAAACAATTGCCACAAGCATAGGTGTGAACCCCTATTTTATGAAAGAATATTTGCAGGCAGCCCGGGTTTACACTTATCCCGGAGTGGAAAAGGCCCTGCTGCTGCTTCATCATTATAACCTCCGGGCTGTAGGAGTAGGAGACCCCGGAACTGAAGATGCCTCTTTGCTCAAAGAAATGGTAGTAAAAATGCTGGCCTGAAGACTATTTCAGTAAATACCTTTTCTTTGTACCCCGAAGATTCAAAGAACTCCCCCGGAGGACTCCTTCGGAGCAACCTTTAAAAACCCAGAGTCATCTTTTTCGCAGTTAAATAAATAATCATGAAAAAAGTATTAGTCAGTCTTTTTGCCGGGTCTGCCATTTTATTGACCAGTTGTTTAGAAACAGTCCAGGAGATCACTCTTAGTGATGATGGAAGCGGTACTTATGTTAATACAAATGATATGGGTAAGGTTCTTACTATCGCAAAAAATATGGGCGCTGCCTCAAGCGACAAAATCCCCCGGGAGGCGATTGATACGAGCATTTCATTTGCTTTATCAGCAGACAGTATCCCTGATCTGTCTGCTGAGGAAAAAGGATTATTAAAGAAAGGCACTTTGCATTTACAGATGAATATGGAGGATGAAAAATTAATTACTATAATGAGTTTTCCTTTTTCCACTTTAGGAGATATACAAAAAATTAACCGCCTTTCCGGGAAGATGATGATGGAATCCATGAAAGGTAAAATGCCCGGCGAAATGCCAATGGGTTCAGACGCAATGCCGGAGCCCAGTTCCTTTGATGATTACTACATACTTGAATTTTCGAAGGGAGAATTAAAAAAGAAGTTGAATAAGGAAAAATACGCAGATGTGGATAAAGATGAATTTCTGAATGGAATAAAACAGGTAAGCGCCATGGGTCTTCCTGTTACAAGCACTTATATTATTAATCTTCCCCGCCCGGCTGAAAAAGCCGAAGGTAAAAATGTGAAACTATCTGAGGATAAAATGAAAGTGACTGTTTTATCTACTATGGATGATTTTTATGACAATCCTGAAGCATTGGAGTTCAAGTTAAAATATTGAGAGAAGTTGCCGGTTGCTTGTTACTGGTTACGTCTATCAAATCGAGATACTTTCAATCCTTTAATGATTTTACTTTCGTAGGATATTTTATCAGCAACAAGTACCCTGCAACCAGTAACTTTTCACTACAGCACTTTCAGGCTTTCGATCTTATCCTGGTCAATTTGTTTTACGAGGTCTTCCAGGCTGTCGAATTTAAATTCCTGCCGCAGGTATTTTTTTACAAAGACTTTGAGCGTTTGGTCATATATCTCTTCATCGAAGTCAAAAATGTTTACTTCCACCACTCTTTTCTTTCCATCTACTGTAGGGCGAAAGCCGATACTCATCATGCCTTTAAAACGTGAGTGGTGAGTTGTGAATCCCGCCTTCGCCTGGGCTTCGGTGGGCAGGGGTGAATGCGTGCTTTCAGTAGTTTCCTTATTCACTATTGACAATTCACTATTCACCAATTGGGCATACACTGCATAAATACCATTGCCGGGAATTATTTTTTCTTCATCCATTATTTTCAGATTAGCAGTCGGGTAACCGAGTTTGCGGCCCATTTTATCTCCATGCACTACCACACCTGAAAAAAAGAACTCATAACCCAGCAGTTTATCGGCTGTGCCAATATCATTATGAAGGATTGCTTCCCGGATATTGGTGGAGCTGATAGAAATATTTTCCAGTATATGTTTCGGGATCTCTTTCAGGCGGAATTTATATTCGGCAGCTTTTTTCTCCAATAGCCTGTAGTCGCCGAGCCGTTCCCGGCCAAAGCGATGATCGTAACCAATAATAATGGTATGCGGATGGAATTTGTCAATCAAAAAGTTTTTGATATAGTCTTCTGCAGTTTGGTTGGCAAAGGCATCGGTAAAGTTAACCACCACCAAATGGTCAATTCCCAGTTGTCTTAACAGCTCAATTCTTTCATCCAGTGTATTGATCAACCGGATGCCAAGAATGGCGGACGAAACCACTTTCTTTGGATGAGGATGAAAAGTGATGATAACCGTTTCTCCATTGTTGGCGATGGCTTCGGTTTTGAGTTTGTCAATGATCTGTCGGTGGCCCATATGCACGCCATCAAATGTGCCGATGGTGACAACAGCATTCCGGAAAGCGGGTAAATTGTCAATATCTCTGTGTACTTGCATAAAGAAGTGCAAATATAATCCCCTGGACGATGTTCGCAACCTTCGCTTTTAGCTCGGTTGTCCTAAAGGGGTGAAAGAAATTCATTATTGCTTCAACATTCATCACCTAATTTTACGGTTAATTTAATAGGTGTTCTCATTACTGAAAAAATAAATGACTAAATGAAAAACTTCTTTCGATACTCCCCTTTAGGGGATGGGAGCCTTTATTCCAAACGTGGTGTGTCTGCACAAAAAGAAGAAATTCACGAAGCAACAAAGAATCTTAACAAGGGGCTTTATCCAAGATCATTTTGTAAAATATATCCCGATGTGTTGTGTGGTGATGATGCCTGGGTGAATGTGATGCATGCAGACGGGGCCGGGACCAAGAGTATTTTAGCTTACCTGTATTGGAAAGAAACTGCTGATGTTTCTGTGTGGAAGGGAATAGCGCAGGATGCCATTGTGATGAATCTTGACGACCTGCTTTGTGTGGGTATTTATAACAACCTTCTTTTTTCATCAACCATTGACCGGAATAAAAATCTGATCCCGGCCGAAGTATTAGAAGCGATAATTGCCGGCAGCCAGGAATTTTTTGATAAGATGAAAGACTTTGGCATCAACATTACCTATATGGGCGGTGAAACTGCCGATGTGGGCGATGTGGTGAGAACGATTGCTGTTAATGGAACAATGACGGCGAGATGGCCAAAGTCAGCATTAGTGACGAACGAAAAGATAAATGCGGGTGATGTGATAGTCGGATTGGCCGGTTACGGGCAATCCAATTACGAATCTGAATACAATAGCGGCATTTCCAGTAATGGGTTGACCAGTGCCCGTCATGATCTGCTGCATAAAACCTATGCTGCAAGGTTTCATGAATCATACGACACTTCTTTGGATGAGGATGTTGTTTATATAGGCCCTCATAGTATCACTGATGAAATCAAGGACGGAGAACGGTCAACGACTATCGGCCAACTTCTTTTAAGTCCTACCCGGACTTTTGCACCGGTGATGAAGGAGTTATTAGAAGATCATTTTGATTCTATTCATGGCCTTATTCATTGCAGCGGGGGCGGACAGACCAAATGCCTCAAATATGTGCCGGGCAATTTCCGGATTATAAAAGATAATTTATTTGAGCCGCCGGTGATCTTCAAACTGATACAGGAAGCCAGCAAAGCAGATGACCGCGAAATGTACCAGGTATTTAATATGGGGACAAGGTTGGAGATCTATACCAATGAGAAAGATGCTGATGTAATTATTAATGCCGCCAAAAATTTTGGAGTGGATGCACAGGTGATTGGCAGGGTAGAAGAGAGTGAGAAAAAAGGATTGATAATAAAGACAGCCGGTACTAGTTTAAATTATTAGGTTTATCTATACGCAGGATAGGCCGGGATAGTTCTTACTTTAAATACCTGCTTCCCCAGTTCTTTTCCATCCTTTGAGGAAACCTTAAGGATCACAGCATCACTTACAGCGTTTACCCTGATATAATACTTCCCATTGCCTCCCGTTATACTACCCTGGGAAACAGTTACAACCAGATCCTCTTTACTGATCTCTGAAGCAGCAACTGTTATAAAATTATCAACTCCTATATATAAAACGGATAGGTCAAGGGCCAGAACCTTTTTGTCATTTGTGCTGAAGATGCTGGTTTTATTCTCTACGGTTATTGGATTGTCTTCAACTTCGTCTGTTATAGCAAATGTTATGGGCTGTTGCACATAAGCCGTAACAATATGCCCGTTTTGTTTTGCAGGTATCCATTTAGGGCCGGCTTTTATGACCCGCATTGCTTCATTCTCCATTCCATAGCCATGCCCGGTAAGAGCCTTCACATCAGATACAGAGCCATCTTCATGAACTATAAACTGTACAACGACTTTGTATACTCCGGCAGAAGCACCGCTGTCAAGAGGAACAAGACCATTAGCATTTTTCTGAAGGTATCTTTTCCATGCAGGGTCACCGCCCGGGAAAGAAGGAGGAACCTCGGTTTTGTCAAATATTCTGTCAATGTTACCTGTTCCCCGTGCCGTATCATTTTTATAATCTTCAGCGTTACTTTTTAAGGTATATGCCTCCCATGCTCCATTTTTGCCTTGTTCTCCGTATTTTTTCATCGCAGGTTTAGAACCAAGTACAGTAATATGCACAGAATTAACCAGGCCTGCATTTCCCGAGTTTTCTTTCAATCTCCCTATAACTTTACCGTCAATGACTAACAGAGAATTATCCCATTCACCGATCGAATAATAAGGAGTTTTATTATTTGTGTTTTGGGATGATCCATCCATAACAACAGCAGGAAAATTCTTTTGCCCTTTCCCCACAATAAATGTTATAAGTTGTCTTTTGTATGCTTTTACCTGGTGCCCATTTTGTATGGCAGGGTTCCACCTGGGTCCGGACTTAATGACTCGCAACGCTTCATTCTCCATACCGTATCCATGATTTGTCAAAGCTCTTACATCAGAAATATTACCTTCTTTATCAACAATGAACTGGATAATTACGGTGTAAGCTCCATCAGGGGCTTTTTTCTTAGTTGGCACAGATGTCTCCAGAGTTTTTTCCAGGTATTGCCTCCATTTGGTTTCGCCGCCCGGGAAAGAAGGTTCAATCTCAACTTTGTCGAAAATTTTGTTATCATTTTTAGCAGGGTTGCTGTCAGAAACTATTACTTCCTGAAACTTGATTGAATTGGTTTTTATCGTGGTAATTTCAATTACCCCGTTTCCTCCTTTTTCTTTGTATTTCGAAAATGCACTATTTCCCTTTAAGACAGTAATTGACTCAATGTCATTTGCCTTTACAGCATCAGTAATATTGTTTGTATTTAAGTCTTCCCGTATCACCCCATCAATTACAATCAGGGATTTTTGATATAAGTTGCCTAACAAGGGCTTGGTAGTGTCTTTGATAATAATATATTTTTTGCCCTGGAGCTTTGTGGTTTGATAACTTTTCTCATAGTATTTTTGAGTCATTAAAGATACCTGATAAAAATGGTTGCCATAATTAACGGCATTCTTTTCCAACTTACTTAAGAAATACAATCCAAAATCCGATGATTTATATTTGGTAAGCTCACTATTGCTGATCCTTCTCCCATCCAGCCAAACTCCGTACTTTTTTGAGTCTGTCCATGATTTTAGTTGTTCGGGTGACGGAGATTTTTTTGCAGGGGGAGGAACGTCTTCTATCAATTCAATTTTATTAAATAATGTTCTTTTTATAGTGTCTTCAGAATTTATATGGCCGGGAACGGATGATTTATTCAGGTTATCTTCTAACTTGTTTTTTTCTTTATAGCTAAAAGCAAACAATGCTATCACAAAAGCTGCCACAGGTAGCACCATAAGTTTCCTTAAGTACAGATAGCTTGGTTTTTGGGATGTGGTGATCATAGCTATTCGTCTTTTTATCTGGTTATGAAAAAATGGATTGACGAGTCGCTGGTTCGTATTCAACGCCTGCATAAGCAATAGTTCAGCATATTGCCATTTTGTATTTTCTGTTACGGCAAACCGGTCAGCAAGAAATTCATGAATGGCTTTTACTTCTTTTTTCATTAAATGGAAGAAAGGATTGATCCAGAGCACAACGGTCAGTAGTTCCATATACATAATATCCCAACTGTGTTTTTGTGTAATGTGAAATAATTCATGCCGGAATATCTGCTCGCCTTTTTCAGAATTTAATTCAATTTTCCTGTTCCAGAAAAGCCAGCGGAAAAAAGAAAAGGGTGTGCCGGGTTCACCGGTGTTTACAAAATGGATATTATCCAATTGTTCAACGGGGTTGTTCTTTGCTATTCGTCTGACCTTAATGACCGAGATAATGATCCTGAGCAGGGCAAGCGAAGCAATAAGTATGTAAAAGGTATAAGATAAGTTCTGCCAGTTAAGCCAATTGATAGGATGTGATGGATTGACTACTGCTGATACGGGGTCATCAGAGCCGGCAGATGAAATAACAGTTAGTGTTTGTAAAACAAATGAAGACCCTGTTTCTGTTTGTGTAAAATAAACCGGGATATTCAGGAAAGGGATCGTACTGCTGATAACCGTTGCCGCCAGCAGGTAAAATCGGTTGTAGCGATGAAATTTTTTATTCCGCAGGGCAAAATGATACCAGGCATATAAAATACCGGAGGTAACAAGTACCTGCGCCAGGTAAAGAAGCAATGCTTTCATTTTTGCTGGTTTTGTTGTTTTTTAATTTGTTTGAGAAGGCTTTCCAGTTCTTCCACCGAGATATTGTTTTCTTTCACCAAAAAAGAAACCACATTGCTGAAGGATCCCTCAAAATAATTTTTAGCCAACTGCTTCATACTTCGTTTTGAATATTCCTCCTTGCTGACAGAAGGATAGTACTGGTGATGGCGACTCATTAAAAGGATACTGACAAATTCTTTTTCAACCAGTATTTTTAAAAGAGTTGCAACTGTGTTCTGGTGAGGTTTTGGATCTGGCATGGCTTCTACTACTTCACGGAGAAATGCCTTATCCAGTTTCCATAATACCTGCATGATTTGTTCTTCGGCTTTTGTAAGTGGTTTCATTTAATTTATATTTCGAAATCAAACTTATAACTAATTATTTAGTTTAACAACTATTTTTTTAGTTTAAGGAAATTTTATGCCCTTCTACGCTTAGTTTCCTTTATTTTGCAGCAAAGGAATCAAGCATGTCAGAACCCATTATTGAATTGAGCCACGCCAATATCTACCAGGGCAGCAGCCTTATTCTTCAGGATGTAAACCTTACAGTTAACAAAGGGGAATTTGTTTATCTCGTAGGCAAAACCGGTACCGGAAAATCTACCCTGCTGAAAACATTGTATGGTGAGCTGCCATTAACAGAAGGTGAAGGAACGGTGGCCGGTTACAATCTGCGGGGTTTGGACTGGAAAAAAGTTCCTTATCTCCGTCGTAATCTCGGTGTAGTTTTCCAGGAGTTTCAATTACTGACCGATCGTAATGTTAATGACAACCTGAAATTTGTTTTACGGGCAACCGGCTGGACAGATGAGAAACTCATGGACGAAAAGATACAAGACGTTTTAGACAAAGTAGGCCTGAGATCAAAGGGTTTCAAAATGCCTTTTGAATTAAGCGGTGGTGAACAGCAGCGTATTGATATAGCCAGGGCATTGTTAAACTCTCCCAAGATCATACTGGCCGATGAACCAACAGGTAATCTTGACCCTGAAACATCGGATGAGATCATGGCCCTGTTGATAAATATTTCAAAAGATTATAATACAGCAGTGGTCATGGCATCACATGATTATATCGTAGTGCAGAAATTTCCTGCCCGGATGATAAGGACGGAACGGGGCATGATAAGTGATAATGCTACCATTAGTATTCAATAGCTCCGTGGGATTATCTATCCTCATACCGGTTTATAACATTAATGTCACATCATTGGTTCAGGCATTGATTGCTCAACTTGAAAAAACCGGGAACGAAGGGGAAATTATCTTGTTGGACGATGGCTCTGACAAGTTTACATTGACAGCCAATCCATCGTTACAAAATATTCCGGCCGTTTTTTTGTACCGGAATGAGAGGAATGAAGGAAGGATGCCGGCCCGTCAAAAACTTTCCGGTTTGGCCCGTTATGAATACCTGCTTTTTTTGGATTGCGATAGTGAGATCATTAAGGACGATTTTCTTGCCACCTATTTCGGTTTGATCAAAGAAGATATTTCACTGGCTTCCGGCGGAAGGTTGTATGCAGATGCTGCGCCTGCTGCATGTGAATTCATGCTGCATTGGAAATACGGAAGAAAAAGAGAAAGCAGGCAGGGAAAAGAAGGATTTCAATTAGGTGCGGGATTTCAGTCGAATAATTTTTTGATCAGGCGGGAAATTTTTAAACGCCTGGATGCCTCTTTGCAGATGACTGGTTATGGTCATGAGGACACATGGTGGGGTATTCAGTTTGAACAAGCCGGCATTTTTTGCCGCTATATTAATAACCCTGTTCTTCATGCAGCTATTGAAAAGGCTGATATTTATATTGAAAAATCGGAGAAGGCCCTGGCCAATCTTCTTCTGCTTGCAAAAAATATTGACAGGCGCTTGATCAGCAGGCATGTCAGGATTTTCAGGTGGTATTGCAGGCTGAAAAGAACAGGTCTTTCAGGTATTTACCTGTTTTTTGAAAAAGGGTTTCACGGTTATTTCCGAAAAAACTTATTATCGTGCAAACCCAGCCTGTTCTTTTTTGATTATTACCGTCTTGCCGTTTTATTAAGGATGGCAAAAATAAAATAATACGGAGATTTTTTCAACTTGTAAAAACAGATTGGTAAAAAGACAGCAGCTTTTTTACTTCATGCTGCCAATTCAATTCCTGCCTTGCCTCCAGGCAGTTAGCTTTAAGCTTACTGTGTAAAATTCCATTTGTCAGCAAATTATTTATTGCATCGGCAATTCTTTTCGGGGCCAGGTCATTTATTAATACCGCCACTTCAAACTGTTTGTTGATCTTTTGGTATTCTGGATAGTCCATCGCAACCTGTGGCAGCCCGGCATGAACATAATCAAAGAATTTGTTGGGCAGGGCCAGCCATTGATTTAATCCTTCTCTTTCTGCCAGCGCAATGCCAATTGTTGCCTGCCGGGATATTTTCCATATTTCTTCCGGGGGCAACATCCCTTTCAACTCTATTTTGCTTTCCAATTTATATTCAACGATAAGTTTTTTCAATTGCAGCATAAAATTTCCATCGCCGCAAATAACTAATTTACAATTGACCCATTGCATGGCCGGGATAAGAAATTCGAATCCCCTTGCTTCGTTAACTGCTCCCTGGTACAAAATAAATTTTTCAGCTGTTTCAATTGCATCAAACGGTTTCAGGAGCGGCAGGTTCCGGATGGTTTTATAATTCACTTCATAACGCCGGTGAAATTCTTCTGCTATTCCTTCACTAACGGTATAACCCCATTTAAATTTCGGCACCCATTTTTTTTCAATCTTTGTCCAGGTTTTTTTTATCCGGGGCCGGGTGATCACTTCTTTTAATTCGGTAAACAGTTCATGCGCATCGTAGATCCGTGGGATATGTTTGCACCAGGAAATGAAATGACAAGGTACGATCGTGTCGAGGTCAATGGCACAGACTGCATCCATTCTCCGGAACAGTAAATAACAACTAAGGCGGAGATTGTACTCGAAGTAAAATAGCTTTCCCTTATTGAACCAGCAGCGGATCCTCTTCTGTTTATATTGTTCTGAGCCTGCCTGACCCGCCCCGGCGGTGGTCGAAGTTTCTTTAAGCGGGATTGAAGAGCTGAGTTTTCTTCCAACCAAGGTAACCACATAGCCATTCTCCGCCAGCGAAGTGCAGATACGTTGCATACGCTGGTCGTAGCTGAGATCATTGGTAACTGTAAAGTAAATCCGTTTCAATAATTAAAAGCCTGTATTTGGTTATCAGAAACAAAAAAGGCTTTGCAAATATGCAAAACCTTAAACTCTTTAACTATTAAACAGGTGATTTTCTACTGTCCAATATTCATGTTTTCTGAATCATCGCCCTGGTTTTTCATGTTTTTACGTTTGAAAAGATTGGGGTCAAACTTCCCAAACCGCCAGCTAAAGTTGAGCCGCAGTGTCTGCGGGTCACGGCGGCGAAAGGCATCCTGTACAAAGAAAGCTGACTCCGAATGAACATCTGACCGGCGGGTTCTGAAAAGATCATTCACATTTAATGAAATCGAAGCCTGCTTATTTTTCAAAAATTCGTATTTAATTGCACCATCTATCCAATAATTGGCCCGGACGTATCCTTGTGAACTGGTAGTTTGTCCATACATGCCTCCACCGCCGCCACCACCAAACATACCGCCACCGCCTCCACGGCCACCTCCACTGCTACCACCTGGTGGTAAAACTGTTTTGGATTGGTAATTACCGGATAACTGGATGGTGAAATTTTTAGGGAGCTTGAATGTATTGTTTACTTTGGCAAACCAACTGGCAAACTGATCCTGCTCCGGCTGGTTAGGTTGATCAATATTTATTTTAGAAGTAAAAAAGTTCAGGTTACTGGTCAGGTCCCACCATTTGGTCATTTTTGTTTTTAACGTCATTTCAAGCCCGGTAACATAGGCTGAATTGGCATTGATATAGGTATTGATCAGGACGTCCTTGCCATTGGCAGCATTTGTTTCTTTTACCTGGAAACGGGTAATGAGATCAGTCGTGTTTTTGTAATATAAAGAAGCAAGAAAGTTGTCTTTATTTTTCTTAAATGTTTTTTGATAGGACAATTCAACTGAATTGGTGAACTCAGGCTTCAGGTCGGGATTGCCACGGCTGATATTCAGCGAGTCTGAATAATCGGTGTAAGGGTATAACTGGAAAAAGTTGGGGCGGTTGATTTTTCTTGTGTAATTCAGTTGCAATTCCTGGTCACCTTTCATCTTATTGTTCAGGAAAACACTGGGGAAAAAACTAACCGGGAATTCAGTGTTGAACCGCTGGTTCTTATCAGGTAAATGACCATTGTAATTGGAACTTTCAACTCTCAGGCCCAGTTGGTAGCCAAAACTTTTTATCTGGTTGCTGTAAGTGGTATAGGCTGCATACACTTTATCAATGCTGTTGTAATTAACTGATAAGCTGGAATCGTAAACATAAATGCCTGAGGAATAAATGAAAAAATCATTTCTGCTGTCAACTTTTCTTATAGACGCTCTGATACCCATTTCAAATTTGGATTTATCATTGATGGGATTCGAATAATCAGATTGCATAACCAGGTTCTTAAAACCGCCACTTCCCAGTTGCTGTTGTTTAAATATATCGGTCAATACATTCTGGGGCAGTTTGTAGTTATCTGTTTGTATATAATTGCTGCTGTTGCTGTTGCTTTTATTATAGGTGACATCAGCTGTCAGTTCCTGCCCGGATTTTGGAAAATTATGCTTGAAACTTAATTGTACCCCTTTGTTTTGCATCTGGCTCTTATTATCAGAATTCCGCAGGCTTAACGATGAGATGAGAGGGTTGTATAATGAGTCAACCAGGATATTACTGTTTGTTACAGGTTTAAACCTGCCGGAACCGATATTGCCTGTCACGGAAATTGTATTTCGATTATCTACTAAAAAATCTGCACCTCCACGGAAAAACATAAAGTATCCTTCTGAAACGCTCCGGTCTGTCTGATGAAGGTCTGTGAGTGGTGTTCCGATCAGGGTAGACCGTTCAGTGGTCCCGTTGCTGATGGATTTACGCTGGTTGTAGTTGATATTTAAAAAAAGATTTATTTTTTCCTGGCGGAGATTGATATCCCCCCCCAAACCAATTTTTCCTCTTGAATCCAGGTTGATCCGGGTACCGCCATTATAGCCAATTTTTTTATTTTTTTTCAAGACAACATTCAAAATCCCGGAAGTGCCGCCGGATGCATCAAACTTGGCAGAAGGATTGGTGATGATCTCTACACTTTCAATAACGTCGGCAGGGATCTGATCCAATGTCATTGTGGTGGGGCGGCCATCAACAAATATTTGCGGGGTATTGTTCCGCATGGTCACATTGCCGTCAATGTCCACACTGATGGATGGAACATTGCGCATTACATCAACTGCTGTACCGCCGGTTGAAACAAGGTCTTTATCTACGTTGAAAACTTTGCGGTCTATTCCTAATCTCAAACCGGGATTGGAGGCAGTTACGGTTACGTTTTCCAGCGTTTTTTCTTCAATATCAATTTTTATATTGCCAAGGTCTTTATCCAAAGCACCCAGCATGGCAGTCATATCGCCACCCATTTTAATATCAAATGAAACAGCCTGTTCAAAGGGTTTGAAACCAACAACAGTCACTCTCAGTTTCAAAGGCCCGGAAACAGGAACATTTTCCAGCCGGAATTCACCATTAGCTTTTGTAAGCATACCTGCAACAGTTACTTCTTTTCTTTTTTTGCTAACTGAGTCAAACCGGCTGGCCAATAACTGAACGGAAGCATATTCTATCGGTTTTGAACTTTTGGAATCTATTAATTTTCCATAGAGGCTGCCATTGGGCATTTGGCGGTTTCCGTTGGGACGATTTCCTCCCCCCTGGGGCACTTGGGCAAAAAGGGTATAACTGGTTAAAAATGAAACTATAACGAATACTATTTTTCTCATTATTCTGATTTGTTAGTTAGACGGGCAAAGGTGCCCTAACTTGCTGATCATTCTTTGTTATCTTGATGAATGGTATATGACACAATATGAAGGGAAAAGCTGCATTTTCTCTTTTCGCTTTCAACCGCCCCGTTATTTGATTATAAATTCAGTAAATATTACCTGAACTATACCAATGATAAAACCGATAACTGCCCCGATGATCTCCACAAACCTGAATTCTTTCGACATGATCTGGTACAATATTTCTTCCAGCTTGTCAGATGAAAACCCGGCTACTTTTTTGATCACTATATGTTCCAGGTCAAGTTCAGTTTTCAGGTTACCGGCAAATTGTTTCATTACCTGAGGAAACAGGATCTCTATTTCGTTCATGAAAGCGGTCTTAAGTTTATTGATCGTCTTATCGCCGATAAACATGCTGATAACCGGCATTTCATTACTTAACCTGTTCCGCAGGAAATCATCCACATGGTTTTCTATCATTGGCATAATCTTTTTCAGATTCTGCGGATCACTTATTTTTTGCTCAATATCGCTGAATGACAGAAACTCAACGCTGACCAGTTTTCCCAATTTTTCTGCGAATTGTTGCTGTCGTTTTGGAAAAATTCCGTGGAAGCTGATACCCAGTATTTTTTTTGGTTCACGGGGATGAAAGAGCATTTTTATGGCTATCCAGTTGGTAACCCAGCCAATGAATGCAGAAATAACGGGAATAATAAGTAACCAATAGTTCATTACAAAACGTATAATTTAAACCCCGTCACTTACTGAACCGGATAATACTAAGCTCGCCTGCTCTGCCAACGGCGGCGGTCAAAGTATCGGGCCGAAGTATAAAATGGGGGTTACGGGGTGGTTGAACGGGTTCGAACCAGCATTCCACAGAACAGGTCTGATGCATAACCAGCTGTGCTGCAACCACCATTTTTATTTACCATATTTTTTTGGGTAAATGGACGGGCCGCAAAAATAAGCATATTGATTTTTGTAAAAAATAAAAGGCAGCAGAACAGGACATTGACTCAGGTTAATGGGATGTTTACTACAAGACACTTTAATCCGCTCATCAAAAACCCTTGTTAAATGCTGCTAAAGGCAAGAAAAACAAGCTTTTTGCGTTATTTTTGGTCTATGTCTGACTCAATTAAATACCTTTTGAATATGAAAAGACTCCCTATTGTGATAATGATGATTGTGGCCGGTTCATTCCTTGCTTTTAAAACCATGGGAACCGGTGCCCGGAATACTTCAACAAATCCTCCTTCCAAATACGAGAAGATCCTTAAACTGGTTGGTGAAATGCTTTCACAGGCACATTACAGCCCCCAGCAATTAAATGATGCATTTTCATTAAAAGTGTTTAAGAAGTTTCTCACCGACCTGGACCAGGAAAAAAACTTTTACCTGCATGCTGATATGGATGCACTGAAAAAATATGAAACAACGATTGATGATGAAATAAAAGGAGCACCGGTTGAATTTTTCCTCGCTGCAGGGAAAACTTTTACCACAAGAATGGAAGAGGCAGCTAAAATTTATACTGAATTACTTTCAAAGCCATTTGATTTCACCAAAGACGAGGAGGTGGTGCTGGATGGCGATAAGTTGAATTATTCAACCTCTGAGGCAGAAAGAACAAACCGCTGGAGAAAGAAAATGAAGTTCATGACCCTGGAACGCTATATCGATTTGATGGATACCCGTGAAAAAAATAAGGGTAAAGAAGGGTTTGTGGTTAAAATAGATGAGGAATTGGAAAAAGATGCCCGTGATAAAGTAAAGCGGATAATTGACAGAACTTTTGAGCGATACCGTTTCAAGTTTACGGATGATGACAGGTTTAATTTATTTGTAAATGCGATTACCACCACCATGGATCCCCATACAGAATTTTTTCCCCCGGTGGACAAAAGATATTTTGATGAAGAAATGAGTGGTCGCTTCTATGGTATCGGCGCATCGTTGCAGTATGATGACGGCAACATTAAAATTGCGAGTGTGCTTTCCGGAAGCCCGGCCTCCAAATCAGGTGAATTACAGGCAGGTGATGTCATTCAAAAAGTAGCACAGGGTAAAGAAGAACCAACTGACCTGACAGGGTTTGTGGTAACGGATGCCGTTAAAATCATCCGGGGAAAGAAAGGGACTGAGGTCCGGCTGACTATTAAAAAATTAGATGGAACCATCAAAGTAGTAACTCTTATCCGGGATGAAATAGTGCAGGACGAAACATTTGCCCGCAGCGCTATCGTGAAAGAAGGAGGTTCCAAAATCGGTTATATCTATTTGCCGGAGTTTTATGCTGATTTTGATCATCCGAATGGAGCCCGTAGCTATATTGACGTAGCTAAAGAAGTCACTAAATTAAAAGATCAAAAAGTAGATGGTATTGTTATTGACCTTCGCAATAATGGCGGCGGTTCGTTATATGATGTGGTGCAAATGGCCGGTCTGTTTATTGATGAAGGGCCGATCGTACAGGTAAAGGACAGGGACAACAAACCCAGTGTGCTGAAGGATAAAGACAGGAGCGTTTTATATACCGGTCCGCTGGCTGTGATGGTTAATGAATTCAGTGCATCCGCATCAGAGATATTTGCTGCTGCCATACAGGATTATCACCGGGGCGTCATCATTGGCAGTACTTCCACTTATGGCAAAGGAACGGTGCAACGTAATATCGGACTTGACCCGGAAACAGGATTTTCCATGTCTAACTCTGACCTGGGAACGGTGAAACTGACCCTGCAAAAATTTTACCGCATCAACGGCGGCTCTACACAACTGAAAGGTGTTTACTCCGATATTGTTTTACCGGATAATCTGGAAAATCTGAAAGTAAGAGAAAAAGACGACCCTGATGCATTACCCTGGGACGAGATCAACAAAGCCAGCTATACCAACTGGAGGTCGGGATATGATCTGAAAACTATTCAGCAGTTAAGCAATCAGCGGCTGGAAAATGATGTTACTTTTAAAATGATCAGAGAAAGTACTGACTGGCTGTCAAAACAAAATGACAAGCAATACTCTTTGCAGATTGATAAATACCGCAAAGAACAAACCATGATTCGCTCCACAGTTAAGCAAATGGAAACATTGCTGAAACTAAGCGGCCAACTGGATGTATCTGCATTGCCCAGCGAGATTAACCGCTGGGAGAATGACAAGAACAAGCAGGAACGTTTTAATCAATGGATAAAAGACAGGCAAAAAGATATTTATCTCGACCAGGCCATAAAAGTGATGAATGATATGATTGGCCAGCAAAACCTGGTAAAGGCCAAAACGGACGAAGAGAAAAAGAAAGCTTTTTAAAAGCCTCCCCGATTCACAAAAGAAGTATGCTAACTAATTTCGCCCCTCCAAAGGAGGGGTATTGTTTTCTTAAGCTTGAGAGGGTTCTTATCCCCTTCGGGGACGCATTTGAGAATCTATCTGGTTTAATTCACAGGGGGCTTCAGGGGGCTAAATATCTTTCCTTAGTTACTTTGATATGATGATTGGCATGGCCGGCAATTATAAAACCAATTGCCAATACATAATTGGACTTGCCACTGGCTGTGCCGGCAGTTTCTAATTGCTCATCGTCAAAAGAATCAAAAAGAATTTCTGTTGACCGGCGTACTGCTTCAAATTCTTTTACGAGATCCTTCCATTTCCTTTGATCTGCTTTGGAATTGACGGCATAGCTGTTCTCCTCAAAGCTGGGAAGGGGAGAGGCGTCTTTTCTTGCAAAGCATAAGGCCCGGTAGGCAAATATCCTTTCTGCATCAATGATATGCTGCAATAACTCTTTGATGGTCCATTTGCCTTCGGCATAGCGGTAATTTCTTTTGTTCTTCGGTATCCCGTTGAGGAAATCTTCAAATGACCGGGTTTGCTTTTTCAGGACTTCCATCAGGTCGTTTCCTTCAGCCTGGTTGATATAGTTATGATAAAAGTCAGGCACTCTGGTAAGGTCGGGGCGTGGCATAGTGAGTTTTTAGTTTATACTTGAAAGTTCGGGATTTTTTTTGATTGTAGGGGTCAAAAAAATAAAATTTAAAACCTTGAGTTTTGTAAAAACTTTACACGGTAGAAGTGATACATTACCGGTTATCTTTCTTTGGTTCTGCTGTGGTTTTGATCGGAACAATTGATGGTAATGTTTGGTTATTAACAGGTGTTGGCACTACAGATGGCTGAGTTGGTTTACTGTTCAGGGGTGCGCCAACTGCAATATCACAGCGATGACCGGGTTCACCGTGAGCCGGATTCATTCCCGGTGCCACTTTTGTTAGCACAGGCTGATCTGTATTTTGAGTTGGACTGGTTACAGGTGTTGTCGCAATGGTAGCAGGTTGTTGCGTAGGCTTACTGTTTAATGGTGCGCCAACTGCAATATCACAACGATGGCCCGGTTGACCATGGGCCGGGTTCATTCCCGGTGCCACCGGGGTTGTTGCAGCTTGAGATAGTTTGTCGGCAGAAATATTGATTGGTGTAGTTACAGGTGTTGTTGCTGCTGTTGTTACAGCTGGGGTAGTTTGTTGAGTAGGCTGACTGTTCAAAGGTGTACCAACAGCTATATCACAACGATGTCCCGGTTTCCCATGTTCAGGATTCAATCCTGACATAACAGTGCCTGAAGGGACTATCGGTGTAGTTGTCGTTGGGGTATTATTAGCACCAATATTCAACGGTGTCGTCTGTGTTTGTACAGTTGAATTAGCAGGCGTAACCGGCGATGGTGTTTCTGTTGCACCCGTAGTTTCTGCCGGTCTTCCATGACCACAGGCCATCCAGGTAAATATTAAGGCTGAAGCAGCTAATAAAGTAAAGTATTTCATAGGGTAAAACTAATAATTATTCAGGAATAATTGCTAACCGATCTGAGTAAAGTATTTCCGGCCTATTGTAAGTCATCTTTGCCAGGATACTCTTCTTTTTTTCTGATTAATTTTTTCCCGATCTTATCCGGAACTAAAGGATGAAGCATTTGCCCTATGTAATTTTTTGGGAAAGGCTCTTTGATACCGAAAGCATCTGGTTCTTTTTTGGGGCAGGTGTATGTGCCAAAGATAATATCCATCAGGGGTGAAATATTGGCATAGTTACCGGCTTTACGGTCAAGATCGTGGTGCCAGTGATGAAGTTCCGGCGCACCAATGAGTATTTTTAACGGCCCTATAGGAAGGCGGACATTGGAATGAATATAAATGGCCCAAATGCCCCGGAAAGCTATAAAACCAGCTAAGGTTTCTAACGGGAAGCCCAGGATAAATGCTGGTAAATTGATGAGGCCAATGGTATAAATACTATCCAACGGATGCTCCCGGTGTGCAGCTAACCAGTCAAGCTGTTCGGCACTATGATGCACTTTATGAAAACGCCATAGAAAACCAACTGAATGTTGGAGGCGATGACCCCAGTAAATAATAAAGTCGCTTAATACAATTACTGCTATGGCCTGCAACCACCAGGGAAGCGCTTCTATTTTTTTGCGAAAACCTTGCGGCACTATATCATCCAGCCAGAAACTGAAATAGCTGAGTGCCCATAACAGCAATGCACTCCAAAGAAGGTACTGACCCAAAAAGAAACATAGATCAACCCACCAGGAAGGGCGGAAGAATTTTTGATCTTTCCTGGCGGCAAATACTTTTTCCATTGGGAAAAATATAAGTACCAGCAAGAGCAAACTTAAACCGGTGGCTTCTGCTACAGCATAAAAATTCATCAGCAAATATTTATTTACTTGTTACTGCTTATTTTTTGCGGTATCGGGTGCAACTTGTGGAATAATAACGGGGCCGGATTTTGAGCCGGAGAACATAATGGGCCTTTTTATAAATGCCGTATCTTTTTTATTTGCATTCTTCTTTTTTATTTTTTTCTTCAGCTTGCCGTCTTTAAAAATGTATTCGTAATTATCTGTTATGACGAGTGACTTGGAACTTGACATTATGGTTGGCGGAGGCGGTGGATGTGGCTGTAGGGTATCCACTTTTGGAATTGTATCCAACTGGTAAGCTATAGCCGTGTTGCTTTCCATAACCGGGATCATGCTTGTTTTTTTACCAGCCAGCAATTTATCGAAGGCGCCGGAACGGTAGGCGACAAAGCCTGTTAAAAGCAGTGTGAATAATGATAACACTGCGATTTTGATAAAAAGAGGGGAAGGTCTCATACCGGGTTGGTTTATGTGTTACCAAATTTAATGAAAAAAAAACTGTAGAATTCGTTAAGAAAGTGAAAAGAAAACCCCGGCTTAGGCCAGGGTTCCTTGTACAAAATGATTTTGTTTTCTTATTGATTCACTTTCGGCTTCACCGTAGATTTAGTAGGTTTTACCGGAGCTGCTTTTCTTTCACCTTTTATAGTAGCGGCTAATTTAATGGCTTCATAAGCATTCACCAATCCGCCTGATTTGCTGATGTCGGCCAAAAGTACCATGTCGCCGCTTCCCGGGTTTTTTACCTTATCAGTAAGCTTTTCTGATGATTGTTCAATCACCATTTTAACCTGTCTTGCACTCAGCGCCGGATAGTATTCCAAAAGAAATGCGGCCAGGCCGGCTACAACTGGAGAGGCCATACTGGTTCCCCCCAGGCTTTGATAGGTATTGCCACCCGGAACAGACGAATAAACTTTTACCCCGGGAGCAAATACATCCACTTCAGTTTTGCCAAAATTTGAAAAATTGGCAGTGAGTCCATTTCCGTTTTCATCATTTTTAGGCCCGCTGGCGCCAACAGTGATCCAGTTGTTGGGTCTTTTATTATCGAGAAAAAGAGGACTGGGATAATTGAACATGGTATCAATGTTCTTTGCATCATTACCTGCTGCATGCACCATTAATACGCCCTTGCTTTCAGCATACCGGACCGCATCATCTACCCAAATCTTTTCAGGGGAATAACCTTTGCCAAAACTCATATTGATTATTTGTGCACCGTTATCCACTGCATAGCGGATAGCGAGTGCAATATCTTTATCATGTTCATCACCATCAGGTACGGCACGGATCATCATGATCTTTACATTATCCGCTATCCCATCCATACCGAGACCATTTTTTCTTGATGCGCCGATAATACCGGAAACATGGGTGCCATGCATGGCCGATTTATTGCTGGCCATTACATCAGGATTCCCATAGAACTTATCATTGAAATCGCTGTAATTATCTTTTACAATATTCGCCCTGTACTCTTCCGGTGGGTTGTTGGAGGCTTCTGCTTTCTTTTCTTCGCCATTTACATAGTCGCCAAAACCTTCGAGGAATTCTTCATTGGTAGTTTCAAGGGCATCGTTCCCCGACATCAAACCATATAAAGAGCTTTTTGCTTTTTTAGCGTCGGCTTCCACCGGTTGAAAATCTCCAAGTTCTTTGCCGGTATATTTTTCCTTGCCCATTACCTT
>CAZGGQ010000042.1:0-41732 GCA_964525285.1 uncultured Chitinophaga sp.
TCATAGTGCAGATCAAATTGAATGTTTCTTGCAGCGGCTAATGGTTTGGCAAATGATTCCATCCGTTGGATGATCTTTTCCATGCTGTCATTGAGGGGGTTGATGGCCCATACAATATCATTCATTTCCCCTACCATTTCATTGGAAGTACTGCTGATCTTTTCCAGCAATTCACTCATATCTTCTTTCTCACTTTTTTCACCATGAATTTTTGCCACCTGCGAATAAACGGAGATGCTGCTGAGGGTGGAACCGATATTATCATGCAGGTCCTGGCTTATCTGCAACCTGTCTTTCAGCAGTTTTTGTTCGGCTTTCATCCGGCTGAAGCGGCGGTAGCGGTAAAAGCCAAAGCCGCTTAATAACAATACGGCCGCAATAGCGGCATAGGCAAATTTTCTTTTCTGGCTTTCCTTTTCGGCAACCGTGGTCTTTAATTTATTTTCAGACGAAAGCAATTGCAGCTCTTGCTCTTTCTTTTTTATCTCGGCCTCTGCTGTAAATGCATCTATTCTTCCTTTTTCAGCTTCCATCGCCAGGCTGTCGCTATAGTTTTTATATTGTTTACTATTTTCAAATGCTCCTTTAAAATTTCCGGCGATGCTGTCTAAAAGGGAAAGCTCCCGGTAACTTCTTGCTGCAATATCTTTTAGTCTGAGCTCCCGTGCCAGAGGAACTGCTTTCAGCAGGTAGGCCCTCGCCAGACTGTAATCAGAAATTTTTCTGCAAATTCTCCCAAGGTTTAAATACTTCTCTGAAGTCAGCACCTTATCATTGATTGCTTCACACAGTTTCAGCGCCGTGGTTTGATGATGCAGGGCATCCCGGTAATACCCGTGAACCATCATTTTATTTTGTTTTGTAAAAGCAGAATCTCCCCGACCTTCACTAACGCTTGAAAATAAATTATAACACCACTGCTTACCAAAGAATGGAGCATCCGGTTTTTCATATATTTTTAATGCCCTTGAAATATAGGGCAGGCTTTCCGCATAAAGATTTTCCTGTATCAGCAAATCGGCTATTGAGTTTTGTATTTGTGCGTACTGAAATTCATCGCCGGTTGTATTGTTTATTGCTAAAGCCCGTTCCAGATAATCTCTTGCCTCTTTATGCTTTCCTGAATAATAATAACTGGCTGACACGAACATATCGCTTATTGTTTCCAGGGGTTTATCCCCCGTTTTGATGCTTAATTCAAGGGCTTCGGATGCCTTTTGAAAAGCCAGTGTATAATTTCCCAAATTTCTAAGACATTCGGCAAGAATGAGGTTGACCTGAATAACGACTTTGTCATTTCTTAATTCTTTCCAGTACCAAACTGATTCAGTATAATATTTTATAGCCTCCGGATAAATAGTACGGAAATAATAAGAATCACCTGTAAGAGATGCACATCTTGCTTTTTGCAGGGTATCATCAGTGTTTTTAAGGAGCCCTGCTGCCGGCAAGCTGTATTGCAACATTTTTTCCCATTGTTTCTCTTTTTTGCATAAAAAAGCTTTATTCACCATACACCTTGCTTCGCCTTTTATATATCCTATTTTCTTTGACAGAAGCCAGGCCTCATCATTATATTTTTCTGCCTCTCTCTGATTATTATTTTTACCATAAGACTGGTAAAGCCCGTCAAGTGTGTTTGCTTTATTGGCGTCTTCCTTTGAACTCTTAAGTATTCGCAAAAGACTGTCTATCTTTTTATCTTCAAATAAAGATGTGCCGGTTTGCTGTGCAGTAAGCTGTATACAGATTAAAAAAACAGGTATAGCTGGTAGCAAAATCTTCACTAAAGGCAGATTTGCTACTAATATAAAAAATCTAATCGGGATGATAGGAATTTAAAAAATGAGCAGATTTGTATAATTTTTCAAAATACTCTACCGGAGGGAATAAATATCAATCCTCTCAGCCTTCAAGGCATAGAGGCGGGAAGATGTAAAGTTGAAGGCGCGGCTTTGATATATCTGCTCCGGCATTTTCCATTCGTCATACTGGAAGGTGCTGATCTCGTACCGGTAGAGTGTATCATTGCGGGAACCGAAAATATATTTATCTGCCACTTTGAAATTTTGCCAGCGGCTGATCATGATATTGTTTCTGTGGGTGCCGTAGTAGTCAAAAACATAGACTCCCTTCAGCGAATCGTAGAGATATACATATTTATTTTCGTCAAAGATCTTCTGAAAGACAGGCGACTGGCCCAGCAGCAAGCGAAAGTCAGGAGTTTCCAGCAGCAATTTTCCTTCCTCATCAATTTTTTTCAGTTTGTTTTCCAGCTCGTCATACACCCATATCTTATTATCATAGGACTGGCCAATTGCTTTTGCCTGGAAAATATTTTGTTTGCGAAGATCGATCGTGTTCCGGATGTTAAGAAAACGATCCAGTATCACTACCGTGGAAAAATCTTTATAATACAATAATACCTTTAGTGGGTTGGAAACATCAATAAGCGTGGCTTTCCCAAATTTTTTGACATCATTATAAACCGCCACTGAATCCCCGTTAGCATCAAATTTATAAACACGATTCCTGCTATTCAGAATATAAATGTTATCAAGGTTATCAACAGTAAAGTCAACAATGTCGCCATTTATAACTTTAATAAGCTTGAAGGTTGTATCCGTTTGTGCTTCCCCGCCAACAGCCAGGCAACAAACTGCAAACAATATTCCAGATAGTTTTTTCATTCAGTTACGGATGATCTTATCATCTTTCCCTTTGTAAGATTTTAATTCCATTTTTTCTCCATCAAAAACGGCATAGGTGTAATAATTTATCCAGTCTCCCAGGTTGATATACCGGGCCTCACCCCCCTCACCCTCAACCCCTCTCCACGGAGTGGAGAGGGGGGGGGCCGCCTTCGCTAAAGCTACGACGCCATCCACCTTCGCAAAGGCTTCGGTGGATGAAAGATGATAATCAATAGCGAGGTGTCTATGCCCAAACACAAAAAAGTCAATATTTCTTTTTGCCAGCACTTCTTTACTATATATTATGAGCCATTCTTTGTCTTCCCCGAGGAAAGTTTCTTCGGTGGTCCCGGTTTGTGCCCGGCTGCGGCGGCTTAAGTAGTTGGCAAGGCCCATACCTATTCTTGGTGGCAAAATCCCAAACAACCATTTGCTTACCGGGTTGCGAAATACCTTTTTTAACCTTTTATAGCCATGATCACCCGGACCAAGTCCATCACCATGACCAATTAAAAATATTTTTCCATTGCGTTCAAATTCCTCCGGTTTAAAATAAACCCTTATGTTCAATTCTTTTTGAAAATAATCCCGCATCCACATATCATGATTGCCCACAAAAAAATGCAAGGGGATACCGGCATCAGAAAGCTCTCCCAATTTGCCCAATAATCTTACATATCCTTTCGGAACTACTTTCCTGTATTCATACCAGAAATCAAACATATCTCCTGCCAGGAAAATTTCCGAAGCGTCTTTTTTAATTTCATCGAGGAATTGCACAACAATTTTTTCTCTTTCGAGGCTACTGGCATGGTTGGGTGCGCCGAGATGAAAGTCGGAGAGGAAGTAAATTTTTTTATTGTCAGGAAGCAGCACCCGGATAGGTTATTTTTTAGATTGCATGTAATCCATCAGGTCCCCGGAAGCAATTACCGGTCTGCCGCTGGTATCGCCATTGTACCAATATATCCATGCATGGGTTATTTGTCCATTGAGATAAACCTCTGTTATTTCACGGCGATATAGTTGGATTTCGTCAGGTTCTACGGACATTCCTTCGTAATCATCCAATTGTCCGATAGCCCAGGAAAATTCATTTTCATGTTTAACCCTGTATAACTCACCAATGATAAAATGATTATCATTGGCAGGAATGCCCGCCGGGTAACTGCCCATGTCAACCAGTTTTCCTCTCACTGTTGCTTCACTAACAAATGAAAAAAAACGGCTGATATATTCATACACAGGACTGCGGAAACCGCTGCGGAGTGAGCCATACACAAATAGCTGGAAAACGCCGGGAGTTGTCATAGCATAAAGATAAGCTAAGAGATTAAAAGAGAAAAGGAGGGAAAGAGTATAGTTACAAGGTCGTTTTTCTTGTTAATCCAGGGAAGAATTCTTTTTGAAAAAATTATAGAAAGCTTTCTACTTGTCTCTTTCTCCCCTTTAACTCTTAGTTCAAGCTTCTACCAGGAATAAATATACTTCCTTCGGTCCGTGCACACCAACCACAAGGGTTTTTTCAATATCTGCCGTACGGCTGGGGCCGGTAGCAAAAGTTATTAAGGAAGGAAGGCTGCCTCCATACTTATCTTTTGCTGACTGTAAAGCATCTTTCAGGTCATAAACCAGCTGGTTGGTAAATGCAATACAAATATGGATCGGTGCATACACACTGGCAGTGCGGCCACTGGTTTGTGCCGAACTCATTACAATAGATCCGGTTCTGGCCACGAGCCATTCACAGCCGGTAATGGAAGCATCACAATCAGCTAAATCAGTTTTTACAATTCTGTCGCTGATTTGCGAAGTAACCTGTGCAATCAAATTGTCTTCCAGGCAAAATACTTTTTCCCAATTCTGTTTTTTTACAAGGCTGCTAAGTTGAAAAGCCAGTTCCTGCTGATTGATGCAGAAAATAAATTTTCCCTGCAATTGGGTAAACTGTTCCGCAAACTCCACTTCGATCTCCTGTTGTAATGCCGGGAATACAGGTTGGTTGCCTTCACTTTGCGGAAAAGGTAAAGGCGTTGAATGACTCAACGCCTCGCGGATTTTTTTTAAAATATTCTCTTTAGAAGGAGATACATTCATATTCAACCATTAAATAGATGGCGCAAGGCCAATATTACCTGTTAGTTCATCTGATGATTTTTCTTCCTCTTTCTTAGGCACTGAAGTGCCGGCGGGTTTTTCTTCGGGCTCCACTACTGCTGCTTCCTCAACAACCAATGACTTTTTTTCTTCAAAAGGTCGTTTGCCTATCAGGGCCTCTACATCGCTTTGAAACAATACCTCTCTTTCAAGCAATGCAGTAGCCAGTTTTTCTACATCTGCTTTCTTTTCGGTAAGCAATTTTTTGGTTCTCTCATACGCTTCATCTATCAACTTCCGAACCTCCTGGTCAATGATCTTTGATGTTTCTTCTGAGTAGGGTTTAATAAATGCCGTTTCCTGTTGCGGATCGTAGAAGCTGATATTACCAACTTTATCATTCATGCCATACACTGTCACCATTGCATAGGCTATCTTGGTGATCTGCTGAAGATCGTTTTGCGCCCCGGTTGATATTTTATTGAAGAATAATTCTTCGCTGGCTCTTCCGCCGAGTGTCATGCAGATCTGGTCGCCCAGCTGATCTGTGTTGTACAAATATTGCTCTTTGGGAGTGTACTGTGCATACCCCAGTGCGGCAGTTCCTCTCGGCACAATTGTCACTTTCAATAATGGATATGCATGCTCAAGGTACCAGCCGCAAATAGCATGGCCTGCTTCATGAAAAGCAATGATCTTTTTTTCCTCCGGTGAAATGATCTTATTCTTTTTTTCCAATCCCCCGATCACCCTATCCACTGCATCCTGGAAATCTTCCATCTCTACAGCTTCTTTTCCCTTACGGGCTGCGATCAGGGCTGCTTCATTACATACATTGGCAATATCCGCACCGGCAAAACCCGGAGTTTGTTCGGCCAGTTTGTGAATGTCTAATGTTTTGGAAATTTTTATTGGTTTAAGATGCACTTTAAAAATGGCTTCACGACCCACCAGGTCAGGTTTGTCGATAGAAATTTGTCTGTCGAAACGGCCCGGTCTCAACAAAGCAGTATCCAGCACATCAGGGCGGTTGGTAGCTGCAAGTACGATGATCCCCACATCTGTTCCAAAGCCATCCATCTCCACCAGTAATTGATTCAATGTACTTTCTCGTTCATCATTGCTCATCATCACATTCTTACCTCTTGCCCGGCCAATAGCATCAATCTCATCAATGAAAATGATACAGGGGGCTTTCTCCCTCGCCTGTTTGAACAGGTCCCTTACCCGGCTGGCGCCAACACCAACAAACATTTCCACGAAGTCAGAACCACTCAAACTAAAGAACGGAACCTGTGCTTCACCCGCAACCGCTTTTGCCAACAGGGTTTTACCGGTGCCGGGAGGGCCTATCAATAAAGCGCCTTTTGGGATTTTACCGCCTAGGTTGGTGTATTTTTTGGGATTCTTCAAAAAATCAACGATCTCCATCACTTCTACTTTGGCTTCATCAAGGCCTGCCACATCAGCAAATGTGATATTTACCCGTGTGCCTTTATCAAATAAAGTTGCCTTTGATTTTCCGATACTGAATATCCCTCCGGCTCCCCCGCCGCCGCCTGCACCTCCACCCATCTTACGCATCAGCAATATCCAGAGACCGACAAATAATAGAACGGGCAATAAAAATTGTATGATCCCACCAAACCAGTCTTTCTCACTGTCAGAATATTTTTGTACTTCCTTTACCGTTGAGTTTTTCTGGTAGAAATCACTCATCTCTTTTTCAAATGATTCGCCACTGGTAATTTTAAAATACATATGCGGGCCATCTTCACTCATTTTTCCATTAATTCCTTTTTTAAGTTTTTCAGCATATCTATCCCTTCCTGCTTTTGTCAGGAAAACTTTTACAGTTTTCCGGTTATCAATAACAACATATTTTTCTACATCTCCGGGATTAGTTATCATACTCCTGAAATCGAGTGAAGATATTTTGGCCATATTGGGAGAGAATGGATTGGCAAACTGAAACCCGATCAGCACGGCAAAAATGATGGCATATATCCAGTAAATACTAAAGCGGGGCCCCTTTTTGGGGACCTGGTTCGGATCATCGCCGCCACCGGGTGGCCGGCCACCAAACCGGGGTGGCCTGTTATCTTCTCTTCTTGGTTCTTGTGACATATATTTTTTTATCTGTGATTCTGCTAATTAATAATTATTATTTAAAATAGTTCGTGCCGGTATAATATTTAACATTACTCTTTGTGTTCTTCCGCTACTCCATCACTCCACATCTCTTCCAGTTTATAAAATTTCCTGTTCTCCGGCAGCATCACATGCACCACCACATTCACATAGTCAATCAGCACCCATTGTAATTTGGGGTAGCCCTCATGATGGTATGGGTTTTCGCTGCATTTTTCTTTTACCCTGTTCTCCACATTATCGGCTATTGCCCTTACCTGCGGATGGCTGCCTGCTTCGCAAATGATAAAAAAGTCAGCAACCGCTTCCTTAATTTTCCGCAGGTCAAGGGAAATAATACTGTTTCCCTTTTTCTCCTGTATAGCAGCAATAATGGTTTTGATGAGTTTTGAATTCCTTGTTAACCGTGTTGAACTTTTTTTCTTACGGTTGGTCAGTGATGCCCGTTGTTCCAAATAATTGAGAGTATTTAAATTTTAGTTTGTGTTACTGGTCACTGGCTGTCAGTTGCTGGTTACAGACTACACTGTTGTTGTGAAATTTTACCAGAAACAAATACCATCAACCGGAAACTAGTTTACTTTGCCAAAAATAGCAATTTATTGCCACAACCCCCTTACACAAACCCCATCGGTTTTCCATTCGCTGAGTTGCAATCAGTTGACAGTACCAACAACTATGCCCGGCAGCAAATACATGCTGGTTTGGCACAGCATGGAATGGCCATCTTTGCCCATGAACAGGTGTCGGGAAAAGGGCAGCGGGGCAAGGGCTGGAGTTCAGAAAAAGATGCCAATATTATCCTGAGCATAGTGCTAAAACCCCAGCCTTTGCTACTGACACAGCAGTTTATGCTCAGTGCATGTGTGGCAGTTGTCACTCATGAATTTTTTATGAAATATGCCGGGTCTGATACAAAAATAAAATGGCCCAACGATCTGTACTGGCAGGACAGAAAGGCAGGAGGAGCGCTTATAGAGTCTGGAGTTGGGAGTCGGGAGTCACGGGTTGGGAGTCAGGAGTCGGGAGTCGGGACCTGGGAGTGGTCTATTGTTGGCGTCGGAATTAATATCAATCAAACTGTATTTCCCGGTTATTTACCTAACCCGGTTTCTTTAAAACAGATCACCGGGAAAAACTTTGATACGATTGAGCTGGCGAAAGAATTATGTGAGTTATTGAATAAAAACTTTAATGAACTGGTTGCAGGTGGCTTTGAAAAAATTTATTCCGCTTACCTGGCCCATCTTTATAAAAGAAATTCAAATGTGAAATTGAAAAAAGATAACCGTGTGTTTGAGGCAACGATAAAAGCTGTTTCCCGTTCCGGGAAATTAGTTGTTCAGCATGCCATTGAAGAAGAATTTGATTTTGGAGAAATAGAGTGGGTAATTTAAAAATGTCAACCTGGTCAAATAAGTCATATAAGTAATGACAACCATGATTTATTTGACTGATATGGCTTTTATGACTTTTATGACTACTTCCCTTTCTTCTCCCTCCACAACGTAAAAGTTCTTGAAATAGTAAAGCCCCACCTGAACTGCCCCTTGCCCCATGTAGTGATGGTGCGGGGAATAAATCTGTTTTCCAGTATCTCCGTGGCATTGGTAAAATTCAGACGGAAGATATGGCCGGAAGTGATGATCTCAAATCCAACACCCAGCGGATCATAAAATTTTATGCTCTGGTTGACAAGGAAAGAATCTTTACTGCTCTGGTTGCGGAATGGATGAAAATAATCCACCAGCAGGTTAAGTCTGTTTGTTATTAAAGGCAGCTTGATAGCACCGCCGAGGGCAAACATACTTTTCTGATCGTAGGATATAGAGTAACTCCGTGTCAGAAAGGTCGGTTCCAGAGCCAGGCTGATCTTCCCCATTTTGCGGGCTAGTACCAGTTGCAGCACATGACTGGTACGGTCACCAAAACTCCTGAAACTATGATCAAGATTTGGGAATGAAGATGCTTTATTGGATGAAACGGCTGTATTGGCATACAGGAGAATTGACAACGGATGAGAAGGGTCGTTTTCAAGTTGCTGCATTAACTTGTATTTCACATTCATTTCCCATAACCTTTGTTGCTGCGATGCCCCTTTGGACCTGGCAAAAGTCAGATCTAATTTTTTGCCCAGCCCTATCACAAAAGCAATACGGATATCAACGGCATTGTCTAGCCCATAAAAATTTTTTATCCCTCCGCCGCTTCCCCCGATATCTCCGAAATTATGCGTCACTTTAAAAGTCATTTTGCCTTTTCCTGCCAATTCTGTTGTGTTGGCATTAATGGCCTTATCAGAATTAAAAATAACGACCGGCTTCTTTTCCCCGGTATTTTGTCCCATCATTTGTAATGAATAAATCAGAGTTGCCAGTGTAAAAAATCGTTTCATAACGTTGGTTTTAGTAAACGATAAATAATCGTTTGTAAAGGGTCATAGGTTGCTTGCAACCCTGCAATAAATTAAAAGAAAAACCGGGTGGTCCGATATAAAAGGATTTGCACAGGTGGGTATAAATATTACTTCATGGCAGCCACTATTTCTTCCGCATGGGCCTTGTTTTTAGGGCGCAGAAAGATTTTATGAATCATTCCCTTTTCATTTATTACAAAAGTTGTCCGCAGTACTCCCATGTATTTATGACCGAATAGTTGCTTCTGATCCCATACCCCATATTTCTCCAGTATTGCATGTGACGTATCGGCAATCAGTGTAAAAGGAAGATCAAATTTCACCTCAAATTTCTTATGTTTCCTGGCATCATCCGGGCTTACACCAACTACCTCAAAGCCATTTTTCCTGAGCAATCCGTAATTATCCCGCAGGTTGCAGGCCTGTATGGTGCAGGTTGGCGTATCATCTTCGGGATAGAAGTACAGAGCCAGTTTCTTTCCTTTATAATCTGCCAATGAAATTCTCTTTCCATCCTGATCTGTCCCGGAAAATGCCGGAGCTTTATCGCCTTCTTTAAGAGTTACCATAAGCTATATATTTACACCTGCCTGCCGGCAGGCAGGTTTCTTACTTCTTATTCTTCATTTTCTTACCGCTTCCTTTCTTCACAGCTTTCTTCTTTTTAGGTGGCGGTGTATACGGATACCGTTTGAACCACCATTCTTTTGTTATTGTATTTCCGACCAGGTCTTCGACTGTCACTTTTAAATGATGCACAGCAAAAGGGCAATGTTCATCAAATTTATATATCCAGTTTCGTCCTTTATCATTGGTGAAGCGAATCCATTGGCTGTCCAATTCTGCCCTGAAGTTCTTTATTACTCCAAAATTGTCTGTTGGGGTAAATACAATTCTTGATGCGGAACTTAAATTTATCGTATCCCCTTTGCCTAATTCATTTACCTGCGGCGGAATTATATCTGCAAATGCCTGGAAACTGCCCAGGTCGCCAAACTTTGCTGTAAGCCATTGGGCAGTCGTTGAAGTATCTCCCTCCCACCTGGCTTTCCTGAGGCTGCTCCCCCGGCCACTTCTTTGTATAAGTATTTTATCTTTCCAATCACCGGGTATTACTTTATCTGGTTTGATCCGGACAGTAATATCATTATGAAGCGGAACGGAAGAATTATTTACCTGCTGTAAAGCTGAAACGGAATAGGCCGAAGATGAGTTACTCCTGAAATACAGTAATTGAACAGTATCATACAAAGTCGTTCCGGGTAAATACATCTCGAAATCCGGTTTCTTTATCACGTTGACCTGATTCGGGATGAGATATGGATTACCATATCTCTGCATTTCGGTTGTTGACAGGCTATCATCAAGCTGAATGACAAAATTCAATGCTGAGCCATTATTCCTGGCATCCTTTACTTCAATAGTCACAGAATGTATATTCGTATCAGAAAGGCTAATAACCCCATCTCCTTTTATTTGCCTGTATGCCACACCATGATCGCCGGGTAATTGCGAAAGATGCTGCAGCCATGCGCCACCATTTGACTTGTATTTGTAATCTACCTGGGCATTTATAAAAACTGTTTCATCATAATCGATACTGTCCAGTAAAAACTGTATCTGTGGCTCATTATCCAGATATAGTTTAGCCAGGTAAATACCATCCTGGTTTTTGCTGTTGCTCATCCTGTCATAAGCCTGAATAGCAAAACTGATCTTATTCAATCCTGTTTTTATAACCGGGATTTGGGGGATGATATAACCGCTGTCCGTTTTTTTCAGTGAAAAAATCAGAGGTGATTGATCAAAAGTGCTTCGGCTGCGATCATACATCGCCAGTTTAACCAAAGCAGGCGGCACATCATCCGAAAAAGGGAATCCAAATATTAAGGGATTCAATCTTTTTTCCGTTTGGGTATCAAAGATCTCAAAATGCAGGTGCGGACCCTGTGAACCCCCGGTGTTGCCGCTGTAAGCAATGAACTGGCCTTTGCTGACCGGAAACTGGTTCTTTGTGAAATTTAATTCGATAGCCCAGCTTTCCTGTTTGTATTGCTGCGTGGTAACATATTGTTCCAACGCAGGAAAAAAATCATTGAGATGAGCATACAGGGTGGAAAGCCCGTTAGGATGATTTATGATCATAAACCTTCCAAAACTTTGAGGCCGTATGCCTATACTGGCAATATGACCATCTGCGGCAGCATATACAGGAAGGTTTTCTTTCTGGTTAGTCCTTAAATCCAAACCCATATGCCAGTGATCGGACCGCAGTTCGCCAAAATTGGAGGTTAATTCCATCGGGATTCCCAGCGGATTTCGAAAATAATATTTAGAAAAGGGATCAGGCTGAGCCGCGAGGGACAACGAAAATCCAATGCTAACCGTCAGTATTAATATCCTAAACTGCATACACAAAAATAGGAAGTTCAAAATGCCCACTTTGAGGGTATAGGACAAAAACATTATTGTTTGTATCTTTTCGTCTTTTATGACAATGAAAAAGCTGCTGTGGTTATTGCCACTTACTATTACGCTGTATGCCTGCCCGTTTGAATCAAAGGTACCGATGGCTTCTTCACCTGTGGAGCCGGTAGACAGCAGCCTGATCGGCTACTGGTATGGCATCATCAAAGATTTTAGTGATATGTATGGCATTGAAGCATTAGATATTACCAAACAATCAGATTCTGTGTATGCAATTACACGCTATGGCAAGGCCGTAAAAGGAGATATTATTTTACCCGATACAGCCTACTTCACCGGGTACACTTCTTATATTGGTGAACAGCGCTATATGAATATTCAGGGCACAGTTTTAATCGTCACCCCACGACGCAATAAGCAGCCTGATATTAAAAAGGAAATAGTTTATTACCTCTCTGCCATTGAACAGCGACATGATACATTAAGTGTAAAAACTATCACGGAAGATTTTTCAACCCGTAAAGTTTTCAAAAGCGCCGAAGAATTGAAGCAATTTGTGAGTGACCTGATGGCGCAGCAAAAAAATATTTATGATGACCAGTATTCTCTTTCCTACCGGAAAATTCCAAAACCACAACCGATGAAGCCTTTCTGAAAACTGGTGTAAAAAAATAAGTTGGCTGTTCCCTCAATACCCTTCTATTCCCTTAGTTTTGCTTCCCGGAATACATATTGCATTGACGACAACCCCGCCCAGGCGGGGAAAAAAAAAATGCCAAAAGACCCCTCAATCAAATCAGTTCTCATTATCGGCTCCGGCCCCATCATTATCGGACAAGCCTGCGAATTTGATTATGCCGGAACTCAGGCTGCAAAAAGTTTGCGGGAAGAAGGAGTGAAAGTTATCCTTATCAACAGCAATCCCGCTACCATCATGACTGACCCGATGATGGCTGACCGTGTTTATTTATTACCACTCACCGTTGAAAGCATTGAACAGATTTTACAGGAAAATCAAATTGATGCTGTGTTGCCTACCATGGGCGGGCAAACCGCATTGAACCTTGCCAAAGAAGCTGAAGATCTTGGCATCTGGAAACAATATAATATACGACTGATTGGCGTTGACATTAAAGCCATTGACAAAGCAGAAGACAGGGAAAAATTCCGGCAATGGATGATTGAACTTGCTGTACCTGTGGCACAGGCAAAAACAGCCAATTCATATTTAGAAGGAAAAGAATTTGCACAAGAAATAGGATTCCCGCTGGTGATCCGTCCCTCCTTCACATTAGGAGGAACCGGCGGTGGCTTTGTACATGATAAGGATGAACTGGATGAGGCGCTGAACCGTGGTTTGCAGGCTTCTCCCATTCATGAAGTACTGGTGGAGAAAGCAGTGTTGGGATGGAAAGAATTTGAATTAGAGTTGCTTCGTGATGCGGCAGATAATGTATGTATTATTTGTACGGTGGAGAATTTTGACCCGATGGGAGTGCATACCGGTGATTCAATAACTGTTGCACCGGCCATGACCCTGAGTGATACAGCCATGCAGTTAATGCGAAATACTGCCATCAGGATGATGAGAGACCTGGGGAATTTTGCCGGTGGTTGTAATGTTCAGTTTGCGTTAAATCCGGATACGGAAGAAATCATTGCTATCGAGATTAATCCGAGAGTCAGCCGTTCATCAGCACTGGCATCCAAAGCAACGGGTTACCCGATTGCAAAAATTGCGGCTAAACTGGCCATCGGTTATCATTTGGATGAGCTTGAAAATCAAATCACCAAAACAACCGCTGCTTATTTTGAGCCGGCGCTGGATTATGTGATCGTGAAAATACCAAGATGGAATTTTGACAAATTCAAAGGCGCCAATGATACACTTGGCCTGCAGATGAAAAGTGTGGGTGAAGTAATGGCCATCGGAAGAAGTTTTAATGAAGCGATTCAAAAAGCCTGTCAGAGTTTAGAGAACAATGCAGTTGGTTTAGGTTATTATGGCAAAAGCATGATGCATGCTGAAGAGTTACTGGAGTATATCAAAATACCAAAATGGGATCGCATCTTTCGAATTAAAGATGCATTGATGGCCGGCATATCCGTTGGGACCATTTCCAAAGCAACCAATGGTATCGACCGCTGGTTTTTGTATGAGATTCAGAAAATATGCCAGCTGGAAAAAGAAATGGCAAAGTATGACCTGGAAGATTTACCCCTTGAATTATTAAGAGAAGCCAAAGTAAATGGCTTTAGTGATGAACAGATAAGCCGGATACTGGAGCACGGCGATGAGGGGGATATATATAATAAAAGAAAAGCCGCTGGCATTACAAGGGTATATAAAATGGTAGATACCTGCAGCGCAGAGTTTGAAGCAAAGACGCCTTATTTCTACTCCACATTTGAAGCGCCCACCTCGAACTACGTTCCTTCCCTGACAGGAACCCCACAAGGGGGAGGACTGGCTTCCAATGAATCGAAAGTGTCTGACAAAAAGAAGATCATTGTTCTTGGTTCAGGTCCAAACCGTATCGGGCAGGGTATTGAATTCGATTATTGCTGTGTACATGGATTGCAGGCGATAAAAGAATGTGGCTATGAAGCGATCATGGTAAACTGTAATCCTGAAACGGTAAGCACTGATTTTGACCAGGCCGATAAATTATATTTCGAGCCGGTGTATTGGGAACACCTTTGGGAAATCGTTGAATTGGAGAAACCCGATGGTGTGATTGTGCAGCTTGGCGGACAAACAGCATTAAAACTGGCGAAGCTGCTGCATGAAAAAGGGATCAGGATCGTCGGCACTTCTTTTGATAGCCTGGATATTGCTGAAGACCGCGGCCGTTTTTCAGACTTGCTCAAAGAATTAGAAATTCCCTATCCGGATTACGGCACTGCCTGGTCCGTTGATGAAGCGGTTACCGTTGCAAATAAAGTGGGTTATCCTGTGCTGGTTCGTCCCTCCTATGTATTAGGCGGGCAAAGGATGAGGATCGTTCTAAATGATGATGAAGTGGAAAAAGCTGTGGTGAGCTTACTGAAACATATCCCCGGTAATAAAATATTGGTCGATCATTTTCTGGACCGCTGCCAGGAAGCTGAAATAGATGCCATTTTTGATGGTGAAGAATTTCATGTGATGGGTGTCATGGAACATATCGAACCCGCCGGTATCCATAGTGGCGACAGTAATGCGGTGCTGCCGGCTTTCAATCTTTCACCGCTTATCGTGCAAACTATGGAAGAATATTCTGAAAAGATCGCAAGAAATCTAAACATCAAAGGTCTTATCAATATCCAGTTTGCTATTAAGGATGGTAAAGTGTTTGTGATAGAAGCCAACCCGAGAGCATCGAGGACAACCCCTTTTATTGCAAAAGCTTACCAGATACCATACCTGAACATTGCCACCAAAGTAATGCTGGGCGCCTATAAACTGAGTGATTTTACTTTTGAAAAGAAACTGACAGGCTTTGCAATTAAGGAACCCGTGTTCAGTTTTAATAAATTTCCGGGTGTAAACAAAGAACTCGGACCCGAAATGAAAAGCACCGGCGAAGCCATCCGTTTTGTAAAAGACCTGCGTGACCCCTACTTCCGGCAGTTATATAAGGACAGGAGTATGTATTTGAGTAAGTAATTATTGTCATGCTACAACAATTCCATTCCTGATGGCATACATAACCAACCCAACCCTGCTGTGTACTTTGAGCCTGGTAAATAAAGACTGACGATAGTCATCCACCGTCCGGGCACTAAGGTTCATTTTTTCAGCAATATCCTTATAAGTTAATTCAGTACATACCCAGCGTAAAAAATCTTTATCTCTTTCATTTAAAAGAGTTGGTTTGATGCTTTCATCCGTATCTGTATGAAGTCCGCTCACCAGTTTGGCAGATACATACTCAGACAGGTACACATTTTTATTAATCACAGCATCCAGCGCCTTTTTTAATTCTTCCGCATCGGTATTTTTAAGCAGGTATCCTGTCGCCCCGAGACGAAACATTTTAATGATTGTTTTTTCATCATTCAGCATGCTCAGCACCAATATTTTTATATGCGGATAATTTTTGCGAAGCCATTGTGTGGTTTCAAAGCCATCCATCCCGGGCATATTTACATCCAGCAGTACCACATCAGGTACCAGGTGTTTCATTATCTTATTTCGCAGATCCTTGCCATTGTCCGCTTCCAGCAAAACGGTATATCCATCAAAAGAGTTCACCAGCCTCGCCAGTGCATTTCTAAGCAGGGTGTGATCGTCCGCGATAGCTACCTGTATTTTCCTGGTCTGGTTTACCATATTACATTGGCTTGGGAGGAGGAATAAGTTTTATAATAACCCTTGTGCCCTGATTGATAACACTGGTTATATTAATATCTGCGCCTATCAATTTTGCCCTGTTAAACATGCTGGTCAGTCCCACTCCTTTTGCGAATGATAATGGCGATCCCTTTTCATCAGTAGCGAACCCCACTCCGTTATCTTCTACTTCCATTACAAAGGTATTATCGGAATCATAAGTAATCACAACATTTATAGTTGTGGCTTTGGAATGTTTCAGCACATTATTCAGTATTTCCTGGAATATCCTGAAAAGGAAGATTGCTTTTTCTTCCGGCAGCCGGACTTCCTGGCCCGCAACAGAGAATTGAACATTCAACAGGCCGGCTTTTTTTATGGCGGCCAGTTCAAAGCGGATTGAATCGGCCAGGCCAATTTCAGTAATCCGGTCCGGATGCAGGCTTTTGTTGAGATCGGAAAGATCAAGAATCGCTTTATTTAACACTGCCTGGGAATGCTGTACCAGTTCCTGTGCCTTATGATCTTTTTCGAGGGGCAGGGCAGAAAGAGAAAGTTTTACAACAGAAAGCATTTGCCCGATATTATCATGCAGTTCCTGTGAAATTGTTTTAAAGGTGCTTTCCTGGATCTCCAATTGTGAACGAAGCACCTCTTTTTCATATATATCTTTCATCCTTGCTACTTCCTGTTCCTGACGAAGTTGCCTGCGTTTATACATTACCAGCATTGCAACAATAAAGCTTACCAGCAATAATCCCAATATAATGCCTATGATGATGAGGAAATATATTTCCGGTTTCTGCTGCATAAGAATGAAATAACAAACAATGAATACAAAAATATGTTCAATATGCCAACTATTTCCGTAAAGCTTTTTATCATCCACTTGAACCCTTTCCAGTAATTGATAAATGCATATAAAGGAAAGCCGCAACAATAAAAGAATAAGAGGCCCGAACAAATCCAGAAGGCGGGGTCTGCTGATAATTTCACCAAACGGGGTGAACGGAATAATTCCAAAAAATAATAAATACAAATTATAACAATTAC
The DNA here is from genome assembly GCA_964525285.1 of uncultured Chitinophaga sp. Lineage (GTDB taxonomy): Bacteria > Bacteroidota > Bacteroidia > Chitinophagales > Chitinophagaceae > JJ008. The sequence continues at coordinate 17,153 of CAZGGQ010000042.1, forward strand.
CAGGCACCCCAGGGAATAGGTAACAGTATGAAATTGTTCAAAGCCCTGAAAAAAAAGGATATTTCCAATTGAAATTATTGCATATAAAAGGCTGCACCAGCGTATTATTTTTTTTGCTTTCCTGTTTTTAATGATCAGGCTGATCAATAGCATATAAAAAACAAACTCGATCACAGAAAAGAAATTATAAATGACAGTATTGGGTTCGTGAATACTCGTAAGGTAATTTCCTGCAAACTCTGCTGCCAGTGTGGCAAATAAAAAAGGTGGAAAAATTTTTAAAAAAGGATGACGGGGAGATGTATAAACAATCAGGCTTACAATAAAGCTCAGGACAATAAAATAGGAATATACCGGTAAAAAGGACATCTTATGGGTTATTATTCTTAAAAGTAACAAAAAAACCTCCCTGAAAAGAGAGGTTTCTTACCGAAAAAGAAAAAATATTAATTTAAACAATTACAATTCCATCTTCCCCTTTGTCAACAATTGTAATTCCAATGCCCCCAAAATCATCACTCTGACAAAAAGGAGGGCAAAGACCGCCAACATTATAAGCCAGGATGCTGGCACCTTTTTCTGTATTTATGTAAATGTCTTTGGATGCCGCGCCATTTTCAGTTTCCTTTTGCCTGGTGGCTACCATTACAATGGTCTGCCTGCCTGCATATAAGGGCTGTGGTGCATGATCCTGGCCATAGGCGCCAAAATACATGCGGATGCCATCAGCATTATGATCTTTGGCTTTGGCAATAAACTCTTCCAGTTCTTCCACACTGTACCAGACACTGAGCGAATCCTCCTTACCCAGTCGTTTGGAATTGTGCACCCATCTTTCCTGCTTGTAATTTTTAATTACAGAATTCACGTGTTCTGTATTGACAAATTTTCCTGCTTTTACCGATTTTTTTTGAATTGTTAGCATAGCTGTAGATTTTAAAATTGTAAATAATAAACGTTCCCGATAAAGCTATAATCATAGTTTCGCAATAGCCGGGCTAAAGAAATGAAGTTCAAGTAATTACAAATTAAACTTATTTATAAAAGGAAGATTATCAGTAAAAAATGGGAGAATTCCCGGTAAAATACCGTAAGAATATTAAGAAAAAACGGGAAAAATAATGCCCCCGGGTACCGTAAAAAAATGGCTGCTGTTCATAGAAATATCATCCATTACCTGGTTTGAGGGTTTCATTTAAATTTACGTTATGAATAAAGAAGTACATTCCATCATCCGTAACCTGCAAAATACATTAAGCGGCGATCCGTGGTTTGGCAGGGGCGTCTATCCGATTCTGGAAGAAGTGGATGAATCTAAAGTTTATATCAATCCCGGTAACTCAGGTCATTCATTAATAGAATTGTTATATCACATGATCACCTGGGCCGGTTTTACATTGGGAAAACTTGATAATAATGCAGATGCTACTTTTATCCAATCTGAAGACCTGGACTGGCGTGAAATAAACCCAAGTATGCATTTATGGACTGCTGGCCTGGAAAAATTCAGGAAAATTCATGAAAAAATTATTTCAGTTCTTGAAACCAAAGAAGATGCCTTTCTTGCCGGAAAGGTAGAGGGAAGATCGTTCAATTACCGCTTTATGTTAAACGGCCTCATCCAGCATAATATTTATCACCTTGGCCAGGTAGCTTATTTAAAAAAATTGCTTAATTAATCATTATCCTTTTCTTTTTCATCTTTCGTTTTTAAAAATGCTGCTCTTCCCGGTGCAGGCACCGGAATACGGTCTCCTTTCAGGCCATGCCTTAACACAATTTTGAATTTCATATCCGGGATGGCGTTTTATTTTGCAAAGTCAAATAACCCTGATGGCCTTTGCAAACCGTCAGAAAAAAACCAATAAAACGGATAAAATAACCTTGCGCATATTTAGGGCGCAGTATATCTTTTCTCCATGGCTCTTCATGGTCCATATTTCTGGAAGAAAGCTCCTTTCATTAAAATTTTATCAGGCCTGATTGCCGGAATCATGTTGCAATGGCATTTACAGGTAGCTGTAAAAGTCTGCTGTATTGTCATGACAGGAAGCTTAGTGGCTATAACAGGTTTCTTTTTTATTCCTTTTTTCAATCGCTTCAAATTCTTTTTTGTTTCAGGTGTAGCTGCCACTTCTCTTTTTCTTTCCATCGGCGCCCTGCTGGCCTGGCATAAAGATATCCGGAACAATCCCGGCTGGTTGGGAAATTCATATAAAGAAAAAAATGCGATCGCTGTAACACTGGATGAACCGCTGACAGAAAAAACAAAATCTTTTAAAGCCAATGCATCAGTGAATTATTTGCTGCAATCAGATAATTCAATTCCTGTACATGGAAAAGTAATTCTTTACTTTAAAAAAGACCTGCCTGCCGGACAGGCAGGCTCTTCTATACCAAAGATGGATTATGGCTCAAAAATTATTTTTAAAAAACAATTACAGGAAATAAAGAACTCCGGAAACCCGGGAGGATTTGATTATAAACGATACGCATTGTTCCAGGGCATCACCCACCAGGTATTTTTGAAACAGGATGAATTTGAGGTGCTTGATGGAAAGGAAGAAAGCTGGTTTAAAAGATTCATTTACCGTTCCCGGGAAAGACTGCTGAATATCCTGCGAAAAAATATTCCTGCTGATAAAGAACTGGGGCTGGCTGAAGCATTATTAATTGGATACAAAGATGATCTTGACCAGTCGCTTGTTCAGTCTTACACCAATACCGGGGTGGTACATATCATTGCCATATCCGGATTGCACCTGGGGTTGATCTACTGGTTACTTGCCTTGCTGCTAAAACCATTAAAAAACCAAAAGAAAATAAAATGGTTGCGGCCGGTTCTTATCATTACGGGACTTTGGTTATTCAGCCTGTTGGCCGGGGCACAGCCTTCCCTACTTCGTTCTGCACTGATGTTTACCTGCATTGTTTTGGGAGATTCCCTCTCAAAGAAAACATCCATCTATAATACACTTGCGTTTTCTGCTTTCATTCTTTTATGTATTAATCCTTACTGGTTATGGGATGTGGGGTTCCAGTTGTCTTATGCTGCTGTACTCAGTATCATAATTTTCATGCGGCCCATCTATAACTGGTTTTATATAAAAAACAGGACACTTGATCTTATCTGGAAGCTGAATGCTGTAACCTTAGCGGCCCAGGTACTTACAGTTCCGTTAAGCATTTACCATTTTCACCAGTTTCCCAATTATTTTTTGCTGACCAATTTTGTAGCCGTGCCTTTGTCGAGCCTGATCTTACTGGGAGAAATATTTTTATGCGCTATAGCATGGATACCGGCCATCGCATTACTGGCGGGAAAATTACTCAGCTCGATGATATGGCTGATGAACACCTGGATTGAAAAAATTGAATCGATGCGATTTTCAATATGGGATAAGCTGCAGATCAGTATTATCCAGGCTATATTACTCATTGTTTTTGCAACAGGCATCAGTTATTGGTTGATGGAAAAAATGATGCGGGGTTTGACGATCGGCCTGGTAGCCTTGCTTGGGTTCATTGTTCTACGTTCCTTTTCCTTTATCAACGCTACCCGTCAACAGAAAATAATTGTTTACAATATGCCACAACGAAGTGCTGTTGATTTTATTGATGGCAGAAATTATTTATTTGTTGGTGATCCGGGTTTGGAGGCTCATGATTTTTTAAGAAACTTCCACCTGAAGCCTGCGAGAATATACTTCCGCATTACCCCGTCCAATTCATTAGATAATTTCTGGCGCAATGAAAATTATATCCGGTACAACAATAAAAATATCCTGTTGTTTGATTCATCCATCAGTTTTCAGCCAACCAATAATAAGCCGGTGATCGATCTGCTGCTGATCTCAAAAAATCCCAGGCTCAATATGACGAAACTGGTTGCTGCACTGAATATAAGACAGGTTGTCTTTGATGGCTCTGTGCCGCCCTGGAAAACAAAAATCTGGAAAAAAGACTGTGATTCATTGCATATCCCTTATCACGAAGTAACTGCAAAAGGTGCTTTTGTGATGAACCTGCGGTAACTTACCTTTGCGCCTTGCCTGCCGAAACTTTAGCGATGGCACGGCTTCTCTGACGATTTCTCTGCCTTTCAACCAACCATTTTATGAACAAAAAAATTCAATCTGCTCTTATTTCTGTTTTTTATAAAGATGGGCTGGAGAATATTGTAAAGCTGCTGTCAGAACTTGCTGTTACCATTTATTCCACCGGGGGCACGCAGGCTTTTATTGAATCTCTCGGTATAAAAGTGATCCCCGTTGAAAATCTCACATCCTATCCTTCAATTTTGGGTGGCAGGGTCAAAACATTGCATCCTTCTGTATTCGGAGGTATACTGGGAAAGAGAGATGATGCAACCCATGTGCAGGAGATGAAGCAGTACAATATTCCCGAAATAGATTTGGTGATCGTTGACCTCTACCCTTTTGAAGAAACCGTGGCTTCCACTACAGAAGAAAAAATGATCATTGAAAAAATTGATATTGGGGGACCATCCATGATCCGTGGGGCCGCTAAGAATTTTAAAGACCTTGTGGTGATTGCTGCTAAAAAAGATTATCCAACACTGGAGCACCTGCTGAAAGAACAAAATGGAGAAACTACTTTAGAGCAAAGAAGATCATTTGCTGTTAAAGCTTTTGATGTTTGTACGGCTTACGATACAGCCATATCAAATTATTTTCATCAGCTATCTGTTGTCACTCCATACAACAAAGAAGAAAAAATTTTACGATATGGTGAGAACCCCCATCAAAAAGCCGCCTTCTTTGGGAACCTTGATGAGTTGTTTGAACAGTTGAACGGAAAAGAACTTTCGTATAATAACCTGGTAGATGTAGATGCTGCGATGCAACTGATAAGAGAGGCCTCCCCCAACCCCTCACAAGGAGGGGCTTCCCAAACACAGCCCTTGCTTAACGCAGATATTGACAATAAAGACATTTTCGAATTTTCGGAATCCAAAGTCCCCCCTTCGGGGGGATTTAGGGAGGCCGTCTTTGCCATCATCAAACATACCAATGTTTGCGGCATAGCCCAACGGACTTCCGTAAAAGAAAGCTGGGATTCCGCCCTGGCTGCTGATCCGGAATCGGCCTTTGGCGGTGTCTTGGTTTGTAACAGAACGATTGATAAAACAACCGCTGATGCTATCAGTGAAATTTTCTTTGAAGTATTAATAGCTCCGGCTTTTACTGAAGATGCATTAGCAGTTTTAAAATCAAAGAAGAACAGGATACTGCTAAGGCACAAAGTACAAGGCTCAAGGTACAAGATTGAAATGCAACGATCGTTATTAAATGGAGTATTGATCCAAAATATAGATGAAGGTAATTATACAGACTGGAAAGAAACTGGTGGAAGAGAAAGTACTGCTGCTGAAAAAGAAGATCTGGCTTTTGCCAACCTCGTCTGCAAACATTTAAAATCAAATGCCATTGCCCTGGTAAAGAATAAGCAACTCATCGGCAAGGGTTGCGGGCAAACCAGCCGTATTGATTCCTTGCGGCAGGCTATTGAAAAAGCAAAGCAATTCAATTTTGATCTGCAGGGCGCAGTCATGGCCAGCGATGCGTTCTTCCCTTTTAATGATTGCGTAAAGCTGGGGCATGAGGCGGGCATCACGGCATTTATTCAGCCAGGAGGTTCCATCCGGGACAATGACTCAATAGAATATTGCAAAACATATAACCTGGCCATGGTGATATCAGGTATGAGACATTTTAAGCATTAATGAACATCTTTGATTTTCATAAAACTATTTTGCAATCTTCCTCTGATTCCTTAAAAAAATTATCGGTATTCAACCCGCTGACCATTCACAAGAAAGGAACAAGAGCCAAAGCTATTTTTTGCCTCGCATTGGTTTGTATTCTCTGGGGCACCACCTGGATCGCATCCAAAGAAGGAGTGAAGCGGATGCCGGCTTTGCAAATGGCCAGCATCCGGCAGATCATTGCCGGGTTATTATATGTGGGCTTCTTCCTGTATAAAAAAGTTTCTTTGCCAAAAGGCAAAGAATGGATTCCCGTCCTGGTGCTGAGCTTCCTGAATTTTATTGTAAGTAATGGCTTAAGCACACTGGCCCTGCAATACAACATAACCGCCGGGCTGGGTGCCATTATCGGGGCCATATTTCCTTTGTGGATAGTAGTGATCGGTTTATTTAATAAAGAAAATAAAATGCCCCTGAAAGCTATTACCGGTATGATACTCGGATTTGGCGGTGTTTGTATTATTTTCTATGACCACCTGCACGATTTTTTAAATAAGGAGTTTCAGATGGGTATAATATTTTCAATCATCGCCACCTGGACATGGGCCTTTGCCACCCTGTACACAAAAAAACAAGCGGTGAATTTTAATCCTTACTTCAGCCTTGGTTTGCAAATGCTGATATCAGGTGTTTGTTTGTTTTCTTTTACCCATGCAAATGGTTCTGCCATTTCAATGACTTCAATTCCGTGGCAATCATGGGCTTCCATATCTTACCTGGTGATCTTTGGTTCCTTGATTGCATTCATTTGTTACTTGTATGCATTACAAAATCTTCCCACCGAACAAGCATCAATATATGCCTATATTAATCCTATCGTTGCGGTACTTTGTGGATGGATGGTCTTTGGAGAAGAAGTCACGATCTATATCACTATCGGCGGGTTGGTAACCCTGGTCGGCGTTTATCTTGTCAATAGAGCATTCAAGTCTTCGGTTCCAACACCGGAGCAACCGGAAACGGAAGGTATTTAACCCGGTCTGGCGATCTCCGTCTGACCTGCAACCTGGTCAAAGAATTTTTTATAACATTCCCTCCATCCTTTAAATCCCTCTTCCGTTCCTAAAAATGTGTTATGCCAGATTGTAATAAGAGTGCCATTTACTTCATCTACCACTTTATAATAATGTCTCATTTCTTCCAAAGCCTGTTGAGGTGTAAATTTTTGTTCAAAAAAAGAATTCGCCTCCATATAACAGAATGGATGAAGCAACAAATAAGTGGTTTGCTCATTCTGCAGGTCATACCAATAAAATGGTGAAGCCACTGATGCCCTGAAACCATTAATGCTGCCATAGCCCATTGAAAAATCATCTTTGATACCGGCATCTATCAATTGACGAAATGTTTCCGGCAACCTAAACCGGATAAAGTGCTGACGGGATGCAGTCACTTTTAACTTCGTTATGTTTTCAATAGTTCGTATTTCTTTTTTAATCAGCGATGGGTCATCGCCACTCTGCCACGATGGGTGAATACCAATATCATACTTACCGGCATGATGTTTCATCAATGCTTGTAATGCCGTTTCCTTAGGCAAAATATTTCTATCGTATCTCGCCGTTTTTTCAGGCACCAGAAAAAAATATCTTGGTTTCAGTTTATATGGCCTGTGAAGGTTGTCTATCCAATCGAAAGAATCAAAGGGGTCGTCAGCTTTATAATTCAAGACTTTTCTTCTTAACCTGAATTTGTTCAGCTTCCCTTTTAATAAATCCTTTATGGCGGCTCCCGTACTTCTCCACCATTCCTTGTGCTTGTAAGAATAAGCTTCGTCAATGTCGTAGGTAGGAAGATAAGAAAAGTTGGCAGTTGGCAGTTGGCAGTTGGTGAACTTTACTTGCAATGCTTTTCTGAATTCCCGGAGCCAGATATTAATTAATGGGAGATGCAGAAAATGTTCTTTGAATGCCATCGAATTCTCATGGGCATATCTTCCGTACATATCTTTTTGATGCAGCAGGTATTCTTCGTATCTGCTCAACAAATAAAAAGAAGCGGCGAAGATGTCAAATGGAAAATCTCCTTCGGTTTTAAAGAAGGCCTTGTTATTATTAATTTCAAAGCACTCCGTATTTTGCTGCCTGATTTCTTTTTCAAATAATAATGTGTGCGGGCAAATCCAGAATTCATCCGAAATTATTTTTTCGTTACTGTAATTGATTTTTTGACTGCCGGAATTTTTATACTCATCAATATTGGCGGCCAGTCTTAATTCAGTAACACCAATTTCTCTCCTGATGAAATCGGCAATGTATTGTAATCTTGGAGTTATTGTTATACTGAAGATGATCACAAAATGAAAGTAATTATCATTGAATTATTTTCTACTCAAAAACAAAAGTAAAATTCCCACAACCATACAAACACAACCTAATAAAATGAAAAAACCGCGCCATAGCTTTTTATTGGAGGGTTTATAAAATCTTTATATTCCTTTACCTGATCTTTTCTTTTGCCAAAAGCATACAGCAAACAAACCAATCCAAGAATAATAAATATTCCTGCCCCTGAATACTAGATAATGCTTTTGCCCATTTAGAAATAGATAAAATTATTTATTCCCGTATTTCTCCCTCCATAGCTGGTTAAACGACTTCTTTGGAAATTCCATCTTACCCCTATGAGCTGCCCAGCCTTTTACCAATGTATTTACTATCCACTTCTTGGTGCCGCCACCCGCCATGTTCATCCATTTGCGGCGGAGCATTCCCTGCTTCCACATCTTCCAGGCCATTCTTTCTGCAAAACCACTATGGCCTTCTTCAACAGCTTCGTGCCGGTTCTCTAATAACAGTTCATGCAAATTAATTTTCACGGCACATACTTCCGTGCAGTTGCCGCAGAGAGAAGAAGCATAACTAAGGTGTTTCCATTCTCCCATATTTTTTAAATGGGGAGTAATGACTGACCCAATCGGGCCACTGTAAGTAGCAGCATATGTATGACCACCAATATTTTTATACACAGGGCAGGCATTTAAACAGGCGCCGCAGCGAATACAGTAGAGGCTTTCCCGTTGCTTATCATTGGCAAGGATGTTTGTCCTGCCATTATCCAGCAGGATCACATACATATCTTCCGGGCCATCTGATTCATTCGATTTTTTGGGTCCACTTATTATCGTATTGTAAACAGTCACTTTCTGTCCGGTTCCATAAGTTGCCAGCAACGGCCAGAATAAACCAAGATCAGTAATAGAAGGAATCACTTTTTCTATGCCGGCAATTACGATATGAGTTTTTGGAAAAGCACAGCTTAGCCTTGCGTTGCCCTCATTTTCTGTAATGGCGATGCCGCCTATGTCGGCAATAATAAAATTGGCGCCGGTTACTCCCACTTCTGCCTGTACATATTTTTCTCTCAGTATTTTTCTGGCAATCAATGTTAATTGCTGGGGTGTGGCTTTGGGATCCGTACCTAATTTATCCGCAAAAAGTCTGGCTACATCTTCTTTGCTTTTGTGCATGGCGGGAGTTACGATATGATAAGGCGGTTCGCCATCCAATTGCTGAATATATTCTCCCAGATCAGTCTCCACACTTTCAATTCCGTGTTTTTCTAAAAAAGCATTCAGATGAATTTCTTCCGTCACCATGCTCTTACTCTTCACAAGAGTTTTACAATTTTTTGCTTCGCAGATCTTTTGAATTGCATCAAGAGCCTGCTGGGCATCTTCGGCCCAGATCACTTTGGCGCCACGTTTGAGAATAGCAGCTTCAAAATTTTGTAATTGTTTATCCAAGGATTCAATGGCCTTCCATTTAATGTTTTTTGCTTTTTCTCTTGCAAGACCAACATCACTAAATTGTTCTTTTCCCTTTGGCACTACAGCGTTATACTTACCAATATTAAAATTGATCTTCCGGCGGTGTTCTTTGTCGGCAGCCTTAACGGTACTTTTGGCAATAAAACGGGAAGCGATTTCTTTCACAAAGCGATTTTATTTTTATCTTTTTTATTGGCCTGGAGTTTAGCCACTTTATCCATGGCATAATAAAATTCCTCTCCAAATTTTCTTATTAATGGTTCTTTCAAAAATTCATAGGTTAACACCTGTAATTTTTTCCCCAGCCCACAGGCCGGGTTACATAGTTTTTCTCTCGGTTCATAATTAACCCTGTCATGATCACCTTTCTTACCCTTATGTACAATAACGGGGAACAAATGGCAACTGATGGGTTTTTTCCATTGAATCACCCCGTGATAATATGCCTGTTCAAAAGCACATTTGATAATTCCCTGCTCATCTCTTACTCCATAAACGCAAATTTCCCGGTCATTGCCAAGTGTTGGGGTAACCCAGCCAAATTCCCGGCTATAAACATATTTCCCTTTCTTTTCAATTTCAGCAATAGCGGCTTCAGTAAGATAGGGTTTTATCTTTTCATACTGTTGCAGGATAATGTCCAGTTCATCATCATCTAACGGGGCGCCTGCATCTCCTTCTTCGCAACAGCCTCCTTTGCATTTGGCCAGATCGCAAACGAATTGTTTCTCCACCACATCATCGCTTACCAGTATGTTATCAATAACTATCAAATAAAGGGTTTGCAACAAAAATAATCTTTTTGCCCTGCCATGCCCGCTTCTGCACAGGATCGGCTCTTTTTTCCTTTAACAAACATGTAACAGCCTTTCCTTATGAAGAGTTTTTGACCCCGGCATCTCTCCCTCATCACAAACCACTGTATGCAAAACTCAAGAATACTCACCCTTCAAAAATCAGTGAAAATCCTTTCCCGGATGCTGTTCTGGGTGCCGGTAGCCGGTTTCAGCCTGCTTCTTATATATAATACCCTTCCTTACTTCTCTTTCAGCAGGGATTTCAGTTTTATTGAAGAAAGAAATTTTCTTTTCAAAAGTAGTTTTTACAATACCTGCTTTTATATTCATATTGCTGCCGGGTCGCTATGTATCGGCGCAGCCCTTATCCAGTTTTCCAGATATATCCTGAAAAAGTCAAAAGCCATTCATCGTTTTTCAGGAAAGATTTATGTTGTCGTTGTCCTGTTCCTCGGAGCACCCACCGGCCTGTTCATGTCTTTTTTTGCCAAAGGAAGTTTTTGGGAAAGAGCCTTGTTCATGTTCATGGCAGGCTGGTGGTTTATAACAACCCTGTATGGGTTAACCACGATCCACAAAAGAAATATAATTGCACATAAAGTATGGATGATGCGCAGCTACTCCATGGCGATGACAGCCGTTACATTCCGGGTTTATCATATCGTTTTTTACCTGATGGATTGGGGACACCTGGAAAACTATGAACTGTCTCTCTGGATCAGCGTGATCGGCAATATGCTTTTTGCAGAATGGATAATATACCGGCAGGGTAAAAATTATTTAAAATCATTCGCAATATAAGTTCCAGAGGTTCCAGGAGTTCAATAAGTTTTAAAAGTTAACCCACTCTCTGAAACCTCTGGAACTACTTAAACTTCTGGAACTTTTTAAACCCCTTAAACTTAAAAAACATGAAATCAATTTTGTACGTCGGCGCCACGTTAATGATCGGCGCAAGCATTTACGGTTTTGTTGATTATAACAAAACCAGGGACAAAAAAGAATTTAAAGATATGTATGCTGAAAAGGAGCTAACACAACCTGTTGTTGAAAAAAAGCTGTCCCCTGTCAATACCGGGAAGATTGAAACTCCGGTTGAAGATAAAAAAGCCGCCGCCGATAATGCAACTGTCAGCAATACTACCGTAGTCAAAAAAACCGTTGCAAAAGTTAAGAAGCAAAAGAAGAGGAAATTCAATACCCGCCTCTTCAGCCGTGGTGCACTGGATGAAAAATATATCAAAGAAGAAAAAATAAAACTGGAAGAACCGAAAACAAAAACCGAACCCGTTAAAATTGAAAATAAAGAGCAGTAAAAAAGCATACAGTTACCTGCTCCCTCCCGTCCCGATAAACCGGGGCGGGATTTTTTACCTGCCTGTCCGGTAGGCAGGTTTCCACTTTAGTGTATTGATCAGATGCAGCAGATCTTTTTTCAGAAAATCATTAACAATACTCAGCGAATCTGAATTAGGCGTTGCATCAAAATACAAAGCGCCTCTTAAAAAATGTTTGGTAGAGTCTGTCAGGAAAAACTGGTTGGCAGTGGCGGTATTTCCCTCCAGCGAATAATAAAGTCCCCCTGCCCCGTTGGGGGTATTCATCAGGCTGTCAGTGATCCCCGTTGAGATATTAATATGCTGCTGGGTAGCCATTTTATAGGCATCATTTCTCAGGGAATCGAAATTATTTTGACTCCCGATCTCTTTATAGCTGATATAGATCCGCCCGGCAAACTGCGGTACATCAATATTGATCCACCAGTCCCCTGCTTTATCATCAAAAAAAGTACTGTCCTTACTTACACGGGCATAAACAGGGTATTCAAAACTGTATGGATAACCCGGCTGTTCAAATGCCTGGTATTTTTTTTCCGGAAATTCAATTTTAAAAAAGCCCTTTTTCTTGCCCGCTGTGTATGTACTGTTACAGGCCAGAAGTAACCAGCACCCAGTAACCAGCAACGATGCATATTGAATCCATTTGATCATCATGAACAGGGTTGATTAATTAAGTTGAGGTTTTATTGTCACTTTCACCAACTGTATTCGGTTATTATCTGCCTGTAAAATGGCAAAATCAAAATCGCCGCAGGAAACAATTGTATTCACATTAGGAAATTCTCCCGCCACCTCCAGTACCAATCCGCCAAGCGATTCACTTTCTCCTTTTACCTGGCCAAAAGTATCCATAGGCAACCGCATGGCCTTACACATATCATGTATCATCGTTTTGCCTTCGAAAATATAATTGTTGTCATCTAATTTCCGGTTGCCGCTTTCTTCTTCATCAAATTCATCTTTAATATCCCCTATTATTTCTTCCAGCACATCTTCCATCGTCACGATTCCACTGGTGCCGCCAAATTCATCTACAACTACAGCAAAGTGAATTCTTTTTTGCTGGAAATCTCTCAGCAGGTCTTCAATCAGTTTTAACTCAGGTACAAAATAAGGTTGCCGCATCAGGTGATGCCAGTCATAACCTGCCTGTCCGGCAGGCAGGTTTTCTGTTTCGCTCAAATGGGGAATAATATCTTTCGTATTGATAATCCCCACTACTTCATCAAGGCTTTCTTTATACACCGGCAATCTTGAGTAATGCAACTCTTCTACTCTTTTTATCAATTCCCCAAAAGAAATTTTGTAATCAATACCGCTTACTTCCAACCGGCTCCGCATGATCTGTTTGACTGATATGTTGCGAAACTTCACAATACCCTTCATAATGTTCTTTTCTTCCTGCGATGCTTCTTCGTCCGTTTTTATATCAATGGCCTCATCCAGTTCCTGCATGCTCATGGCTTCTGTTTTGCCGGCCCCTGCTCTTTTGCCAATGCCATCCGCCAGGGAGACTATCCATTTGCTGATGCGGCGCAGTAGCAAGTGTAATGATTCTATCACAAAAGAGCAACCATAGGCAAACCGGAGGTTATTTTGTGTGGCCCAAACCTTGGGTAATATCTTTCCAAAAAACACCAGCATAAATGTTATTACAATAACTTTTGAAAGTATTTCCACCAACCCACCCATTTTATCAAACGAAATAAAGCGGTTGATCAGGAAATTAGACAACACAATGATGCTGATATTGACAAATGTTCCGGCAATTAATAAAGATGCATATACTTCTTTGGGTTCTTCCAGCAGGCTGATGATGCGTTTTGCCGATACATGCTGCTTGGTTTTCAGCATATTCACATCTTTGTTATTTAATGAAAATAAGGCCACTTCTGCTCCGGAAATTATAAAGCTGAGCAGTAACAACACAATCAGCGCAATGGCCAGAAAGCTGGTGCCCTGCAGGTTGGCAGCAAGGAGAATAAAAGAAAGCTGTTCAGTTATGAAATCAAATACCGGTTGACTATCCAAAGCTAGGGTTTTTGTTTATCAAAAAAGGCAGGTCATATGGCCTGCCCTGTAAACAGAACAAAGTTATTGTTTTAAAAATTTACAGTTAGAAAGGCAGGCTTTCCGAAGGATCACCTGCCGGTAAATCTGATCCGCCAGTTCTTTCTGTACTGCCGCCGTCATCATTATGTGGAGCTGTGTTGTCCGCTCTTTTATCCAGCATAATCAGGTTATCTCCCACTATTTCAGTAGCAAATTTTCTGTTCCCGTCTTTATCATCCCAGCTTCGGGTTCTTAGCCGGCCCTCAATATATACAAGGCTGCTTTTATGCAGGTACTTCTGCGCCAGTTCGGCAAGACCCCGCCAAAGCACTACGGTATGCCATTCTGTTTGCGATACTAATTTGCCGGAACGGTCCTTAAAAGTTTCAGTGGTTGCTAATGGAAATTTGGCTACGGCAATATTTCCTTCCAGGTGTTGCACATCCGGGTCTTTGCCCAGGTTGCCGATCAGCATTACTCGGTTTACGCCTCTCATACATTTATTCTTTAGGTTAAGAAATCGTCTAAGGGCTTTTAATGCTCTTTAAAGTTAGAATTTTTTGAGTGTAAATAACCAAAAAACTATGCCGTCACAATGTTTAACTCAGAATAAACTCTGCAGTCCCGTCTTTTCCCGCAGGTATTGATTGATGAACTGCGGGAAAGCATATTTCAGCATCTTGCTTTTCGTCACCCAAAACCAGTCATTACTCAGTGGGAGTTTCTTTTTCACCCTGAGCTTAATAAATTGACCGGCTATTAACTGATGGGAAAGTTGTTGCTTGTATGCCGGAGAAAAAGAAGGCGCTTCATATCCTTTTTTCAATATCCATTTTTTCTTTTCCGCCTCCTGCAGAATATTTTTAACATCAACTTCTTTGGCTGTTTCAATCAAAGGAAACTCATACAGTTGCTGCCAGATATCATTCCCGGTCCTTTGATGAATAACTATTTCATTTTTATATTCTAAAACCAAATAATAAAACCATCGTTTCCTGATGTTGATCTTCTTTTTCTTTACCGGCAGTTCATGCAGCTTGTTGTTTAAAAAAGCGTAACAGCTTTTTCTGAAAATACAATCAGAACAAACCGGTGATACCGGCTTGCAAACCACGGCCCCAAAATCCATAATGGCCTGGTTGTATAACCCGGGTTGTTTTTTATCAAGCAGCTCTTCAGCCAGGGATGCAAAATATTTTTTCCCTTCCGTTGCATCAACAGGTTTATTAATGCCAAAGAGCCTTGCCAGCACCCGGTACACATTTCCATCCAGCACCGCATAGGGCAGGTTGAAGGCAAACGATGAAATGGCGGCGGCTGTGTAAGGGCCCACTCCCTTCAATGCTTTTATCTCTTCATATGCAACAGGAAATTTTCCTTTACGTTTCTTTGAAATATACCGGGCCGTGGCAATCAGGTTCCTGCATCTTGTATAATAGCCCAGCCCCTCCCATAATTTGAAGATCTTTTTATCAGCTGCCTTTGCCAGTTTATCTATATCAGGAAAAGTTTTGATGAAGTTGTCATAATAACTCAGCCCCTGTTCCACTCTTGTTTGCTGAAGGATGATCTCACTCAGCCAGATTTTGTATGGATTATTCTCCCCCTTCCAGGGCATTTGCCGGTTATTCTTTTCCCTGTTCCACTTTAATAAAAGGGCGGCAAATTTCTTTTTGAGTTTCTCCTTTTTATTTTTTTTCATGAAAAAAATACGCTTGCAGGGTTGATTAGTATCGCTAAATATCCGAGATTTCCGGCTTACAGGTGCATATCCCGTTGAAAAAAATTATGCCTATTTAGTTGACTATCATATTATTTTGTCATAAATTGGCTTTGTATTTCGTTGAAATACACCTACTAAAACCTGCAACAATGAGAAAAGCCGACCTGGTAAATCAGATTTCTGAAAAAACAGGGATACCCAAGGTTGATGTCCTTGTTACACTTGAAACCATGTTCAAGGAAGTAAAAGACACCCTTGCCGCTGGCGAAAATATCTATATCCGTGGCTTTGGCAGTTTCATCACTAAGAAAAGAGCAGCTAAAATTGGGCGCAATATCAAAAAAAATATTGCCGTTCATATCCCCGAGCATTATATCCCTGCTTTCAAGCCTGCCAAAGAATTTGTGGCAGAAGTGAAAAAGCTAAAAGAAGTAAAGGCTGATCCCGGACCCGGAGATGAAGCATGAACCTGTTTACCTGGTAAAAGATCTCCTTAATTATCGCCCCGGTCGGTTGCTTTCAGGTAACTTTGCCTCCTTAATTTTTGTATTGTGAAGAAACCACAATGGATTACTATTGGTTCTGCAGCACTGCTTGTTACAGTTATTTTTATTTTTGGCAGAACTGTTCCTCCAAAAAAGACTGCTGTCTCAGTTAACTCTCAGCAGAATGCTAATGCCAGACCTGAAGCCCTGGCTGGTATTTCAACAGATACCATTTTGGCTATGGCAAAAATGCAGCTAAGCCCGGAACAGGTTTTGAGGTTGAATACACTTGAAAACTCAATTTCAAGAGGAAATACTGAAACAGCGGGACAAGTTGTAAAAGACCAACAGCTCCATGTTTACCATCAATTAGCCCGTTTTTGGTCAGATTCTGCCCATGTTTTTGAGCCTTTCGCCTGGTATGAAGCCGAAGCGGCCAGATTGGAAAACTCGGAAAAAAGCCTCACCTTTGCAGCCCGTTTGTTTTTGGACAATCTTCAAATTGACGAAGTTGCCCAACGAAGACAATGGAAGGCTTTGCAAGCCAAAGATTTGTTTGAAAGGTCTTTGAGGATTAACCCGGATAATGATTCAGCCAAAGTAGGTTTAGGTGCCTGCTTCCTGTTTGGAAATATTTCTGCCACTCCTATGGAGGGGATATTGAAGATAAAGGAAGTGGTTGAAAAAGACAGCACAAATATGTATGCCCAGATGATGCTTATCCAGGGATCGTTGTTATCCGGGCAATACGATAAAGCGATTAACCGTTTACAAATGGTCAATCGCCTGGAACCGGCAAATGTGGAAGCTATTGTATTACTGGCTGATATTTATGATCGCACAGGTGATAAAACCAACGCAGTAATATGGTACCGCAAAAGTCTTCAATATGTAAAACAACCGGAAGCAAGGACAGAAATTGAGAAACGAATTAAAGATCTGTCGAAATAGCTCTTCGGTAGTTCGACAGGCTCACTATCAGGAATTAAAAACTTATTATAAACAAGAATTAAAAAATTATTTGAGTATGCCTTGTGGTAAAAAAAGGAAGCGTCATAAAATTGCGACGCATAAACGTAAAAAAAGACTGAGAAAGAACCGTCATAAGAAAAGAAACAAATAGTTTGGAGTCGGGAGTTTGGAGTCTGTAGTCTGTAGCTACATTAGTATTGATTTCTGACTCCGAACTCCCGACTATGAACTCCAAACTCTTTTCCAGTCCACTGGTTGTTTGCCGTATTAGTTTGCCCCCTACCAATTTAGTAGCAAAATATTCTTCAGGCGAAAGTCCAGCATTCCTTACGGATTTCCTGCAACTGGTGTTTACAGCATCAAGGTGTTTCATTTATGTTAAGCTGTAATGAACAAAGAACTTATTATTAACGCAGCTCCGCAGGGTGTAGAAATTGCCCTGCTGGAAGACAAGAAGCTGGTAGAACTGCATAGCGAAAAAAGCGATGCCCGTTTTGCCGTAGGCGACTTGTACCTGGGCAAAGTGAAAAAGCTGATACCCGGCCTCAATGCTGCTTTTGTGGATGTGGGGTTTGAAAAAGATGCTTTTCTGCATTATACCGACCTGAGCCCTTATGCCAAATCCCTGCTGAAATTTACCAATATGTGCATGAACGATAAGAGTGAGCAAGGGTTGGATTTTTCCAAATTCACCATTGAACCGGAAATTATCAAAACCGGAAAGATCAATGAGGTGTTAGGCGGTAAGCCAAATATTCTTGTACAAATTCTGAAAGAACCTATTGCTGCCAAAGGTCCCAGATTGAGTTGCGAAATTTCATTACCCGGTCGTTTTGTGGTATTGACCCCTTTCAATGATATAGTGGCGGTATCAAGAAAAATCCATTCTTCTGAAGAGAGGAAAAGGTTGCAGAAGATTGTGGAAGCCATTAAGTCAAAAAACTTTGGTGTTATTGTTCGCACAGCTGCCGAAGGAAAAAATACCGCTGAACTGCATGAAGACCTTTCTGAATTAGTGGAAATGTGGAAGAGCATTCAAAATAATCTGAAAGGAGGCGTTGCCCCTACCCGTGTACTAAGCGAACAAACAAAAACCACCAGCATTCTCCGTGACCTGCTGAATGAAGACTTCAATAAGATTGTTGTCAATGACCGTAATATTTTCAGCGATACAAAGGCCTATATTCAGCGTATTGCTCCCGAAAAAGCAGATATCGTTTCATTTTACCAGAATGGCTCCCCCATTTTTGATTCATTCGGCATAACCAAACAGGTAAAATCGTCCTTTGGTAAAACGGTGAACCTCGACAGCGGCGCTTACCTGATCATTGAACATACAGAAGCCCTTCATGTCATTGATGTAAACAGTGGATATAAAAGTGTAGGTAATAACCAGGAGCAAAATGCGCTGGAAACAAACCTGGAAGCGGCGGATGAAATTGCCCGCCAGCTTCGCCTGAGAGACCTTGGAGGAATTATTGTTGTTGATTTTATTGATATGAAACTTCCGGATAACAAACGGAAGCTGATGGAAAAGATGGAAACATTCATGGCCCCGGACAGGGCCAAACATGCCGTACTGCCTATTTCCAAATTTGGCATCATGCAAATAACCCGCCAGCGGATGAAGCCGGAGATGAATATCAACACCCTGGAAGTTTGTCCAAGCTGCAGCGGTACCGGGAAAATAACTTCTACTCTATTACTGGAAGATGAAATTGAAAAGAACTTAAGCTACCTTATCACTCATAAGAACGGTAATCTGAAATTAGTTGTACATCCGATCTTATATGCTTACCTGACCAAGGGCTGGCCCTGGAAAACAAAAATGGCTCAATGGAAAAAGAAGTTCGGGCAAAAGACAAGACTGGAACATGACAGCAACAATCATCTGACGGAATACAAATTTTTTGACCGGCATGATGAAGAGATCAAGTTGTGAATGGTCAATAATGAATAAGACTCCGTTAAAAGAAATTTTCCTATAACTGTGAGCTTTCATTCACCATTGACCATTGACCATTCACCCGCTTAGCTCCTATCCCTGCTTCCAAGATAAATCATAATATATTGCACAAGAGTGACTACAGCTGCCAATGCGGCAACTACATAAGTTGTAGCAGCCCACTTGAGCGCATCCTTCGCCTTGGGATATTCCTCCTGGTTAGTTATATTAGTTCTGTTTAGCCAGGCCAGTGCCCTTTTACTGGCATCAAATTCAACCGGGAGAGTGATAAGGGTAAATAATACAGTAATACTCATCACAATTATCCCGACCAGGAGTACAACCGGGCTTTTCGTAGTTGCCAGAACAATAATACCCGCCAGCAGGACCCAGTTGACCAGCATGGAACTGGCCTGCACTGCCGGTACCATTTTACTTCTGAACATCAGTGGCCCGTAAGCAGCAGCATGCTGAACGGCATGGCCACATTCGTGGGCAGCCACAGCTGCAGCTGAAATATTGGTTCCGTTATATACATCCGGGCTCAGGTTTACCGCTTTTTTTACCGGGTCATAATGGTCGGAAAGAAATCCCTCTATGGAAGTCACTTTTACATCATAAATACCATTTTCCCGAAGCATTTTCTCAGCTATTTCCCTCCCGGACAATCCATTGGCTAGGGGTATTTTAATGTACCTTGTAAACTTGCTTTTCAGGATGGCTGAAACCAGCAAACTGATCCCCAAAAATAACATTGAAACAAGCCAGATTTCGGTTGTCATCTCTTTAAAAAAATTTATAGTTATTTCATGATTGTATCAAATTTGCAACCGTTTGGATTAAATGCTTTTTTCCGGTCTTTTTGTCATTCCCGAAGCTTGCCATTAACCAATACTCCTAAACTAATGTTTTCATAAACAGCCTTAAACTATAAATAAATTGATTGATTTTCAGTACTTTATATAACAATAAGAGTTACCCCCGATTTGAAGCTTTAACAAATGGCTATCAGCGGAAGTTATGCACAGCGTCAAAAATTTATTTTGAAATGTGGGGCATAATTGTAACTTAGCTTTAGAATTTAATGGGTTAGTAAGTAAGGGGGTCAATCGTCAGATTGGCCCTTTTTACTTTTTATAAACCGCCGGTAAAAAACAATTGCTTCTTATCTTATCCATGTAACTATTTTCATGGAATTGTAGCCGAAACTTACCCTGCATCATCAATCATTGTTTAAACATTTTAAGAATGCAGGTGCAATCATTTAATTTTATTGCATGAGTAAGGTTAAAAAGTCTTTTTTCTGTCAAAACTGCGGGTATGAAAGTGTGAAATGGGTGGGTCAATGTCCTTCATGTAATCAATGGAATACTTTCGTTGAGGAATTAATCCAAAAAGACAATTCAAAGAATAACAATAGCTGGGAAGATTACAATGAAGAAAAGAGGATCAGCAAGACAATCGCTTTACATGAAATAAAAAGCAGTGAAGAAAAAAGGTTGCCAACCTCTGATGCAGAACTTAACCGTGTACTGGGAGGTGGTATTGTTCCCGGAAGCCTGGTATTGGTTGCCGGGGAACCGGGTATCGGCAAATCAACTTTGTTTTTACAAAACGGATTATGGCTTAAAGGTGTTTCTGTTCTTTATATCAGCGGGGAGGAAAGCGAGCAACAAATTAAGATGAGAGCCGACCGGTTGAATTTAAAGAATGATAGCTTTTACCTGCTTACAGAAACTTCCACGCAAACTATTTTCCAGGAAATAAAAAAACTGAAACCGCAATTAGTTATTGTTGATTCGATACAGACACTTCACACTTCATTTATTGATTCATCTCCCGGCAGCGTGTCACAAATAAGGGAATGTGCTGCAGAATTTCAGCGGTTTGCCAAAGAAACAAATACTCCTGTTTTCCTCATTGGCCATATCACAAAAGACGGAAGCATAGCCGGGCCAAAGATCCTGGAACACATGGTGGACACGGTTTTGCAGTTCGAGGGCGACCGTCATTATGCTTACCGGATACTGCGAACACTAAAGAACCGGTTTGGTAGCACTTCCGAACTGGGTATCTATGAAATGACAGATGAAGGCATGAGGGGCGTACTTAATCCCAGTGAAATCTTAATTACGCAAAAGGAAGACCATTTAAGCGGAATTGCTATTGCTGCCACAATTGAAGGCATGAGGCCTTTATTGATTGAAGTACAGGCATTGGTTACCCAATCGGTTTATGGAACGCCACAACGAACAGTCAGTGGTTTTGATTTACGTCGTTTGCAATTATTATTAGCCGTACTGGAAAAAAGGGGTGGTTTTCATTTTGGGATGAAAGACGTATTCCTGAATATAGCCGGTGGCATTAAAGTTGAAGACCCTTCCATCGATCTTGCGGTAATATGTGCTTTACTTTCTTCCTATGAAGATGTACCGCTGCCGCAACATATTTGTTTTGCCGGTGAAGTTGGATTAAGCGGGGAGATAAGAGCTGTTAACCGGATTGATCAGCGAATCGCCGAAGCAGAGAAACTGGGCTTTGAAAAAATCATTGTTTCCAGGTACAACCAGAAAGGTCTAAGCAAACAAAAATATAGTATTGAAGTAATTATGATGGGACGAGTGGAAGAAGTGTATAAGTATCTTTTTTAGTTGATAGTGGAGAGATGACAGTTGATAATTACCCGAAATAAAAAGTCATGCGAAAAACAAAAAACTCTATAAATTCGAAACCATTATCATCTATCCTCTGTCATCTTTCATTTTATTACTTATGATCCAACTAAAAGAAATAAAAGATTCTTTTCTTCATCTGCTATTCCCGCATCTGTGTACAGGGTGCGGCACTGATATACTGAATGAAGAAAGTGTATTATGTATGCGCTGTATCAATTCAATGCCAGAAACAAATTTTGAGATACACCCCAACAACCCGGTCGAGAAAACCTTTTGGGGGCGCCTGCCGCTGGTTGGGGCCACTGCCCAGTTTTATTTCACCAAAGAATCCCTGATGCAACACCTGATGCACCAGTTTAAATATAAAAGAAATAGAGAACTGGGGCTGCAATTGGGCAGGATAATGGGAGAACAGATAAAAAAATCGGGTCGTTTTGAAGCGGATACCCTGGTTCCGCTGCCCCTTTTTCCAGCCAAAGAAAAAAGGAGAGGTTATAACCAGGCTACCCTTCTTTGTGAAGGCATGGCAAAAACTATGAAAATTCCCGTTCTGGACAAAGTACTCACCCGTCCTCAGCATACTGAAACACAAACGAAAAGAGGAAGAATAGAGCGATGGAAGAATATGGAAGGAAAATTTTTTCTTTCCGACCAGGCGGCTATACGCAATAAGCATTTATTGCTGGTTGACGATGTGATAACAACCGGCGCCACCCTGGAAGCCAGTGGCAATGAATTGCTGAAAGCTGAGGGTGTTCGGTTGAGTGTGGCGACTCTTTGTGTGGCTTCAAGAGTTTAACTAAGAGAATAAAAGAGGAAAGGAGAAAAAGAGGAGTATGTGAAGTGTCGCTTTTAATCTCATTTTCTCCTTTAATCTCTTAGCTTTATTTTTACATTAATGAAGAGCGTCGGTTTACTTATCATCTCCTTATTCTTAATGCTGTTTTCCTGCCGGAAAGATTCTTTTATCACTTCACCCGATGCAAGGGTCACGATAACAGCTGATACCTTGAAATATGATACGGTTTTTGTAACGGCCGGCTCTGTTTACCAATCATTCAGGATCATCAATGAGAACAATCAAAAGCTGCGCCTTAGCTCGGTGAAATTAATGGGGGGTAGCAGTTCGGCATATAAAATAAATGCAGATGGCACTCCGGGTACCCTGTTTAATAATATTGAAATTGAAGCCAATGATAGTGTTCATGTGTTTGTCCAGGTAAATGTTAACCCTAATGCCAATAACCTTCCCTTTATAATCCGGGACAGCATCCAGGTGAGTTATAATGGTAACAACAAGCTGGTGCAACTGGAAGCGTGGGGGCAGAATGCACATTTTTTCAGGGATAAAATAGTAGCGGCAAATGAAATATGGAATAATGATCTGCCTTATGTTATTCTTGGTTCACTATTGATCAATGCAAACCAAACCCTGACCATTAATAAAGGCTGCCGGGTCTATGTGCATGCCGATGCTCCGATAATTGTGAATGGATCATTACAGGTAAATGGTTTAAAAGATACCATTGACAGGGTTTATTTCCGAGGTGACCGGCTGGATGATCCATACAGGGATTTTCCCGCAAGCTGGCCGGGTATATTTTTTCAAACCGGTTCAAAAGACAATGTGCTGAATTATGCAGTTATCAAAAATGCTTACCAGGCTATTGGTATCCAGGACCCATCACCAAACGCAAACCCTAAACTGACTTTGAACGAATGTGTGATCGATAATGCCTATGATGCAGGTATCATTTCACTCAACTCCAGTGTATGGGCAAGAAATTGTTTGGTGAGTAATTGCGGTAAAAATATTCTGCTGGCAAAAGGGGGCGATTACCAGTTCATCCATTGCACGGTGGTCACCTATGCCAATAGTTTCATTGAACACCGTGACCCGGTATTGTTTGTCAGTAATTATATAACCGTGAATAATAGCCCGGTTACAGCCAACCTGAACGCCTTATTCCGTAACTGTATCTTCTGGGGAGAAAATGGGGTCGTTGATAATGAAGTAGTGGTTTCGAAAAGCGGCAATACCCCTTTTAACGTAAATTTTGATTATAATCTCTGGAAAGTGCAAAGCACACCGGCGAATATTACCAGCAATCAAATCATCAATAACCAGGCGCCGCAGTTTGACAGTATTAATACCAATAAGAATTATTACGACTTCAGGTTAAAAGCCCAATCACCCGCTATAAACAAAGGCATCAATGCAGGCGTAATCATTGACTTAGACGGGAAACCAAGACCTGTTGGCTTGCCTGATCTGGGATGTTTTGAAAAGCAGTAAAGCAACTATGAAATAATTATGACCGATTTGACAATCGGGTTAGCTTAACTTTGTTATCCTCCTTTAAAAAAACATTCAGACATGAAAACAATATTCTTTGCTATGATATTGGCAACTACATTAACCGGTGGCTCTATTTATGATTTTAAAGTGCCTGGCCTTGATGGCGAAATTGATTTTTCCCAATTCAAAGGGAAAAAGATCATGATCGTTAATACCGCTTCCATGTGTGGCAACACTCCGCAATACAAAGACCTCGAAGCTTTGTATGAAAAATATAAAGATAAACTGGTGATTGTGGGTTTTCCGGCAAATAATTTTGGCGCACAGGAACCCGGCACTAATGAAGAGATAAAACAATTTTGCACAAAAGAATACAGCGTAACGTTTCCGATGGCGGAAAAAATTTCCGTAAAAGGAGACGACATTCACCCGTTGTACAAATGGCTGGTTGATCAATCCAAAGAACTGGCGAAGAAAGAACCGGGGACAACCTCAAAGGACATGGCATGGAAACGGTTTTTACAGGATCCTGTTATATGGAATTTCACCAAATTTTTGCTGGATGAAAAAGGAAATCTCGTTGCTGTGTTTCATCATAAAATAAGCCCGATGAGTGAGGAGGTATTGAAATATCTCAACTGATAGAATAAAAATTCTTTGGAAAAGCGATGTTGAAATATCAGCATCGCTTTTTTCTTGTTCAGAAGATTTATTTTCGCCTTCCATGCAATTCTC
>CAZGGQ010000043.1:0-41202 GCA_964525285.1 uncultured Chitinophaga sp.
ATAGTACTAGTACAACCCCGGTGTCTGCAGCATCGGGAGGTTATCTGGCCAGACCGTCCAATATCTACGCAGAATCTAAACCAGAGGTCGTTACCTCAATTACTTCTGCTGAAGAACCGGTCCCTTCAAACCATACTGCCAGCAATGAACAGGATGAACTCCTTGATTTGCAAATGCAGCTGGTAGAACGGGATGACATTCCAGCGGCGGATATGCCGTTAGCCCATCAGGCTCAGTCACCTTTGTTTCCCGAGGTTGAGGATTCTGCACTGCAGGACGAAACCGAGGAGCAAAAACGTAGGGCGGCCGAACGACTGCATAAGTTGAGAAACTTATCGTTCAATGTTAACGCTGCTGACCCCAATAATGAGTTTGAGACTGTGCCGGCCTATATCCGCCGCAATATGGAATTGCATACCGGCAATTCCCAGGTAGAAAATTTCTACAGTAATTACGAAGTCAAAACCGACGACAAAAATCAAAGCCACATCAGCACCATCAATACTTTTTTAGACGGGAAGAAACCCGACTAAGCCCTGAGTATGACGAAGGGCTGTTAAGTTCGTTCGTTCCAATGAAGCCTTAGCATTTAGCTAGTGTTTTTTAGTTGTTCCCTCCGGTTTCCACCGGAGGGTTTTTCTTGCGAGTCCTGCCGAAGGCAGGGCGAAGCAAACTCCCCTAAATAATTGAAATGATTATTTACCCGGTAGTGAGCGGAGCCGGACTAAATTACTACTATCAGCTTCGTTGCGTCCGTCAACCGGCGGATCAGGGTTCTGTTCGTTATTGAGCATTATGGAAGTTTTCCTTTGCAGATTGGATCGTTTTTATTCGTAGAATTGGTGGAAGGAAACCTACCACTGGCAGGCAGGCAGCAACCTTTAGATTTGCTCTAAGTATTTCTCTGGAATGTTTATCTCACAAGCGCAAACGTCCCTTTTACGGAATTTACATTTTCATTCTCCAATTGGTATGTACAGGTCCAGATAAAAATATTTGAATCCTGCGGAAGCCCTTTGAATGTCCCATCCCAGCCTTTATCGATATCCTTACTGTCAAAAATAATTTGCCCCCAGCGGCCATAGATGCTGAAATGATATTGAAGAAGCTTGCCGATAACAATCGGTTTAAAGACATCGTTCTTACCATCTCTATTAGGAGTAAAGGCGCCGGGTACATAAAAACCTCTGGGGCATACCTTGGCGGATACAATTATGGTATCCTTTCCAATACAGCCATTGGAATCAGTGACCTGCAACCAATATTGACCGGGAGTGGTAACGCTGATAGTAGGGAAGACCGCATTATTGCTCCATTGATATTTCGGAAATGAACTGAGAGGAATTAGTGTGATTGGGAATGGAATACAAAGTGAAGTGTCTTTTCCAAGAAAGTTTTTAGGTCCTAACGAAAGATCAACAATAACAGAAACCCCATTGGATAGCGCAGTGCGGATATCCACACAGCCATTACTGCTGATCTCGCAGATCACTACATCGCTTGAATTAGTGATTTGTATCAGTGCTGAATCCGCAAGTGTTACAAAAAGACTATTGCCATTTAATATCCATGTATAAATGGGAGTTGATCCGCCATTAACAGGTACTGCCCTGAACATTACTTTTTTTGGCGAACAGATAAGATTGCTGTCTGCACTGATTGTTACAGATGCTGCTATGCCGCCGGTGAATCCCAGTTTTACGATCCATCCATCAGATACACCATGATTACCAACTACATCACCGTCATTTGACCATGTAGTATTGAAAAGCAGGTATCCACCATCTGTTGTAGGAAATATCCTGTTTGCCATATCCCATTTTGATCCGCCAAAATTCCTCTGCCATTCCATTATTCCCGTATCGGTGAGTTTAATTACCCATGTGTCAAATTGCCCTTTGTAGATGCAGCCATCCGCATCGGCAGGATCAAAAGGAGAAAGATAATGTTTACCCGCAGCAATATAGCCGCCGTCAGCTGTTTGGTTGATACAATGAATTTGTTTTTCATATCCATCATCAATGATCTTTTCCCACACAATATCTCCATTTGCATTTATTTTTATGATCCACGCATCCAGGAGGTCATCGATGATGGGGTTTTGTTTAGAGGCAAATCCTCCTAAAATAAAACCACCATCGGCGGTCTTTTGAATATCTAACATATCCCGGTTAGCATTGGCAGGGCCTATACATTTTTCCCAAAGCAGGATGCCGTTTGGATCAAATTTTACGATCCAGCAATTACTATTAGAAGAAGTATTTGTATTACTGCCAACATCTCCGTCATTTGAATTGGTGGTTGCGGCCAGTATATAATTCCCGTCATTGGTAGCTTCAATACCGTTTAATTTTTCTCCACCTGTACCTCCCAGGCATTTTTGCCATTGAAGTGTACCAGCCATATCCAGTTTCAATAGCCAAATATCTAAGGAAGAGCCGTGTAAGCCAGTTACATCACCATCAGTGGACTTTGTGCTGGTAGCGATTATATAACCATCATTCGTTAGCTCAATGTCCGCTATTTTACTCCTGTTGTTGACTCCGTTGGGGCCAGAAATAGCTACATCCTGGCTACTACCACCAAAAGTTTTACTCCATTGAATATTTCCTGCACCATCCAGTTTAACCACCCAGAGATCACTTGAACCGTGATTGAATGGTATTTGCTGATCGTTTGAAATTGTATTCGCTGCGAAAATATAACCGCCTTCAGCAGTTTGCTTCACACAAGCGCCAAACTCATCGAGACTGCCACCAAAACACTTTTGCCATTGAATATTCCCGCTTGCATCGATCTTTACGATCCAGGCATCAGAAGCTCCAGGGTTGCTATGGTTTCCGGATACATCTCCATTATTGGATAGAACGCCACCAGCCAGGATATATCCTCCATCGGTAGTTGGCGACACATCTTGGATTTCATCGTTTCCGGTGCCGCCGATACATTTTTGATATTGAATACGGGGTATTGGTTGAGCGGTTGCATGCTGATGAACAACCAGCATAATGGCAAGGATTATTATATGTCCTTTAAGTTTCATCGCTGATGGTGAAAAGAGCTATTAAAGCTATAATTAATTGCATAAAAATACTAATATGCATAATTGGCTCTATTTAATTCATTTCCATCTCAAACAAAGCTCTCTGTCGGCAGGCAGGTATCATCGTCCCTTGTAGAGTTTACCCCGCACTTGATGCGGGGCACACCTGTACTATATGAATTCTACTGAACTTATCAAATTACAACGCAACCATCGTTTTTGAAACTGCAATACGGGTTGTTCTTGTCGATGTATTTCCTGCTTCGTCGGAGGAAGTAACAACAATCGTATAAATTCTTGCTTCACCACTGGCCAGGCGGGACGATCTCAATCGAAGTAAATGATTATTGATGATCTCCCAATCTCTGGTAGTTGATGTGATGTCGTTACTGGAGACAGATAATATGGAGGTAACATCCTGCGCATTGTCTGATGCGGTATAATACACAGCTACTTTCTGCATTTTGTTACTGGCCGGCCATAATCTTGCTGTAGAAAGCTTTAGTTCTGACAATACCGGCGATTCATTGTCGGTAACGGTTACCGTAAAAGAACATTTTTCCCCGGCGGGATTAGTTGCACTGACACTGTGCGAACCGATCCTGAAAAAAGTTCCGGAAGCCGGGTAATAAGTTAGCGTACCACATTCACCTGCAGCGCCTGCGGGAAGAATATTTACGATGGCTCCTTCCTGCCCGTTATCTGCTTTTATCAGCATATTGGAAGTACAACTAAGTGTACAGGGTTGTGCGTTGCCTGTTAGTTGTGTAAAAAAAAGGATGACAGCGAAAGACAAGGCTTTAAACGTGTTCATATTCTTGCAATTTTAAAAGTTAAAAAATAGTTGAGCAATTGCAGCAGGTTGTGGTCAGCTATACAAGATAGCGACCCGGCATCACTAAAAAATTATGTAGCGGGGTAATCTGTGAAAGATGCAACTATTAAAAAAAATTATGTAACAATTTTTTTCCCCGGACGAATCTCACAGCACAGACCTGTGTTAAAAGAGAACTTTAGTGAATTAATTACCCGCAATGGCCTGTCAGGAGCTGATGACCGGATGCAATGTGAGAATGAAATTCAGTTCGAAATAAAAACGGACCACCTGATAGTGATCCGTTTTAAATTTAATTATTTATCAATCTTTTTCTTAGGCCACAACTTCCCAATGCACAGCTGCTGTATATTTTCCAAGAGTGAGATCACCACCGAAATTATCCAGCTCAAACGAAAGGGTTCTGTCAAACCGGTCACCAACAGTAAACGGAGCAGCAAGGGTGATGCTATCTGAGGCTGCAGTAGAAAAATCATCTGCTATAACCCCGAATACATGAGCGCCTACAAACTGGAAAAACAAGCCCAGCGAAAAAGCTATAAGCATCATGGGTACGGTAACCGGGGCGCCTGCTAAACCCAGAACCAGGATGGCAGCGCCAATGGCAACAAATGTTGCTCCCAAAACCACGAATAAAACTTCTAATTTCCTGGCAAGCTCAACGTTGTGAATAAGATCTCTTTCAACCAAAAACAAACCTGCTGCAAATGTTGCAGGCTCACCCACAGAGCCGCCATCCAGGATAAAATTAAATAACCTTTTGCTAACCGTCGCACTATCGCCTTTTTTAAAATCACCGCTGAAAAAAGATGGCGCATCCTGCTGAACATTGTTACTATCTGATGCGAACCCGGTAATGGTTACTTCATCCTTGCGGATCTCACTTGTTTTTTGACAGGTAATATTGTCAACAAAAAAAGCAAGGGTAGGGTTTACAACTACTGCCTGCGCCTGAGCAGCTTTCTTTAAGTTTGAGTAAAAAGGTTTCTTTCCCGTTGAGGAGGAAGATTTTTTTGGAGTAGCGATCTGTTGTCCGGCAGTCGCATTTATTTTGTCAAGGTCTTCTTTTGTCAGCCGAAGATTTTGTGGCACCGGCATAGTCGTTACTTGTTCGGTAACTGTTTTTGCAGAACTAAAGTTTACTGATGCAAGGTCGCCATAAAGTTGTTTTCTTTTGGCAGCCGAAGCCTTCAGAGTGGGCTTTACCCTGTCAAAAATTTTTCGCTTTTTTCTGTCGGATAGCGATGCAAAAATATTATACACGGCATGTTCCAGTGATTTACTATCACCGGGCAGGGGATATTTTTTGGGATCATCCAAATGACCTGCTGCTCTTTCCACTGCAAGGCTTAAAGTGTTTTTAACCCGGGCTTTCAGGTTTTGTATTTTCGGGCTTGTCTGGATAAAGTTTGAGGTAGGCATAGGTTTTTGTTTATGTAAATGTATTGTAAATATATAATTGTGCAATACCACAAAGCGGGTATAGGAGGGTTTGTGCCTGTTACCAGCCCTACTTTAGGCCGGGGCTAAAAAAACAAAGGGGAGCGGGGGGGTGTACAGGGGATAGCAACGCTGTAATCCTTATTGACGCAGAAAATTATTCGGCCGGAATATAAAGTCTGGCTGTGCCCTTTTTAATCATCATACTTTCCAAATGACCCATTTTCGTTCTGTCAGTAGTAATAAGATGTATATGCACAAAACTGTCGTGATGAGTAAATACACCCTGGTGCGCAGTTGAAAAAAATCCAACAAGGTCAGCGCTTTGCTTTTTCAACTTATAAGACAGTTGATTTTGATGTGCATCCTCCGGCGAATGAACTGCTGTTCCAGCTGGCAGGTTCACAACATGCAGTACCCCTTTTTCTATTTTTGCTACCAACCGGAAAGCAAACGGCCTGGTGAGATTTTTTGTTGACTGATCAAGAAACAATTCTAATTGCGGAATTGTCTGAACACTGTCCGGTAACAAAACTTCTTTCCATTTGTCAATGCTGGCATAAACAAAGAAAGGGGCTTTGGCTTTAAAAGTTTCTTCCACCAGTATTGAACCGTCAGTCGCAACAGTTGATTTATACGATTTTCCGTCAATGATCGTTAGCTCTCCTTTTAAATATTCAACCGGGCCTACTCCATACAAATGCTCCTTGTTTGAAATCGTATCAAGGTTGATCGTCCCGGATAATTCTCCCTGGCGCATCACCTTCATCATAGTGCCGGTAATTTGTACCTTGTTTTTTTTAGCTGCTAAGTTTTCTGAAACAGCCGGTTGACTTATTTTTCGTAATGCCATTCCGCAAACAGGACATTTACCCGGTTTATCATAAGTTTTTTCCCCTTCGCATTTCATCGGGCAACGGTACAGCTCCGGTTGAGTCATTTTCCTTAATGCCATTCCGCAAACAGGACATTTACCTGGTTTGTCATAGGTTTTTTCTCCTTCGCATTTCATCGGGCATTGATACCTGTCGGTATTGGTTTGTGTTGAATGGGCGAAACTGTTGTAACCTGTTAAAATGATGGAGAAAGAAAACAGTGCCAGGTAAGTAATTATTTTTTTCATTGTACAAGTTGAGTGTTCTGAAAATTTTATATGATCAAAGCCGGGTGCTGTTGTTTTTAATTGTCATCAGGATTCTATTACCTTAATTCAAGCCGTAAAGTTAGTTGATTTTCAGAAAAGGGTTGTACTATACAACTGCTTCTTCAAATGCGGATAGAATTACCGGACCCTGAAGGGTGCTACGCAACGAAGCTGATAGTAGTACAACGGCTGAGAACATAATTCACTTCAGTACGGAGATTGCTTCGAACTGCAATTAGCAGTTCTCGCAATAAAAGCCTATCTTCGCACTCTACTCCACATAACTGACACGGCAGGTTGTAAGCCGGTGGTACACAGAACAAACTTTCGCTGATTCAGAAACTACAACGTCTTTGCCAGCTCCATCCGCAGATAATCTGCGAATTAAACATAAAAACCTATTATGGCTTTTAAAAAACTAGAAATTATTGAACCTATCCTCAAGGCAGTAGCCGCAGAAGGATACACTATTCCGACACCTATTCAGCAACAGGCCATACCGCTGGTGCTGCAACGTAAAGACCTGCTTGGCTGCGCCCAAACAGGTACCGGCAAAACGGCCGCTTTCGCCATTCCTATCCTGCAGATCCTGCATGAACAAAAACCAATGGCGCCCGGTATCAAAGTATTAATATTAACACCGACAAGAGAACTGGCGATACAGATCAATGAGAGCTTTGCTGCCTACGGAAAATTTACAGGCATCCGGCATACCGTTATTTTTGGCGGTGTATCACAACTGCATCAAACAAATGCGTTGAAAAGAGGAGTAGATGTATTGGTGGCTACTCCCGGCCGCTTATTGGATCTGATGACGCAGGGTTATATCCGCTTGGACAAACTACAAATATTTGTGTTGGATGAAGCAGACCGGATGCTCGATATGGGCTTTATCCATGATGTAAAAAAGATCATCGCCAAACTGCCGGCAAAAAGACAAACTCTTTTCTTTTCGGCCACCATGCCGCCGGAGATCCAAAAGCTGGCAAGTGTATTATTGACGCATCCGGCAAAAGTAGAAGTAACGCCCCCTGCATCTACCGTAGATAAAATTGAGCAAAGCCTTTATCATGTTGGTAAAATGGAAAAGCCGGAATTGCTGCTGCATTTATTGCATGATAAAGCAATTGTAACAGCACTGGTTTTTACCCGGACCAAACATGGCGCTGATAAAGTGGTAAAGATCCTGCAAAGACATAATATAAAAGCTGCTGCTATACATGGCAACAAATCGCAGAATGCCCGGCAGGATGCACTGGCTAATTTTAAGAATGGTGGTTTGAGGGTGTTGGTTGCTACCGATATCGCTGCCCGGGGAATTGATATTGACGACCTGACCCATGTTATCAATTTTGAAATGCCGAATATTCCTGAAACTTATGTGCACCGTATTGGACGTACCGGAAGGGCAGGTAATACGGGTATTGCTATTTCTTTTTGCAGCCGGGAAGAAAGAGATGAATTAAGAGATATACAAAAACTGATCGGTAAAGCAATTCCTGTCATTCATGAACATCCATTCCTGGTGGGTGCAATGGCTGTGGAGCAATCACCGGTAACAAGACCGCAACAACAATTATCATTTAAACCAAGGCGTAATAATTTCCAACCGCAGAGTGCCGGAAACGGTAATCATGTGAGAAGGGGATATGGAGCACAACGAAAAGGTATCCGCTAAAAGAATAGCTGTTTTTATTCATTTTTTTGCTTACCTAAAAGCAATTGGTAAAACCCATCTTCAAAAAGTTTTACACAATTTCGATGCTAATGTTATTGATTATCATTGAAATAATATTGTTACAAGAATTTTAAGACTTGAAAACGTCCTCTGTTGGCATACTATTTGAAACCATCGGTTTTGTAAACCAGTTTTAATCACCAAAAGATATTTTTATGGAAACAAAAAACCTGCGAAATAGCCTTTCGGCTATTGTGATAACTTTTTCTATTGCTGCATTTTCACTCATGTCATGCCAGAAAGATAATTCTGGTGGTTCGGGTACAGCAAGCACAACTATAAAGGTAACCGATGCTCCCATTGATGATGCTTCTGTGACAGGCGCTTTTGTAACTATCACTGATATTAAATTAGACGGGCAGAGTGTGCAGGGATTTACCAAAACCACCTTAGATATCAATGCTTATCAAAACGGGGCCACACAAACCCTGGGTAATTTTAACCTGCAGGGAAGGACCTATAGTACTATCACATTTGTCCTGGATTTTGATATGGATGCCAATGGTACAGCACCCGGTTGTTATGTGTTAGCAGGTGCAGTTAAACACAAACTGCAAAGCACTGCTAATAGTATTACCATCAACAAGAGTATTACTTTGGTGGGAGGAGCGTCCAACTCAATTGTTGCTGATTTTGATCTGCGTAAAATGATCATACACCAATCCGGTGGCCCATCCGATCATTTTGATTTTGCAACGGCTGCTGAGTTAGAAAGTTCGGTGAGAATTGTGGCTGAAAGCAGCACGGGCACTATTTCAGGAACAGTAACAGATGCTGTTTCCGGATCAGGAAAAGTAGTTGCCTACGTTTACAAAAAAGGAACGTTCAACAGATCAGTTGAAATGCAAGGCCAGGGAGCGAGTGCTATTGAATTTAAAAATGCAGTTAGCAGCGCCGTTGTAAGCGGAGCAGGTTCTTACCAGTTGCATTTCCTGGAAAGCGGTGATTACGAAATATACTTTGCCAGTTATAAAGACACGAATGCAGATGGTGAGTTTGAATTAAAAGGAACTTTGATCGCTGTAGGGGCCGGTGGCCTTGATCTGCTTGGGTTAAAAGTGAATGTTAATGCAACCCTGAAAGTGGATATTACAGTTACAGGAGTACTTCCTTAAAACATTGTTTTTAGTATATATTTCTACAGTAGGTTCGGTGGTTCATTAAAGAGCCGGTTCGCCCTGAACCGGCTCTTTAAGTATTCAGCATGTATGACAGTAAGAATTATTTCAAATCCCTCCGGCTATTAATCCAGTAGCATATAAGCCAGATAATTGCTGTTAAAACAACAGTGAGTAAAACATGTTGCTGAATAGCCGCCAATGATCTATCATAAGATTCTTTATCGATTTTCCCTATAAAGGCGGGTACAGGAATGATCCTGTCAGAAATTTCCAATGGCATATAGCGGCCTATATCATTGGCTTTTAACCGTAACAGCCCAACGATTATCGGTTCAAAAATGATATAGTAAAAAAGAAATATACCTAAAGCGATAAAAGCCTTCCGTACAAGGAAGCCAATCAGGAAGGCAATTGATAACTGGGCAAAGGTCTGCAGTGCAAATAATCCTATATAATATGACATCCCCCAGGTGTCCCTGATCAATCTTTCCTGGTTGCTGATACCTGTAACCAGTGCTACGGCAATAAACAGCGTAGTAATGATCAGGGAAATCAATAAAACGTCAATTAGTTTGCTGGTAATAAACTGGATGCGGCTCCAGCCATCAATAATATTCTGGCGGTGGGTTTTGAAAGTATATTCATTCGTAATAAACATAATGATGACGACTGCGGGGATAAATACAAAAACGGAAGACGCATAAGCAACCGTATGCCACACTTCAGGAAAAGTGAACGGATTACCAATTACCATTTTTGCCAACTGGCCAGCCTGCGAAGGTTTATGGACGAGGTTATCATAGATCATGTAAAAAATGTAATTAATGCCGGGATAGGAGAGAGCTGTAATGCCCATGATCCACCAAAAGGCATTGTACTTCTTCATCTTCAGCCATTCTGTACGTATCAGTGAAGTCATATTAGTTATTTGAAGCCCCTCTAAATCCCGACATTTACAGTCGGGACTTCCGGAGACTTTGTTGAATAGTTAGTTATTGGTTAATTCGAAGAACCTTGCTTCGAGTCGTTTTTTTCTTAATACCAATTGTGTCAGCACAACTCCATTATTAAAACAATGCCGGTTTATTTCGTCCATTTTTGCTGTTCCTTTCGGGAATATAATTTGTACGGTATTGGCTTTTTCATCAACAAGCACTTCTTTTCCCATATCCTTTAAAATAGTTAATAAGGCATTGATGTCAGCAGCGCTCAGTTCCACCACATCTTCATCCATCATTATTTCATCTACATGACCGGTAGTAACCACCATTCCTTTTTTCAATATAGCGGCATGGGTACATACTTTTTCTACTTCATCCAGCAGGTGGCTGGCCATGATAATAGTGTGTCCCTGTTCTTTTAGTTCAATGATAAGTTTCCTTATTTCAGCGATCCCTACAGGGTCAAGGCCGTTGGTCGGTTCATCCAGCACCAGCACTTTGGGGCTGCCGAGCAATGCAGCTCCAATAGCCAGCCGTTGCTTCATACCAAGGCTGTAAGATTTAAAAGCACTCCAGCGACGATCGTATAGGTTTACTTTTTTCAGCACTTCATCAATTTCTTTCTTTGTTCCCCTCCCGCTGATGGCTTGGGTAATTTTTAAATTATCCGTTCCGGATAAATAACTATAGAAGTTCGGTGTTTCTAATAAAGAACCTATCTTTTTACGTTGCGCCGGCGAACCACCCGGTTGACCAAACCAAAGAAATTCTCCTTTATTGGCCCTCAGCACATCCATTACAATGCCCAATAAAGTTGTTTTGCCGCTGCCATTGGGGCCGAGTATGCCAAACACTGATCCCTGGGGCACATCAAATGAAACGGCATTGAGTGCCCGGACTAGCCCATAAGACTTTGAAAGATTTTTGACAGAGAGAACAACACTCATACAGCTTTTAATTTGGGATGAAGGTAGAAGTTTATATAATGATTATAGCAACAATATGAAAACCGGGATGTTGATTATCTGCTAACTTCAATAAAAAAATCCGATGCTCCCTATCATCATTACAGGCGGAGCAGGTTGATTGGAAAAGCACTTGCTAAGACTTTGCTTGAGAAAGGGTACCGTGTTATTATATTATCAGGAAAGTCTGCTGATAAACCAATTAAAGGTTACCTCAGTTATGCTGGCTGGAATATGGAAAATCAATCTTGTATCAGAATGCTTTTTTCTCCTCCGGCAATTTCGGAGTTTCTTTCTGCGTGTACAATACCGGGGTCACTTTCTTCGGGTCGCCCTGGTACACCCATGTGATGTTGTTGATGTATTTCTTAAATGTATCATTTATCTGCTCAAGCGAAACATCCTTCATATCGTTTTTAATTTTAATGGCACGTTTCCAGTTTCCATGTAATACCTCATTGGATGCATAAGCCGCTGCCTGTGCTTCATTGGTTTCCTGGCGGTAATAAACTCCGGTCAGGTATCCTGTCTTTTCATTTTTTAATTCAGCATCGGTAAAGCCTTCTTTTTTTATTTTATCGATCAGGTTCCTGGCAACTGCAATATACTTATCCGGGTCGGTAGTAGTGACGGATATATTAGCATATGGAGTAGCACCTCCGCTAAACCATGATCCCGGTGCATAGGAGAGTCCATTTTTGCTTCTCACTTCTATAAAATGCCGACTGGAAAAAATATTCATAGCTAATACAAATGCATTATAATCTGCTGTACCCGGCTGGGGGCCACCTGTAATACCACGGACATAGTTGGTGGCATTATCCCGTTGCTGTGGTTTGAATGTGTTGGCAGCAGGAGAATAGCTTTCTTTTTTTAAAACAAAAGGAGCGCCGGTTGGAACTTTGCTCAAAAACGCTGTTAGCTTTTTTACAAGGGTGGCTTTATCCACGTCGCCTACAATAATGATCACCATCCTGGATCTTGTAAATATTGACTGCCAGTATTTTTTGGTTTCATCAGGAGTAAGTTTAGTTACAGTTTCAGTCGTACCCTGCGGATCCATTGCATAGTTTTTCCCGGAAAACGCAGTTTGCTTTGCCATTTTGTCGATCGCATTATCCGGGCTTGATTCGTTGGCACGGATAAAATTAATTGCGTCCTGTTTGATACGGTCAAATTCCTTACTGTCAAAGCGTGGGGAAGTTAATGCCTCAGTATATAAAGGCCATACAGTTTCAAAATCACCTT
Organism: uncultured Chitinophaga sp.; assembly: GCA_964525285.1. Lineage (GTDB taxonomy): Bacteria > Bacteroidota > Bacteroidia > Chitinophagales > Chitinophagaceae > JJ008. The sequence goes on from CAZGGQ010000043.1 coordinate 12,476, forward strand.
TGATACAGTTGAGGCTGAATGAGGCATAATCCATTCCACTAAAGCCGCTTACCTGCGCACTTACCTTATCCAATTTATCCTTGAAACTGTTTTTGTCATCCTTAACAGTTCCGCATTCAGTCAATGCATTAATGGCTATGTTTTCTATGCCAGCTTTTTCGGCGGCATAGTTCTGTACGCCACCCTTAATTACGGTTTGCAGCACCAGGATCTCATTGCCGCTGGGTTGAACAATGACCTTAACACCGTTTATGGTCATATCATAGGGTTCTGCCTGCTGGGCCAGCAGGGAAGAAGGCCCTGTCAGCATCAGCAGGTAAAAAGTAAATTGAAATATTTTTTTCATCTTAAAATTATTTTTCAGTTTTAAAATACGCACCGGGATTTAATTCTTTGTTCATCTCTTCATTGATGATCATTCCTGCTATGTATGGCATGCTGATGACATATTTCTTAAGATAGTTTTGAATGTCTGCACGGGTGACACTCAACAGGCCTTTCAGGTAATCCGTAAAAAAATCCAGGGAAGCACTGCACCACCAGTAAGTAAGATTGCTGGCCAGCGAAGAAGGTTTTTCAGTATTCCGGATCTGGTTGCGCCGCAGGATATCTTTGGCTGTTTGTAATTGTTCATCCGTAAAATAATCATTATCTGCAAAATGATTCACCTGGTTTATCAATTCAGCTGTAAACTCTTTCAATTTACCCGGGTTGGGTATGGCAAAAATAGATACGGGGCCTACATGTTTCAGAGTTTGGTAGCTAAGACCAACATAGCTTGCCAGGCCTTTATCTACCAGGGCTTGCTGCCATTTGGAAGAATTCAGTCCGAGTATAGCCGAAAAAACATCTGCAGCCAATGTACCCAGGGAATCATTTCTTGTATCTGGTCCGTGCCAGGTGTACATAACATAAGGCGTTTGAGCTATAGATGATTCTTTGATGAGGTATTCAGTTTTAGCAATAGGGGCGAATTCAGGGATCGGGTATTTTTCATGCGGGTTAAAACCACTGCTTTTCCAGTCGCCGAAAATGGCGCGGGCTTTTGCAAATGCTTCATCCGGTTTTACATCACCGCAGATAACCAGTATAGAATTGTTAGGGAAATAATATTTGTCCTTAATGATCATCATTTTTTCAGGCGTCGCTGTATTAATTACATCATGATCACCGATGGCATTTTTCCGGGTGAACAGGTCACCCCATACTTTTTTATGCACTTCCATCCACAATTGAAAACCTGGATCGCTTTCTCCCCGCTGAAATTCCCCATCCACGACCGGCCTTTCCTTCTGCATATCTTCTGTCCGGTAAATAGGAAACCTTATTGCCGCATTCATAAATCGCAAACCGGCGGCGAGACTGTCCTTATCAAAAGTAAAAAAGTAGTTGACCCTTTCGTCACCCGTGGTGCCGTTCCAGATCATTCCAAGCTCTTCTGTCCGTTGAATAAATTTCTCCTGGTCAGGATAATCTTTGTTCGCTTTAAAAAACATATGCTCAAACAAATGAGACAGGCCGCTATACTCCGGGCCTTCGGTATAAGATCCGTTCTTTACAGCAATTTCAATAGTGGCCAGGGGCACTTTGTGGTTTTCGATCACTACAACTTCCAGGCCATTATTCATCTGCATCCAGTAATAATCTTTAGGCAGCCGGGGCGTCCTCGTTCCGGATTTTTGTGAATTTTGATCCAGGGATGCCTCGGGTACTTCCCCTGCTTCTCTTTTTTTCACTGCTTCAGCATTTTCTCCGGCAGCGTTTGTAAACGTTTGCGCAGGGCAGGCTGTGTATGCAATGATCCCTAAAAGGGAGAGCCATTTTTTTGTCATAGTATTGTTTTTGATTGAAAAATGAACCGTCAATTTACTACAGATGCGGATATAAAAGAAAAGAGAATTACTTTCCGGTATTTGCAGTGGAAAGGCGGCATTAGTCGCTGATATCCGGTGATAATTAGCCCTGTAAACCGTTTTTTAAATGATTGGGGTGCCAGACATTGGTTTGGATACATAATACCGGGAACGCCTTTGCCGCGCAGATCAGGATCATCGGGATGATCCAACCCTAATGTATGTCCATATCAGTGATGGCCGTTTGAAAAGTGACTGTGATTTTAAAAATAACAGTAAACGCAGTACCACCAAATTTTAAAACTGCCTTTGGTTCATTCCACATTGTTTCTATCTCATCCCGTATGTTTTCAGTAACAGATCGGTCAGCTGCATTGCCATAAGTAATGATATGCGAGAAAATAATAAGCTGCTGCTTGTCCAGTTCTGCAGAGCCCATGACAGTTATTCCATTTTTGTAATTTTCAGGGCGGATTTTTTTAACCAGCCATAAATAAACTTTCCTGCCGGGGTAATAAATTCTGTATACAGCGTGTTTTTATTTTCAGTAACGCTGATAAGAGAGTCGCCTTTTACAAAATATTGTTTTTTAGTAAAAGAATTCATACAGTTCTCATCCTGGAAAACTTCGGCTTTACCGGCAGTGACAATAGCCATTGGCGACCCGTAATACTCTTTTTTTAACCATTCATTATTTAACAGGGGCTGAACCGCCAGTTTTGCATAATCACCATCTGCATGTACCCCATTACCAAAACCACAGTTAAAAGAAGTAGAAAGGCTGTTAATATTGATAGTATTCCCGGAAATTTTAAATTTCAGGATACAGGGATTCGTGGCATCCTCAAATGTATTATCAAAAGAGGCCGTATCATTTTTAAAAACAATAGTACCGTCTGTTTCACCCCTGTTATAACCGGGAGGCCCGATAAGGACATCCAGCCAGAAACGGTATTTACTCCCTTCCATTTTTACCAATACAAGATTGCCGCCCGGTATGTTTGAGTTATTTTTTGGAAGATCCTCATTTGGGAGTGCGTAGCCATACGAACCTGAATAATTTACCTGTGCAAATATTTGCAGGCAAACCAGAACAGTAATGACGGTTGCAAAAATTCTTTTCATGCCAAAGATTTTATTTTAAATGCTCCATGAAATAATCTGTTACTTTCTGGTAAAGATGCGCCCTGTCTTTGCCCAGCACATTGTGCTCATGACCGGGATAGATCATATAATCCACCTGCACACCCTTGTCCACACATGCTTTTACAAAATTTACTGAATTCTCCTGCACCACTACCGGATCCTGCAAACCATGGATCAATAATAATTTTCCTTTCAATTTTCCTGCTTGTTTGGTAAGATCCGTAGCCGCATATCCTTCCGGGTTTTCCTTTGGTGTATCCATATATCTTTCTCCATACATTATTTCGTAATACTGCCAGTTCATTACAGGCCCTCCTGCTACAGCGGCTTTGAAAATTCCCGGATGGTTAAGCATAAAGGCAGTAGTCATGAAACCGCCGAAACTCCAGCCAAATAATCCCATATGATCTTTATCAACAAATGATTGGACCGAGAGATAATTCACTGCAGCCATCATATCCTCCATTTGTACATCACCTAATTTCCTGAATATACTTTGTTCAAATGCTTTTCCCCGGTTATCGCTTCCTCTTGTATCTACAGTAAAGACGACATATCCTCTTTCAGCCATATACTGAAACCAGTAATCCCCGGGACCGCCATTCCAGCTGTTCAGTATCATTTGTGCATGGGGGCCGCCATACCAATAAACTATGACCGGGTATTTTTTTGTTGATGAAAAATTTGCCGGTTTGTACAAACGACAATAAAGACTGTCGCCTGCATTATTTTTTATGGTGAAAATGGAAAGTTCGCCGGTGACATATTCTCTCAACGGGTTAACAGCCTGTAAGAGTATTTTGGGTTTTGTCTTTAGTATATTTTTTACATCAATCAGCTGAACAGTTCTGGGGTTTGATGGGGTACTGAACACATCCAGTACTGTACTGCCATCACTGCTTACCTGTGTGGTATGTACGCCGGGGGCAGTGGTAATAATATTGTTCAACCCGGATTTTAGATTTAGTGATGATAAAGTTTTATTGACAGGAGATAAAGCAGTAGAAACATAAAAAAGATTTTCTCCTTTGGTGTCAAATCCTTTTACATCCAGCACTTCCCAATTCCCTTTTGTCAATTGCCTGATGAGCCTGCCAATCGTATCATAGAGATATAAATGATTCCATCCGTCACGGTTACTTTGCCAGATGAATTGCGCCGGGTTGTTTTTGAGAAACAACATCGGTACAAGCGGCTCAACATATTTATCATCTGTTTGTTCAAATAGTGTTTTAATTAAGTTCCCGGTAGATGCATCATACTTATTTAACCACATGTGATTCTGCTCCCGGTTTACTACCGCAATGAAAATAAATTTATCATCCGGGCTCCAGGCAATATTGGTAAGATATTGTTCAGCCGGTTCCCCGGTTTTCAGCCACACCGTAGTTTGGGTCGAAGCATTATAAACCCCAACTGTTACATGATGGCTTTTATCACCCGCCATCGGGTATTTTATTAACTCCATTTTTGCCGGCCTTTCGGCCCAGTTGATAATAGGATAATCTGTTACCATGCTCTGATCCATACGATAGAAAGCCAGTTGCGAACCACCAGGGCTCCAAAATGTTCCTTTATTGATACCAAACTCATCCCGGTGAACCGAAGAAGCGTAGACAATATCTTTACTACCGTCGGTTGTTACCTGCTTTGGATCGGTGCCCCCGGTTACAAACAGGTTGTAATGATCGAGATAAGCAGTGTACCCGGTACCGCTTTCTGCTGCATTTTCTTTTTCCGCCAGCTCTTTTTTCAACAACTGCCGGTATTTGTAGGTATCAGCATAAAGTAATAACTGATTCCCGTTCACAGTCATCATCCAGCCATTTGCTGTAAATTTTATAGCGGGCATGACTTTTACTTCTTCAATGCCCCTGCCTTTTAACTGTTGGTTCAGCTTATCAATCGTAAGAAAAGGAGTATCAGCCGCTATACTATAATTACCTCTCATCCAGACATCTTTATCATCAACTTTTTTCAGGTACACATAATCATTGCTGGCACCGTAAAATTGTAATTGTGTAAGATTTTGAGGAGCCAGTGTTGTTCTTGCTTTCAGCATGGCATCTTCCATGCTCAGTATTTTATCCTGGGCAGTGATACAGTTGTGAATAAAGAGCAGTAAACAGGCCGCTAAAACTTTTTTCATGTTATTATTGTTATGAAACAAATGTAGACATAATGGGCAATAAAAAAACCTCCCGGGTTGCGGAAGGTTTTTTATAAAAAAGCAAGTTTAATTAGCGAAGTATGCTTTAAATGCCTCGCTCAGCCGGGCAAATTCTTTTTTTACCTGGTTCATGCCGATCAACCCGCCGGATATACCCGTTGAATCTTTGTGGAGCATGAGAGAGAAAAGCTCTCCTTCGTTTTTAATAGTGGCAGACTGTTTATGATACTTTACAAAGGCGCCAAATAAAAGACGCATCACCCGGTTACCTTTTGTATAGGTATGGGTTTCTCCTTCACTGGATTTATGTATATATCCCTCGGAAGTAAAGAACAGGTTCAGTTTATTTTCCAGTTCTGCTTTGGTACAGCCGGTGATATTATAAATAACCCGGTCTTTGGCGAAGTCTACTACGGTTGCTTGCATGTTGTTTTAGTTTAATTAACGGATAACGGAACTCTGTTCCGTCGTTGTTTTAAATGGATGAAGGAACTCTGTTCCGTCATTGTTTTAAACGGATGAAGGAACTCTGTTCCGTTATTGTTTAAATAAAGATAAACGAAAATAACAATTTTAACCGATAGATTTAGCCCTCCTGTATTCTTTATCCAATTCAGGATGAAGATATGTCCACTTCCAGTCTTCCCAACGTTTTATCAGCCCGGCTTTTATAGGGTTTTGTATGATATAATTAATAGTTCTGTAAAAGTGAGCATTATTCCTGATCAACACATCAAAGCTTTCTTCTGCCCAAAATTGTCCTGAACGATTAAGTATCTTATTGCAGTGAACTGCTGTAAACTTCTTATGGTTTTGCAATATTACATTTAATGGAGGGCTGCCGGGCAATGTTAACAGCAGAACATGTACATGATTGCTCATCAGGCAAGCCGCCCATAATAGATAATGTTTATTATTATTGAACAAAAGAGAGTTAAAAACAATTTCTGCTGCCCGGTCATTTTTAAGCCAGTGGGGTTCATTGAGGTTTTTCCTTAATTCATTTTCAAATGATTCAAAGTAAGATTCCCTGAGCATTTCTTTTCGTTCCTGCAACAGATTCTCCGGATGTTTCCTTTGAGCCTCGTATTCTTCTTTTAGTGTATTAATGACTGAATCAGGTAATGAACCGGCAAGCCGGTAAGTAATAAAGAAATAGTCCTCTTCGGGTTGCCAATGCGGAAGTTTCCTTGTATAGAAATATTTTTCAACCATAATGGAAACCGAAACTCTGTTCCGGTTGTACTTTTAGCCTGGAAAACGGAACCCTGTTCCGTTATTATAGTCGGAACTGAGTTCCCACCTCCTGGAAAAAGGAACTCCAGTTCCGTCGGTTTATGAAATTAAATCGATAACAGGAGCGGTTGCGGTTTTTTTAACGGAATGGAGTGCTTTTTTTCGGGTTTTAGGGGAACAGAGTTCCGACCCTCCGGACAACGGACCTCCGTTCCGTTCATTTAGTCGGAACAGAGTTCAGACCTCCTTAGTTTCTGATTGGTCTGCCACTCTTCAGCACACTCTGGATCCTCTCCAATGTCTTCTTTTCACCACACAATGAAAGAAAAGCTTCTCTTTCCAGGTCAAGTAAGTATTGTTCAGACACAAGTTGTACTTCACTCAGGTCGCCGCCGCACATGACGTAGGCAAGTTTCTTTGCAACGACTGAATCATGCTCTGTAGCATAATTGGCTGTCTTCATGGCATGAATACCGGAATATAATGCACCAAGAGCCGATTGCCCCAGCACTTTTATATCTTTTCGTTGAACAGGAATTGTATAACCGCTGTCAGATATTTCAATCACTGATTTTTTTGCTTCAGCAATCCGCCGCCCCTGGTTCATTACAATCTCATCCAATCCTTTTCTGTAAACACCGATGCCAAAGCCTTCATGGGCTGAAGTGCCAACTTTTGCAGTGGCAATAGAAAGGAAACGATTTTTTAATGTAATGGTCTCGGGTTCGTCCTCATGCATTTCATCGGATGCTCTTAATACAAATTCTTTGGTGCCACCGCCACCGGGAATTAAACCAACACCTAATTCAACAAGCCCGGTATAGGTTTCAGCGGCCGGGCAGCATTTATCAGAATGTAAACTCAACTCGCAGGCACCACCCAATGCCAAACCATGCGGTGCTGTAACAACAGGTATGGATGAATATCTAACCCGCATCATCGTATTCTGGAACATGCGGATGGCCATGTCCAGTTCGTCGTATTCCTGGTCAATAGCGAGCATGAATATCATACCTACGTTGGCGCCGGCGGAGAAATTGGCGCCTTCATTGGCGATCACCAATCCTTTATAGCTTTTTTCTGCTTTATCAATCGCGGTTTGAATACCACTTAATACATCACCACCAATGCTTCCCATTTTGGTGAACCATTGAAGACCGAGCACATCATCTCCCAGGTCATATAAACGGCAGCTTCCGTTCTTCCAGATTTGTTTATCAACATAATTACTCATGACGATGAAAGCTTCGCCGCCGGGAAGAACTTTATATGTTTTCGAAGCAGGGTCGTAACAATATTTTTTACCGGCTTCAACTTTATAGAAAGATTTATTGCCTGCGGCTAACATTTCATCCACCCACGGCGCTACTTTATAACCAGCGGCTTTCATAGCTTCATTTGTTTTGGCAACGCCGAGCACATCCCAGCTTTCAAAAGCGCCGATCTCCCAGCCAAAACCAGCCATCATACCATCATCAACACGATAGAGTTCATCACTGATCTCCGGAATGCGGTGAGAAATATAAGAGAACAAACCATAATGAAAGAGGCGATAGAATTCACCGGCTTTATCTTGACCCGCAACTAACATTTTTAGCCTGGTATATAGATCATCTATCGGTTTAGCTGCTTCTATCGTTGCAAACTTTGCCTTAACTCTTGGTTTGTATTCCATAGATTCTAAATCAAGAGTATGAATTTCCTTCTCCCCTTTAGGAGATGGGGGCATTTTCTTAAAAAACCCTTGCCCCGTTTTATCACCCAGCCAGTTATTGGCTATCATTTTATCTAACCAGGCAGGAATTTTAAAATTATCTATCGCTTCATCATTGGGACAATTATCGGCGACACCTTTTGCTACTTTCACTAATGTATCAAGTCCTACTACATCCCCGGTTCTGAAAGTGGCAGATTTAGGACGGCCAATGATCGGGCCTGTGAGGGCATCAATCTCATCTATGCTGAGATTTAATTTCTCTTTTACATTCATAATCGCCATCATCCCAAAAACACCAACACGGTTGGCGATGAATGCCGGAGTGTCTTTGCACAGCACGGTTGTTTTACCGAGATACAGATCACCATAGATCATCAGGAAGTCAACGATCTCAGGGTCGGTATGAGGTGTTGGAATGATTTCCAATAATCTTAAATAACGGGGCGGGTTGAAAAAGTGAGTTCCGCAAAAATGTTTTTTAAAATCATCGCTTCTTCCTTTAGCCATCATGTGAATGGGGATGCCGGAAGTATTAGAAGTGATCAATGTGCCGGGCTTCCGGAATTTTTCTACCTGTTCAAAAACTTTTTGTTTGATGTCGAGTCTTTCCACCACAACTTCAATGGTCCAGTCGCAACCGGCGATATCTTTCATGTTGTCTTCAAAGTTGCCGGTGGTTATTTTCCTGATGACGTCTTTATGATAAAAAGGAGAGGGATTTGATTTGATAGCAGCAGCCAGCGCATCATTCACGATCTTGTTTTTATCGGAGGGTTTCGTGAATCCACCTTCGGGGGGCGGGGGGGCAATATCCAGTAACAGGACCTGGACACCAATTCCTGCAAAATGACAGGCGATCCTTGAACCCATTACCCCGCTTCCTAAAACAGCTACCTTTTTAATTGTTCTTTTCATATTCCTTATTGATTTTATCTCTCACAGATTTCACAGATTTACACAGATGAAATCATAGAGAGTCAATTTATTATTCGGATTAAACTTTCTTTATCTTTTAGAGTAGCTACATTAAAATTTACGAGGATACCGATCTTCTTACCCGTTAACTTAAGGTATGTTAATAATTGTTTTTTGTGTACGTCATGCAACGCATCCACAGATTTTACTTCAACGATTACCTGGTCTTCAACAAGGATATCCAGTCGAAAGCCTAATTCCAGTTTAACATCGTTATAGTTAACCGGAACTCCCACTTGCGATTGAATAGAGAGGGTAATTTGCATAAGCTCATAGGATAATGCTGCCACATAAACACTCTCCAATAACCCGGGGCCTAATGATGCATGCACCTTAAATATTGCTCCCCTTATTTTATATGTTAGATCATTCAATTCCATTCTGTGCAAATCTGTGACATCTGTGAGAAAACCCTGATTAGTTAGTTATGCAACTATTTGAAAGTCGAAGGTAAGAGTTTTTGGGAAAGATAAAATTGATAACACCTGAGGAAGGCAACGTTTGTGAAGACATTTTTAATTCTATTTCCCCACCATCACAAACGCCCCCCAGAAATAAGGATGCTTGTATTTTTCCTTGATAGCTTTTTGTGCAAAAACAAAGGCGGCGTTTTTATCTTTTGTCTTAAGATATTGCTGGTAAAACTGTATCATGAAATCCCTGGTGGCCACATCATCCACTTTCCAGAGGCTGGTCATGATGCTGGAAGCGCCGGCAGCACGGAAGGCTCTTTGCAATCCATAAACACCCTCGCCTGCATCCAAAAAACCAAGGCTTGTTTCGCAGGCGGATAAAATAACAAGAGAAGTATTTTCAAGATCAAGATTCTGCGCCTCATATGCAGTAAGTATGCCATCATAAGTATCCGGGTACACCGGGGAGCTGTAATAATTGACAACACCAGTTAACAACAATCCGGAATTCACCATTGCATTGAATGTCCGGTAACCTTCGGTTGCATTATCACCGGCAGGCGACCAATACCCATGTGTGGCAATGTGCAGAATGCCCGGGCTGTGCAGCTTATATATTTTGTCTTCTGTAGCCTGGTCCTTCAGGAAGGAAGTAACGCCGATCTTGCTGAATTCCATTTCTTTTTTGATGCTCACAATTTCTTCCTCTGTTCCCGGCAGGTCGGGAATAGTAGCGTCTTTAAAACTTCTCACCAACGATCTTGTATTGGCATTGGCAACCGGAATAGTGCTGGTAACACCGGTTTTATAAGAGGGTCTGCCGATAAGAACCGCTGTTTTTATTTCTTTACCGGCCACACCGGTGTTGATGTCAACACCTGATGTAGTGTATTGTATATCCATTTCATCCAGCAGGAATTGCCCGCTTTCAGGATTTTTCAGGGTAGCTATATTGACAAGATGATAAATGCCATCCGGAGAAAAATAAATTTTTTTTATTCCATTCAATTTTTCTTTGATGGGCTTCCAGAAATGATTGTATGACTCCTTATCATCAACCTTCAGCTTGATACTGTTCTTATAAGCTTTATAATATTTGTTGTCGAGGTCGGCAGGGGCATCGGGTAAATAAATTACATCGGGATACTGACTGTTCTTTGTAATGATATAAGCGGCATAGTAGGAAGTATCAGAATAATACACCTGGTCTTTCCACTGAAAGCGGATCATTTCAATAGCAGCTTCGCCTTCTTTTAAATTATCCCTGACAGTTTTCCAGTCAGGTGGAATAAGTTTTAAATATTTTTTAAAATCCTTTGCTTTTACCGTCAGTTCATTTTCCAGCGTATTTACTTCGTTCTGAAGTTTACCTAACAGCTCCTGGTTGGCTTTAGTAGTAGTATCAGCGCCTGATGGGTCATCGGTTTTCAGGTATTGCCGGATCAGCTGCTGTTTTTTATCGATCCATTGATTGTATAGTTTAATAATGTCCGGATCGTTCGCATTCAGGAACGCTTCCTTCCTTCTTTCTGTTCCTTTCAATGAAATGGATTTGGTAAAAAGCAGGTTGCTGTATGCCTGCTGCGCTAATTGTGGAAAAATAGCAGCTAGTTTTTCTTTGACAACCCTGACAAAGCTGTGAAGGTTCTCGTATCCTTCTTTTAGTTTGGAATTATAATAAGTAACGAATGCTTTTTCCCCGAAAGTAAATATGATGTCGTTGATCCAGTCCGCATTTAGTGTAAATAATTCAGCGTATGTTTTTGCTGCTTCATCAAAACGACGATCTCTCATACTTAGATAAGCATAATTGGAAAAAGGCTGGGTGGACTCCCGGAAATTCTTTGTGGTTCTCACTAATTGCATCAACGACTTAAAGATTTCCGGGTATTTTGGACTACCCATAAATCCAAGATGCGTTGCTTTCATGAAGTTGACACTGATGTCAGCATACTGGGCATAGCTGTTGTAATGATCTTCTGTTTCTTTAATGGAAAAAGAAACAGGCTTTGACAATTTGGAGAATTTACCTCTCTTGATAAGGTATAGCGGATACATTGAAATGGGATAGTACTGGTTGTTGGGATAGGTTTTGTTGTGACAGTTCACCCAGATATAATTCACCGAGTCCCGTCTTTTCCATAATTGTTCGGCAACATCATATTCTTTCAGCATTTCTTTGGCATAGGCTGCATTGAGAAAGCGGATACCGGGATATGGGTCGCAGGGGTTTGTATTGTTTTTGTGCCAGAGTTCAGAAGTGTAAGCCACATTTTCTTCTGCAGCCTTTGAGTAAGACTGGTAATCGCCAATATTAAGATAGTAAACCACTTTGGAGCCCATAGCTTCCGATTTATAAGAAGTCCGGAAAAGCTCATCACCGGTTTGAGACAACTGTTCCATTTTCCGGATATATTCGTCTGCTCTTAAATAATCGCCTGATTTTGACAGGAAGTTTGCATAGAACATGTAGGAACGATAAGCATTTTTATCCTGCAGTTCCATGGACATGGAAGTTTCATAATTCTTTTTAGCCTGCTGAAAATCTCCTTTTCGTTCAAAGGCATATGCAATATAATAATAACTGTCAGGCGTTTTAAAAGAAGGGTTCTTATTGATAAAGTCAAGCGCCTTGGTTGCGATCTCCGGGTCTTTATTAGAAAATAAACCGGGATAGATGACATAATACCATTGATTGAACGGGTTATTGGTAGTATCACCGGTAGCTGTGGGCAAACCTGCCATTGCATTCATGGCCCTGGTAGCTTTTTCATCGCAGGTTTTTGCCAGGGCCGCATCAGGAGCCTGGGTTTCAAAAATGGTTTTCAGTAAATAGTAATTGGTATAGGTCTGCAGGTCCTTTTTCTTTTCCACCATGTTGTACAGCTCTTTGGCAATGGTCAATGCTTTCTTCTTGTCTGCTGCGTTGCTGTAAACATCAGATAGTTTGGTATTGAAATCGTCCTGTGTCTGGGCTTTAATGCTATTGACTATGACCAATAAAAAGCATGTTACAATACATTGCCTGGTGAAAATGTGTAGCATGGTTATTTTCTGAGAATTAATTGGAGGATAAGTTACTGAAAATTTATTTCACGCAAAGTCACAAAGAGGCAAAGTCGCAAAGTTTATTTTGCTTCCCTGTATTCTTTGCGGCTTAATTGCCCGGCAACTTTGCGTGAAATTTATTTAGCTGACATTCGAGCCGGGTGCAACAGCATTCTCCGGCTTCAACAATTGGAGTTTCCCATCGCTGTCTTCAGCGGTCAATATCATTCCCTGACTTTCGATACCTTTCATTTTTCGGGGAGCAAGATTGGTAACAACGATCACCTGTTTACCCACGACCTCTTCAGGTTTGTAGTGCAATGCAATACCGGAAACGATGATTCTTGTCTCAGTTCCCATGTCAACTTCCAATTTCAAAAGCTTATCAGCCTTTTCTACTTTTTCACAAGCGGTCACTGTTCCGGCTTTCAGTTCAAGCTTTGCAAAATCATCATAAACAATTTCTGGTTTACCCCCAGCCTCTAAAGGGGAGTTAACAACATTTTCCATTTTGGTATTCTCCTTTTTAATGAGACCTGATTTAAGTTTTTCAATTTGTATTTTGATCTCTTCATCTTCAATTTTCCTGAATAATAATTGTGGCTCCCGTAAACTATAACCAACGCTTAATAGATTTAGTTTGCCTGCATTTTCCCAATCCAGCATTTTGTCCACTACTTTCATCATGTGCAGCATTTTTTTTGCTGTGTTGGGCAGGAATGGATTAATAAGAACAGCGAGATTGGCACATAGTTGCAAGCATATATGTAAACAGTTATCAATACTTTTTTGAGCAGCCCCCCCACCCCCCGAAGGGGGGATTTTAGAGTCTTCAAGTTTGTAAGGTTTATTTCTGGTATCGGAGTCTAAAGCCCCTCCTTGTGAGGGGTTTGGGGAGGCTTGTTTTGCTTTTATCCACGGCTCTTTTTTCTGCATATACTGGTTGCCTTTGCGGGAGAGGTCAATTACCTGGAACAAGGCATCCCTGAAATGATAATATTCAATGGCAGATTGTACTTCAGCTGTGGTACTTTCTATATCAGCGATCAAAAGTTTGTCATCATCATCCAGAATATCCTCGTGCATCCTTGGTACTTTACCGCCGCATAATTTGTGCATCAACACCCAGGTTCTGTTCACAAAATTTCCAAAGATGTTCACCAATTCACTGTTATTCCTGTCCTGGAAATCCTTCCAGGTAAAATCATTGTCTTTGGTTTCCGGTGCATTGGCACAGAGTACATAACGCAGCACATCTTCACATCCGGGAAAGCCATCCAGGTATTCATGCACCCACACAGCCCAGTTACGGCTGGTAGAAACCTTATCCCCTTCAATATTTAAAAATTCATTGGCGGGAACATTATCAGGCAACACAAAACCGCCATGCGCCTTTAGCATGGCCGGGAAAATGATGCAATGAAAAACAATATTGTCTTTACCAATGAAATGAACAAGCTTCGTATCCTCTTTACACCAGTAATCGGCCCATTGTTCCGTTAATTCCTTGGTAGCGCTGATATAACCGATCGGCGCATCAAACCATACATACAACACTTTTCCTCCTCCCCCTTCGGGGGCCGGGGGACTCGGGACTTTCACACCCCAGTTACTATCCCTTGTCATGGCACGGCTCTGCAAACCGTTATCCAGCCAGCCTTTGCACTGGCCGTAAACATTATTTTTCCATTCTTTGTGCTCTTCCAGCACCCATTTCTTTAACCAGGGTTCATAATTTTGTAATGGAAAATACCAGTGCCTGGTTTTTCTTTTTACAGGCACGCCATCACTTAAAACACTGCGGGGGTTTATCAACTGCTCAGGCGATAATGAACTGCCGCATTTTTCGCATTGGTCGCCATAAGCGTTTGGATTGGCGCAAACAGGACAGGTGCCAATGATATAACGGTCAGCCAGGAAGGTCTTTGTCTTTTCATCATAATACTGTTCTGTTTCTTTCTCTTCGAACAGACCGTCATCATACAATTTTTTAAAGAATGCAGATGCAGTTTCATGATGCACTTTGTTGGATGTGCGGGAATATATGTCGAAGGAGATGCCAAGCTGCTGAAAGCTTTCTTTCATCATTGCATGGTACTTATCCACGATCAGTTGCGGACTAACCCCTTCTCTCAAAGCCCGGATGGTGATAGGCACGCCATGTTCATCACTGGCACAGATGAATTTAATATCTCTTTTCTGAGCTCGCTGGTACCGGACATAAATATCGGAAGGCAGGTAGCAGCCGGCTATATGGCCGATATGCAAGGGGCCGTTGGCATAAGGTAGGGCGGCTGTAACCAAATATCGTTTGGGATCGGTCATCATTTGCGCGGCGGAGCCGAAGCGATCTCCTTAATTTTTTTGTTTACCAGCTTCAGTAATTCTCTTCATCGTCCCTTGCGTCGCACTCTTCAGCTTCAGTAATTCTGCTGAGCTTTTTAGCACCAGGCCAATACTTGCAAAAATACCGGAATAGGAGTCATGCACAAAATGACTGGTTTCAGATAACTTTACAGCCTGAATTAATAAAGCAAGATGTCATGAAAAAAATTATAATTGCTCTTTGTATTCTTTTTATTCAGCAGGTACATGCAAACGATGGCGTTTTTTATGCCACCGGTAATACGCTAATTCCTTTAAAGGAAACAACCATTCGCTTAAAAAAAGAGATACTGAACTTGGAGCGGAGGGGTGATTGGATGCAGGTGGATATTTATTTTGAATTTTTTAACCCTGGCGTTGAAAAAGAACTGACAGTTGGGTTTGTAACCCCACCCGCTGAGGGCGATGTAAATGATGAAGAGGCGAAGCATCCATTTGTAAAAGACTTTATGGTGATGGCCGGTGACAGGCTGCTTCCATTCAAAATAGCAAAGATGGACGAAACCGGGTTTAAAGTGGCATCAAAAACGGCCAATGGGTTTGACTTTGTATATTATTTCAACATAAAATTTTCTAAAGGCATCACCATAATACGTCATAGCTATTTATATAAAGGAGGTGGTTCTGTTGAGGCCAGCAAGGATTTTGATTACCGCCTTACCACCGGTACTACCTGGGCCAACAGTGGTATTGATGATTTTGAGCTGAACATTGATATGGGTGATGACAGTTATTTTTCCATACCAGCATCATTTGGTGCAGACCTTGCTGTATGGCAAGTAGCAGGTATTGGCCGAATGAGTAAAAGCAATTTCCCCATACCATATATGCCTGAAGAAAAGGGAAGGCTTAAAATGGTTTATTTGAGAAAAGGTAAACTTCAACTAAGAGCCACAGCTTTTAAGCCTTTAGAAGATCTATCTATAAATTTCTGGAACCTGCATAATGAAGTAAACCTCTGGTGTGATTATAAGGAGCAAAATGATTTTAGGGGAATAATGGATTTTATGTGGGGTGATTCGGTTGAAGCGGCTATGAACAAATTAACTGACCAGGAATTAAGACTATACCGTAACCTGAACTATGCCCGCATGGGTTATGATTTCAAAGATGAAACACTTAAGAAAGCATTTCAGAAATATAACTGGTACATACCCGATCCGGCATTGAAACCGGAGAAGGTTCCGGATTATTATGTTTCTAAAGAATTACAAAAGCTGGTCATAGCTGAAGAAAACAGGAGAAAAATAAAAACAGATATACATTGATCAAAATACCTCCATACTTACAAAAAGGCGATACAATAGGAATAGTATGTCCTGCCGGTTTTATGGCAGCAGAAAAAGTGCAGACTTGTATTAACGTATTGCAGGAATGGGGTTACCCGGTAAAGGTTGGTAAAACAGTTGGCAGCGATTCCCAAAATTATTTTTCCGGCACAGATGAAGAGAGGCTGACCGATTTCCAGGAAATACTGGATGATGATGAAGTGAAGGCTGTGCTTTGTGCAAGGGGGGGATATGGCATGGGGCGGGTCATTGATAAAATTGATTTCAGGAAATTCAAAAAGCAGCCAAAGTGGATCATTGGCTACAGCGACATCACCGTTTTACATTCCCATCTTTACGCTAATTATTATATTTCATCACTTCATGCTCCCATGGCCGGGGCTTTTAATGATGAAGGTTACAAAAATGAATATGTGCTATCGTTGAAGAATGCCATGGAAGGAAAAAAATTAAAATATTCCTACCCCGTTCATGAATTCAACAAAAAAGGTGAAGCAATCGGGGAATTAATCGGGGGCAATCTTGCTTTACTGGCTCATTTGGTTGGAACGGATTCAGATATTAAAACAAGGGGAAGAATT
Organism: uncultured Chitinophaga sp.; assembly: GCA_964525285.1. Taxonomy (GTDB): domain Bacteria; phylum Bacteroidota; class Bacteroidia; order Chitinophagales; family Chitinophagaceae; genus JJ008. The sequence goes on from CAZGGQ010000043.1 coordinate 29,289, forward strand.
TTATTTATTGAAGATACCGGGGAGTACCTGTACAATATTGACCGGATGCTGCACCAGTTGAAACGCAGTGGCAAATTATCCCGTCTTGCAGGGATGATCATTGGTGGATTTACGGATATCAAAGACACCGAACGGCCCTTCGGGGAAACGGCTTATGAAATTATAAGAGATATAGTAAAAGAGTATGACTATCCTGTTTGCTTTGGTTTTCCTGTCAGTCATACGGATGAAAACTATGCATTGAAAATAGGAATAGGGTATAAACTTAAGGTTACAAAGAACAAAGTCTCGCTAGAAGAGTAATTATAGACTCAGCAACGAATCCAATTTACCGGTTACCTCTTTAAATTGGTAAAGGTTATTATGTCTTCCACCCTTTATCGTAATAAATTCATCAGCTGGTTTCAATGAGGGCTTTAATCTTTTTACATTCCTGTAAGTTACCAGCCTGTCTTTTGTACCCTGGAAGATCGTAATAGGGGCAGAAACATTTTTCAGGTATTCATGTGTGGGAAAATCATAATGCAGCATCCATCTTACCGGATAGATCGGTAAATAATGACTGATCATAGATGGAAGATCATAATAAGGCGTTTCCAGTATCAGCCGCTTACAGTCCCGGATGGATGCAAGCTGTGCGGCAATACCCGTACCCATGCTTTTACCATAAATAATAATGCTGTCCGCTGAAAAACGTTTATGCGCTATCTTATAAACCTGTAATGCCCAGTTATACAATTTCTGCTCTGTCAGTTTGCCGGTGCTTTTGCCAAAACCGGGGTAATCTATCATCAGCACCTGGTATCCATGGCGGGTGAAGTAAGGAATGTATTTTGAATACCAGGAGATATTTCTTTTATTACCATGAAAATAAAGAACAATGCCACGGACCACACTATCTGTTGCCGAAAAATCAACAAGGTTCAGCGTATCCCGTTCATTAATAGCAATGCTTATGTCTTTATGCGGTTCAGGGAAACTGTAGTTATGATCCCTTTTCAGGGATACGGGATGAAAAAGGATCGCATCCTGCAGAAAATACAACGCTACGCCGCCCAATACATAAATAATTACAATGATCTGAAACCACTTCAGGATTTTTTTCTTTTTCATGCTGCGCAAAGATAACTTCCCTCTCCGAAAAGAGAGGGTAGGGGTGAGGAAAGCAAAAGGACATGAATCTCATGTCCTTTTCTGTCGGGTAAGTTCCGGCCCTGCCTGCCGGCCGGCAGGTTAATACCGGTTAAAATAGTTTTTGATGCGGTACAATGCATTATTGTTGATCTCATCAAGCAGGCATCTTATAATTTCTTGTTCATGGGGAGCCTGCTCCTGCCTCCGGTCAACCAGTTGTTTATCGCTTTCGCTTAAGGCTCTTACATCACCGCTGTAAGTGGCAAATTCAGTGCTCCAATTATAATTACTGCTGACATTATCGCTCCACAACCAGCCGCCATTGGCATCCCGTACGTTCACCTGCAGCATGGCATCAGATTGCATGGTTCGTCTCGTGGTAATGATCTCAGCATATACTTTGTCATATTCTTTTACTATAGAGTCAGGACGGTAAACAGTTTCTTTTATCACTACTTCCTGCGATACTCTTCTTTTATTCCGGTCATCATAATAATGGCCGATATTCATCGTCGCCAAACGCATATCAAGCACCAGGTCAGCTCTTATGTTCCTGCTTCCCGCATCCCAATCAGCATAGAATTTCAAAAATTCGTTGCCGGAGTTAAACTGGAGATTGCGCAGTAACTGTTCGTCAAAATTTGAGTAGCTGTTATTATAAGAACTGTGCCTGAAACCATTTTGCTGTTCTACTGGAAGAATGACCACATTCGTTACGGCGTATTCATAAGCCTCATTCATTTTTTGAAGAATGGCTATGTTGCCGGGTTTGAACCGCTGGGCAGCCTGGAACTCACGGTAAGCATTGCGGAAGCTTACTTTGTCGGAATACTGCATAAATGTCATGCCTCTTTCAAAACGGGTATCAGCGGCTTTCTCACTGTAGGTAACAAGGTAGGAGGAATAATCAACCGGCTTTACAATATTGAAAACCGAAGGCGCCCGGTAAATGGCATCATACATCCTTTGCAGGGAAGCATATTCATTATACATCCACTCCCATCTCAGTTCATTGCTGCTTTCCGAGTTACTGCGAATCCGGCTTTCGTGATCGTTCACGGCATAGCTGTAAGAACTTTGGATAATGCCGAGTAATTTGGAATCCTTCGGATCTTTCTGCAATTTTTTGGCAGCAAGCTCAACAGCTTCATCGTAATTACCCTTTTCGTAAAGCTTACTGGCTGTTTTACAGGAGAAAGCAATTAAACTGATCCCGGCTAAAAGTAAAATGTAGAGTTTCGGTTTCATAAATACCTCCGTTTTCATATCAGACTCCCAAATAACAGTCCATGTTAAACGGGCGGGATGTCAATTAGACAATTCTTAACAAAGTGAATGGTCAATGGTGAATGGACAATGGGGTATAGGACAGCATAATGCTTTAATTTTCACCATTCACTATTGATCATTTCATTCTTTCAGGATATCCCGGACGAAATTGTGGTATTCGTCAAAGGAGGGAAGATTGTTATGCCCGCCTCCATGTATGCGGATGAGGGTGATCTTACCCGGGTTGATCTTCTGCAATGACTCGCTGTGCCGGATTGGGATAAGTATGTCTTTGGTGCCGTGAATGATATAAGTGTGGCAATTCACATTTGGAATCCAGAGATCGGTACGCAAATGAAACCGAAGTACCAGCCGGACCGGCAGTATCGGAAGGAACCGTTCAATCACCCGTAAGAAATTAAAATAAGGAGCATCCAGGATAAGGTAGCGGGGATTATTATCACAGGCCAGTTTTGTGGCAAAACCACTCCCCATACTTCTGCCGTAAACGATCAGGTGGTCTTCGCCATATTCCTCTCTTAGTTTACCGTAAATGAACTGCATATCATTAAGCATTTCTTTTTCACTTCGTTTGCCGGTGCTTTTACCAAAGCCACGGTAATCCAGTATAACAACATCATAATCGTAGCGGTAAAAATCTTTGGCATAGCGGGCCCAGCCTTTAATACTCCGTGTGTTTCCATGAAAGTACAGGATAAGTCCTTTTGGATTTTCCCGGTGGAAATGCAAACCGTTGATACGTACACCGGGTTCTATATCAAAAAAGTATTCCCGGAAAGGGACATCATATTTAAACTGAAAATCCTGCTTTAGTTTTTCGGGCTTGAAAATGAGTTTTTCCTGGAGGAAATAGGCAAGAATGGAAAGTACGGCAATACCTATGATAATATACCAGATGAATGTTGGCAAGGAAATAAAAGTTGAGAGACAAAAGATAGAACAATTAGATGACAGATGAAAACTGAAAGATGATAGTTCTTTAAAGTTGGAATTGCCTGAGTTCAATAAAGAAACTTCAAAAAAGTAGAATTATCATCTGTTATCTATACACTATCATCTATTATCTCATTCTTCTATCCGTTTCAGCTTCAGGTTGGTTACCGGCGCCACGATCAGCGGAAACTTTTCAACTGTTACGTTAGCCACGTCAAGACCAAATCCTTTTTCTTCTGACAGGCTGTGTTCTTTCAGCCAGAAATGGAATTTCATAATCAGCCTTTCAATAAAGGGGAGTTCATTATCCTGGCTCAGGTATTTTTCCATTACCATAAACTGGAAGTCGCCAACGGTATTGCTGCTGGCCAGGCTTTCATAGCGGCTGATAATATTTACTTCTTTATTGGACACCAGATCTTCTACTACTTTACGGAACATCAGGTTGATGCGGGGTTCCATACGGAAACCCAGCCTGAAATCTACCCGGATAATATCATTAGGTATAATATGTTCTACTTTATATTCACAGGTATAAGGATCGTCTACCGTATCTACATGCACAAACCAGTAAATATCGGCCCGTTTGGGTTTCTTATTTAGTATGGAGTAAATGATCTTATGCTCAATTTCTTTGGGATTATTGGCGCTGGTCAGGTAAACAAGATGCGTTGCATACTTGGGAACTGACTTGTCATTGCTTAATTCCTGGATTTTTGGAACATAGTGTTCCATCCGCACAAATTCCACATAGCGGTTCTTGATCTTTCTTGCCCTGTACCAGATGTACATCACGAGGAACATCAGCATGCCTATGATCAACGTAATATAACCGCCGTGCGTAAATTTAAGCATCAGGGCTACGAGATACCCGATTTCAACAATAAGAAAGGATCCCAGGAAAAAATATATCCATAGCGATTTTACCCGGTGGAGTACAAGGTAATTCGCATATAATATGGTCGTCATCAGCATGGTGACAATAATGGCCAAACCATAAGCAGCTTCCATATTTGATGATTGCCGAAAATAAAGAACAACGCCAACACAACCTACAAACATCAGCAGGTTGATGGCCGGAATAAATAGTTGTCCCTTGGCCTCCGATGGATAGCGGATCTTTACTTTGGGCCAAAGGTTCAGTCGCATTGCCTCACTTATCAGCGTATAAGCTCCTGAGACCATTGCCTGGCTGGCAATAATGGCGGCAGTAGTGGCAATAATAACACCGGGGATAATGAACCATTGCGGCATCAGGTCGTAGAATGCATTAATACCGATTCCTTTTTTTACTTCCTCTGTTATCTGCATACCATTGCGATGAGCTAACAAGTAAGCGCCTTGCCCGAAATAATTTAACAGCAGGCAGACCTTAACATACATCCAGGAAATACGGATATTACCTCTGCCACAATGCCCCAGGTCGCTGTATAAAGCCTCAGCTCCGGTAGTGCAAAGAAATACTGCACCAAGCAACCAGAACCCATTCGGGTAATTTCGTAAAAAATCAATGGCATAATTCGGACTAAGGGCCTTGAAAATACTGATATCATCAAATACATGAATTGCACCCAGGATAGCCAGCATCGTAAACCAGATAAACATTATCGGCCCAAACATTTTACCAATGGAAGCAGTACCGAACTGTTGCATAAAGAAAAAGAGAGAAAGTATGCTCAGAACAATAATGACAACCGTATTGCTTCCATCTTCTATTCCCAAATAATGCAGTTCCTTTAAACCTTCAATAGCTGAAGTAATTGAAATAGGAGGTGTAATAATGCCATCGGCCAGCAGGGCAGCTCCTCCGATCATAGCGGGAATGACAAGCCATTTCCCTCTTCGTCTCACAAGAGCAAATAGTGCAAAAGTTCCACCCTCACCTTTGTTATCAGCCCGTAAAACCAGGATAATATACTTGATAGTGGTTTGTAAGGTAAGTGTCCAGATAATACATGATAAAGCTCCAACTATCAATTCCTCACTGATGATTCTTCCCCCGATGATTGCATTAAATACATACAGAGGTGAAGTACCGATATCTCCGTAAATAATTCCTAAGGCAATGATTAACCCGGCGGCGGTGACTTTGTTGGTCGGTATTTTCACTTTTTGTGAAGTTGTGTTTTTATTTTCTCCCTTGCCCGTCTCGCCTCTGGCAGGAAGGCGGGTACAGATCGTTTAGTTTCTGCAAAAGGCGCCTGCAAAGGTATAGGCAAATATCAATTACAAAGAACAAACATCGAAATCTTTACCATTCTTCCATTTTTTTATGGGGATAAGCTGTGTATGGATGCAGCTAGTTCAGCTATTTACCAGTCGTACATGTAATACTTTTCTCTACTGCATCATTGGTAAAATAAAAAACAGTTTTTGGCAGGCAATTGGTAATTTTAATAAGAAAAAATCACATGATTATGTTTGGCAGAATATGGCTGTTGGCCCTCTTGATTGCTGTTACCGGCATTCCGGCAGGGGCTCAAAAAATAATGTATTCTGAATACGATAAAGACGATACCCGCAGCATGACTTTTGAAATAGTCGGAAAGATCAATGGAAATTTTCTGATCTATAAAAACAGCCGCGCTAACAGGCATTTAATATCTGTATTGAATAACGAGATGCAGGAAATTGCGGTTGCAGAGCAAGACTATATCCCGAACAATGACCGGATGATCAATGTGGATTTCTTCCCCTACAACGATTTTTGCTACATGATCTATCAATACCAGAAGAAAAATGTGATTTATTGCGTTGCGGCTAAAATAGACGGAAACGGGAAAAAGACCGGTGAAGTTAAAGAACTGGATACGACGCATATCGGGTTCGCTGCCAATAATAAAATTTATACCGTGTTAAGCAGCGAGGACAAGACCAGGATTATTGTTTTCAAGATCAATACCAGGGATAAAAAAATTTACAGGCTGACCACCTGTTTGATGGACGATAAACTGAACCTTCTTAAAAGAAGCCGTCTGCAAATACCCATGGAAGAACGAAATGAATACCTCAGCGATTTTCAACTGGATAACGAAGGAGACCTCGTGTTCTGTAAATTTTTCCGGAACAGCAACGATAATATCAGCAATGGGGAGATGATGGTTAAATATGCACAGGCTGATTCCGTAATGATGAAACCACTGAACATCGAAAAAACACTGCTGGATGAGATACACGTTAAAATAGACAATCCGAACAAAAGATATTTCCTCGTTTCTTATTATTTTAAGGAACGAAGGGGCAATATTGAGGGATTCTATTTTTATGTATGGGATAAGTTGCTTAAGAAGCCTTCGATGGAGAATATCAGTAGTTTCAATGAGGAACTGCGCCAGGAAGCTAGGGGAGATGCCAGTGTAAAAACAGCCTTTAATGATTTTTTTATCCGCAACATCATAACCCGCAAAGACGGCGGCTTTATTATCGGCAGCGAATCTTATTATACCACGTCACGGTTTAATAACTGGAACCGCTGGGATTACCTGTATGGCTCCCCCTATATGAATTCTTATAATAATTACTATTACTCTCCCTATTATAACAATTTCTGGTGGGGTTCCCGGGTGAACAGTAACCAGGCAGTCCGTTACCATGCAGATAATATTGCTGTTCTTTCCTTTAATAATAAGGGGGAACAGGAATGGACGAATGTGATGGGCAAAAGCCAGTACGATGATGAATCTGACGACCTTGTATCGTATCAACTGATGAATACGGGCGGACAACTCCATTTCCTCTTTAACCTGCAGGAAAGAAGGAATAACCTGCTGACAGATTTCAGTATTTCACCTGATGGTCAATTATCCCGCAATCCCACCCTGAAAAACCTGGATAAGGGTTATGAATTTATGCCCAAATACGGCAAGCAGGTAAGTGCCCGGCAAATTATTATTCCCTGCCAATACCGTAATTTTATCTGCTTTGCCAAAATTGAGTATAACTAAAACAGCTAATAAGTCCATTATCCGTGATTGGCATATTTAAACAGAAAAACCCGGCTACTTTTTTTCTGCTGCTGGTTTTCGGGGTTTTAATAAAACTACCGTCGTTCCTGCATCCCCATATCATAGTGGGCAGAACGGGTGACGGACTGCTTTATAAAGCAATCCTGGAGTTTCTGGAGCCAGGGGGAAGATCTTTCCCGGCTTTGTACCCCTGTCTTGCCTTCGGACTTTTATTGTTGCAGGCAATTGTGCTTAACCGTTTCATGAATACCCAACGGATGATGAACCGGCCCACTTATTTTCCGGGTATGTCTTACCTGCTTATAACTTCTTTAATTCCCGAATGGAATTCATTTTCAGCTCCGCTTATCGTCAATACTATTTTTGTATTTGTTCTTTCTGGGTTATTTAAGATTTATAACCAGCAAAATGCCAAAGGAGCCATTTTCAATATCGGCCTGGCGCTGGGAATTTCATCTTTTATTTTTTTCCCTTCCATCAGCTTTATTGCCTGGATATTACTTGCGTTGATGGTCATGCGTCCATTCCGTCTGAATGAATGGGTGCTTTGCATTTTGGGAGCCACGACCCCTTTTTATTTTTATGCTGTTTATCTTTTTATCAGTGGCCCATGGAACTGGGAAACATTCTGGCCTTATTTTTCAATCAGCCTTCCGTCAGTCGGGCAATCGGTTTGGCTTGCGGGCAGCGCTTTTTTACTGGTACTGCCTTTCCTGGCAGGAGCCTACTTTATTCAAAACAGCCTGCGCCGTATGCTGATACATGTACGGAAAGGGTGGAGCCTGTTATTATTGTTCATTCTCGGAGCCATTTTTGTTCCCTTTGTGAACAGTACTGATACATTTGAAAATTGGGTCATGGCAGCTATTCCTTTTGCCGCTTTTCATGCGGCTGCCTACCTGTACTCATCATTCAGAATATTTCCGCTCTTGCTCTTCTGGCTTACTGTTGCGTTTGTTTTGGCTTATCAGTATGCGGGGCCGGGATGGTGAGAGCAGATGATAGCGGATAGATAATAGATGATAGTTTGTCTAAATTGAAGTTCCTTTTTTGCTTTGAGATAATCCCAAATTTCCACAACTATCAGTTATCAGTTTTCATCTATCATCTAATAGATTATCTTTGCTTTTTCTTATTCAAATAATAAAAATGAAATTCGGTATTGTAGTTTTTCCCGGTTCTAATTGCGACAGGGATATGTATGATGCATTAACACATGACCTTAAACAGGACGTTACGATGCTCTGGCATAAAGATGAAGACCTCAGCAAGTTCAGCAAAGAGGATTGTATCATTTTACCGGGAGGATTTTCTTATGGCGACTACCTGCGTTGCGGCGCCATTGCCCGCTTCAGCCCTATGATGCAGAGTGTGATTGAATTTGCGAATGCCGGGGGAAAAGTATTTGGTGTTTGTAATGGTTTCCAGATCTTATGTGAATCTCACTTACTTCCCGGGGCTTTATTGCGGAACGGTAACCAGCAGTTTGTTTGTAAAAATGTTTTTATCACTAATGACAGCGGAAAAGTGTACAAATTACCGGTGGCGCATGGGGAAGGAAGATACTATGCAGATGAAAAAACATTAAATGGACTTGAGGCGAACGGGCAGGTAATTTTTTATTACTGTGATGAGAACGGGAATAATGCTAAAGAGGCAAATCCCAATGGATCTACCCGGAATATTGCCGGCATCTGCAATTCCAACCGCAATGTGTTTGGTATGATGCCTCACCCCGAAAGGGCCTGTTCCGCAGTTTTGGGTAATACAGATGGCAGGGAAATTCTGAAAACACTGCTGATGGCGGAGCAACTAGTCTGTTAATGCAACCATCTTATCATTGAATTTCCTGTATTTGTCATTTTCACTACAAAAAAGGGATTGGGCAATCTGTAAATTTGCGGATTGATCCATTTTAACAGATTTGATTAATACAAAAGCAGGATTTTTGTACCGGATAAATAAGACATAAGCATGAAGAAGTTATTTATACTGATCTTAGTATCGTTTTCAGCATTGGGAAGCAGGGCTCAACTGAACCCGGTAACCTGGAGTTTTAGCGCCAGTAAGGTTGCTGACAAAACATACGAGGTTCACATGAAGGCAACCATTCAGAACGGATGGCACCTGTATTCACAAAAACAGCCGGATGATGCAATTGCGATTCCAACAGCTTTCACCATCAGTCCTAACCCGCTATTTAAACCGGATGGGAAAATAAAAGAGGTTGGAAAAATGGAAGTAATGAAAGATGCAGCGCTCGGGGTATCGGCCAATCAATATTCCAAAGCTGTTGATTTTGTGCAGAAAATAAAACTGAAAGCAAATGCTAAAACAAATTTTAACGGCAGCGTGGAATACCAGACCTGTGATGATAAAAAATGTTTGCCGCCCAAAACGGTTAACTTTAGTGTAGCGATCAAATAAATATTGAATTAATTATTTTACATATAACGGGTTCTTCCCAGGGACTCGTTTTTTTTAATGATGATACCACTACCAAAAAAACTGATTATCACTTTCTCCATTCTGTTTTTTATTGCATTATCAGCATTAAGCCAGGATAGTGTGGGAGCAGTACAGGACTGGAAAATTACAAGTAAAAAAGCCGGGGAAAATAAATACGAACTGATATTTAACGGGACTATCACTGGTAACTGGCAGGTTTATGCTCCCAATCAAACCCTGCTTGATGTTGAAACGACAGAACTTCAATTTTCCGATTCCAGTATTGTCCGGGAAGCTGATTTTATCCTGGAAACCACTCCAAAAGAAATAAGCAGTGTTTTATTTGAAAATGCAAAAGTGGGAGTTTTCGAAACAGCTGTTCAATGGAAAGCAATCATTACAATCACCGGAACAGTTCCTGCCAGATTACAGGGCACTTTATTCTATACCTATGGCAGGAATGATGAGTTTTATCCATCAACAAGGATTCCCTTTGTTATTGCGCTGGAAGGCGGCGTTGAATCAACGGCCCGGATAAAAATTGCTTCCATTGATATCAATAATCCGGTAAACTCCTGCGGTGATGAAGGCACAAAGGACAAAGGCATACTGAAAATTTTCCTCCTTGGTTTTTTGGGAGGGTTAATTGCATTGCTTACCCCTTGCGTTTTTCCTATGATACCCGTCACGGTAACTTTTTTTACCAAGAAATCACAAAACAGGAAAAAAGGAATTACCAATGGAATACTATATGGCTTTTTTATATTTCTTATCTATGTTTTAATTACGATCCCCTTTCATATTGCCAGCAAGGCTATCAGCCCGGAGATATTCAACAATATTTCTACCAACGTAGTGCTGAACATTATTTTCTTCGCCGTTTTTGTTGCCTTTGCTTTATCTTTTTTTGGTTTATACGAGATCGGCCTTCCTTCCGGTCTTGCAAACAAGGCTGACTCAAAATCGGGAATTGGCAATATGGCCGGAATATTTTTTATGGCCGGCACGCTCGCTATTGTTTCTTTCTCCTGCACAGGCCCTATTTTGGGAACTTTATTGACAAATGTAGCGGTGGAAGGAGCCTGGCCATTAACAGCCGGGGCAGCCGGGTTTGGTCTTGCATTAGGCCTGCCTTTTGCTCTGTTTGCCATGTTTCCCAACTGGCTTCATTCATTGCCAAAATCCGGCGGATGGATGACCAATGTGAAAGTGGTGCTTGGATTCATTGAACTGGCATTGGCCGTTAAGTTTTTATCCAATGCGGACCTGGTAAAGCAATGGGGACTTTTAAAAAGAGAAGTATTTATCGGGTTATGGATACTTATTGGATTAAGTATTGTTCTTTATTTATTGGGCTTACTTAAAATTGGCCATTCAGCTCCTGTTCGTAAATTTTCAAAATCAAGAGTTGCGTTTATCGCCCTGTTTTCAGCACTTACTATTTATTTATTGCCTGGAATAACAAATACTAAATGGGCAAAGCTTGCCCTTATAAGCGGGTTTCCGCCACCTTATTGCTATAGTATTTATTCCAACCCGGTCAACTGTGATAAGCCTTTGTTTGATTATGAACAGGCCATTCAATTAGCCAGGCAAAAAAATAAACCTGTCTTAATTGATTTTACAGGGTGGGCATGTGTAAACTGCCGAAGGATGGAAGAAAAGGTCTGGACAAATAGTTTGGTGGAAAAATTGATGAAAAATGAATTCATCCTTGTTTCTTTATATGTTGATGAAAGAAGAAAGTTGCCAATAACTCAACAAATCAGGTATACAACCAGGGCCGGCAATGAAAAGTCAATTGTAACCGTTGGCGATAAGTGGGCAACTTTCCAAACGGAGAACTTTGATGCAACTTCTCAGCCACAATATGCAATCGTCAGTCCCGATGAAGTTCTTCTTACAAAAACAAAATTTTATACGCCTGATCCAAAAGAATTTGCAAACTGGCTGCAATGCGGATTGGAAGCATTCAGAAAAAAAGGAAAATAGATCTCGGATAGTAAAAAGCCTCCCCAGTTATCCGGGGAGGCTTTTTAATTAGGTGTCATTCTGTACCAACCTTCCGATGGCAAGCAAAAGAGAGATTCCTTTTCATCAGAATTCTTTTTTCTCCGGATGGAGATACAGAATGACAAGAACTT
>CAZGGQ010000044.1:0-39455 GCA_964525285.1 uncultured Chitinophaga sp.
TTCTTGTATATATGTTCTTGTAACTATGAATTATGTATAAGTTTAAAGTTTAAAGGTACAAGGTACAAGGTACAAGGTACAAGGTGCAAGGTGCAAGGTGCAAGGTGCAAGGTTCGTTAATGAATCACTTTCTATGCAGGACTTGAACTTGTTTCCTTGTGCCTTTTCAATTTACCATTCGGCCCGGGCAGAAGCAGAAACAGATATATCCGCAAATTGCCCCGCCAGGTATTTATAATAACCGGTGATTGCAATCATGCCTGCATTATCCGTGCAATATTCAAAGGCGGGAATAAATGTATTCCAACGGTATTTTTTTCCCATTTCTTCAAAAGCCTTTCTTAAACCGCTATTGGCTGAAACACCTCCGGCAAGACAGGTATCAGTAATACCGGTTTCAATGGATGCTTTCTTCAATTTATTCAGCAGTATGCTGACAATACGGTGTTGAACAGAAGCACAGATATCTGCCAGGTTGCTTTTAATGAATTCGTTTTTCTCAACTTCAGTTGCCATAAACTCTGTTTTATACAAATTGCTCTTGCCGGCATTCTGTAAAAAATAAAGAATAGAAGTTTTGAGGCCGCTGAAACTGAAATTCAATCCGGGTATTTGTGGCTCGGGAAATTTAAACCCGTCAGGGTCGCCAGTTTTTGCATATTTATCAATCAATGGTCCGCCGGGATATGGAAGACCCAGGAGCTTGGCTGATTTATCAAAGGCTTCACCGGCGGCGTCATCAATGGTTTCGCCAATCACTCTCATTTTCGTGGGAGATTCACACATTACAATCTGTGTATGACCGCCACTTACTGTTAAACATAAAAAAGGAAAATTTGGTTTTGGGTCGTCTATCAAATTCGCCAGCACATGTGCCTGCATATGATGCACAGCTATCAATGGGATGTTTAAAGACAAAGCCAATGATTTGGCGAACTGGCTACCGACCAGTAGGGAACCGATTAACCCCGGAGATTGAGTAAAAGCAATCGCATCAATATCCCTTATCACATATCCCGCAGCCCGTATCGCAGTGTCCACCACGGGAATTATATTTTGTATATGTGCTCTTGATGCCAGTTCTGGAACCACACCACCGTATGGCTCATGCACTTTTTGTTCAGCTATGATGTTGGAAAGAATTTTGCCATCCACACAAACAGCAGCCGATGTTTCATCACAACTTGATTCTATAGCAAGTACTATTGTCATATAAATCAAAAAAGTCAAATTGGTCAAAAGCGATACAAACTTACTGACTTATATGACTTGTATGACTTATATGACTTGTATGACCTGTATGACTAATATGACCTGTATTACTTATTTGACTTACTTACTCCTTATCGCCTCTACCGGATCCATCCTCGCCGCCTGCCGGGCTGGGATAAACCCGGCGAGAACACCCACGATGATGCAGATAATGATGGCCAGCGCCATATTATCAGTGGAAATAAATACCGGAAATTTCAGCACCACCGTAAGAAGTTGTGAAAGAAGGAATACAAGGGTCAATCCGATCAGCCCGCCGATGATGCAGAGAAAAGCAGACTCCAGTAAAAATTCTGCCAGTATGACCCGTTTTTTGGCACCCACTGCTTTTTTCAATCCGATCTGGTTGGTTCGTTCCCTGACAGATACGAACATGATATTTGCAACGCCAAACATGCCAACGATGAGCGACAAAGCGGCGATTGCCCATCCGCCCATATTCAGGCTGACAAATGCCTTACTGATAGCTGCGCTGAAATCATTCACATCATTCAGCGAAAAGTCATCGTCTTTTTTCGGGCTCAGTTTATGAATGGCTCTCATCGTTCCGGTAAGATCATCTTTCAGCGCTTTGCTTGATAAATTATCCTGGCCCTGGATCATGATCAGGGGGTTGGATCTTCTTTCATCTATGATCGTACGGGCATATTTATAAGGAAGCACCACGTTCTCGTCAAAATTCCATCCGCCGATCATTGATTTGCCCTGTTTTTTTATAATGCCGATCACCTGGAATTTTTTGCCTTTCGCAGAAACCAGTTTCCCGACAGCTCTTTCAGAAGTACCGAATAATTTTTCCGCCACAGTGATGCCGATCACCATCACATTACTGCCCTGGTTAAATTCTGCATCTGAAATATAACGGCCTGTTTGCATTTCAATCGGCTGAATGCTGTTGAATTGTTCTGAAATACCATACAACTGCACACCCGATAAACGGTTGTCTTCAAATTCAAGGTTGTCCTGCACATCAATTTTAAAGGAAACATATTTAGCTGTCGGGGTCCGCACCATTATCTGCTTCATTTCGTCATATTTTGGCGAAGGGCGGTTCACATATTTCCACCAGGGATAATTGGGGCCGCCGCCGGCTGTGTAGTCCCATTTGTCAAGATAGATCGTGTTGGTGCCAAGAGCCTTTACTTCATTCTGAATATTATGTTCCAGGCTACCCACTACCGTCAATACACCAATGATGCAGAAGATGCCGATGGTAATCCCAAAGAGTGAGAGAAAAGTGCGGAGTTTGTTTTTCCACAATTCCTGCAAAGCCATTTTAAAACTGCTGCCAACGATTTCTAAACTGCGGCGGACCATGTAGCAAAATTACTGGAAGATAGGGGAGTGGGGAGGAAATTATTTGTGGCCCGGCTGCAGTTCCCTGAGCATCTTCTCTTGCGTCGCACCCTTGTACATTCTGTTCTCTATTCAGCATTTAAGAAGTTTCTTTCATCTCACAGCGGGACCTTTTTATGGGTAGAATGATTAATTGAAATTGGGGTTTCGATCCATAGGAACGTTTTGCGCAATCAGCAAATTTGATTACAAACAACTGCGTTTCTATGACGCAACATACCTCCACGCCTTTTTCCCCGATCCAGGCGCTACTTCAACTCTTTTATTATTATCGGGCTCATATTTTTCAGATAAAAGGAGTACTTCCTCCGAAACGCTGAAAACTGTTCCTTCGATCATATCATCTTTGTTATGGGAAGCGATTACTGTAAATTGAATCTTTTGTTCTGACATCATCCAGACTGTAAAATAAAGCAAGCCTTCTGCCATCTTTGTAATCTCCTTCCAATAATCCCGATGGATCTTGTACAACAGCGCCTCTTAAAAATATCAGCCGGATACAATCCTTTTTGAAGAAATTGAATCCAACTATGTATCTTTTATAGTCTTTTGGGTTAAAAGCTTTCATTTTGCCGGTGTAATAAAATGTCGGGGCGTTCCAGAATATCCCTTCCCCGATCTTTTTACCGGTGCCTAAAATCAATTTCCGCAAATAGTGAACGGCATCCAATAAAGGATGCTCGAGGTGGTGAATAAATTCATCCACTTTTCCCGGTTCAGAAACTCCTGTGGCCAGGTTATTTTCTTTTTTCATTTGCTTTCTTTTATTTTCAAAGAATGGGCGCGGTTATTTGCCCAAATATTTGCCCGTTTACATGGATATTCAGCAGCAGGATAATGCTCCCGTTCAGGGCTATTTGTTAATTCAAAGCCTGTTGCTGTCAATTGTTCAATGATCTTTGTTGTGGTCGCATGGTGGTTGCCGGATAATGCAACCACCACGGAATGATTATTTATAATTAGAATGACTGGTCAAACCGGCTGTTACCATTTCAGTTGATATCTTTTCCCGCTTTCAATTTCTCAATATTTGCGTTGATGCTTGTTTTTAACTGTGGAGCAGGGGCCTGAAATAATGCTTTGTTTGCATATTCCAGTGCTTTTGCATAATCAGATTTTGCTGAGTAAGCATAAGATAATCCATTATTAACTGCATACACATCACCGAATTTGGCTTTTGCAGCCAGCATTATATCCAATGCCCTTTCCTTTCTCATTTGTGTAATTAATTTTCTGCCGTAACTTATATACTGATTGATGTTTGCGATAGCTAATCCTTCATTCATTACTGAATCAGCCAGTGACAGACGGTTCGTTTTTTCAAACCCGTTTGCCAGGTTTTTGTAAACTTCAAAACCTGACTGTGCAAAGGGTTGCCCGGTTACTGATCTTTTTGCCCAACTTAAGGCTTCTTCCAGGTTGATATTATTATCAAAGCAATACATGGAGGCCTGGAGCAGGTTGGCGCTGGCAAATCCTTTTGCGCTTGTAAGCTCCTCTCTGAATCTTGCGAGAACAATAGGGTAAACATCCACTTCCACTTTAAATGGCACAGATAATTTTTCCCATTGCATGGCAATGACACAACTTTTTTCTTTGTGTTCGATAAATTCATACTTCAGCCATTCCACCGTTTTGTCCAGTGCAACCGGTTTAATTTTTACCCTTAACACATCATCTTCCTCTTTATAATAAAAACTTCCCCATGCATGGGCTTGTTTGGAAAAGATCAATGCAACACTATCTGTCCCCATTGCCATAAACAGGGCATAAGAACCTGCCTTTAAGTCCCTGCCTTCTATCTTTACATCATGTTCAAAACTGATAACTGTGGCTTCATTGGCGCCTGCCCGCCAGGGACTGGTCATATTATTGGTAATAAAATTGAAAGATGTGAAGCCATTAGTAACGAGGTTTCCCCAAATTTTACCTTCACGTCCTTTTACACCGGGTCTTGAATATTTGATACTGATACTTGTGATGCCCACTTCTTCTGAAATGCTTGCCCGGGGATTAAACCCGACTGCTGGTATATCCATTTGAGCCATTGCACCTATTGCGGTAAGCGTAAATGCAATCGAAAGAATAGTATGTTTCATAACAGTTGTTTTTGATGTAATGATTTTATTTGGATTGTGCAGAACTAGAAATACCAAAAAAGTCGTATGGGTTTTTACTAAAATGATCATTAAATAATAAGACTGTAAGGAAAATGAAAGCGATAAATCCAAAAATTACAAGCAGCTGAGCCCGGGATGTTTTTTGAATATCCTGTTTTGATCCTGCCTCACAAACTTCCCCGGGGCAGTATTGAGCTTTCTCTTTATAGAACAATGAATAAACCTTACATCCCAAACAAATACCAAACGCTGATTCAAAGAAGAGGAATACCAGGCAGACCAGGCAGATAATACCCGTTATCGGGCTATATGCATTTATGACCACCAGGAAAATGAACATGATGGCTGACAAGACCAGGCCAATTATCCATGCAAATTTTTTTTGCCGGGCCCCGACATATTCGGGGATCTGATTCCTGACAATCAAACGCCCGATTATTAATGAAGGAGAAAATTTAGGGTTAACAAAGACACGTATCGTAAAATCAATAAGGAATATAGTTATAACATACTTTGTCAGTAAAAAATCCCCTCTGAATATGATCAGCATTAATGAGATTAATATAACCAGAAATAATATTCCTGCCGAGGCTCTTATTTCCCTTTCATTTAAAACAGGAATGTTATAACCTTCTGCATCCTCTCCGAATTTTATTACTTTTTTCATTTTTTTTGATTTATTATTTTGGCAGGTTCTGCATGCTTTGTGCTCTTTGTTTTACAAAAAAATCAGGAGCACATAGAATACTACGACACCACAAAGGACACAACGGTTGATGCTTGCGATAATCGTTTTTTTTTTAGTTGATCCTGTCTTTAAGCATTGCGTCATTCTTTTGCAAGATTAGCCGGTTAAAGAGAGCCCGGGAAGCGGGGGTCAACGAACAGCAGGTTTTGGTAAACAAACAACATGGTCATTTTACCAGGAAGGGTGCACAGGCCAGTGACAGTTATCCTGTAAATGCAGTAACAGGATTTTCATTGGTTGGCATTTCCGGGTCATTCGTCTCCGATAAAGTCAATTTCATAGACTATAAAATGAAAAGGAAAAGATTTGCCGATATTTATGGTCATAAAAGCAAGATGGGCACACTACTCAACAGGGAAAAGTTACGACCTTACATATGGGCTACGCTGCTCTTTTTTTTTATTTCATTTGCTCACAACATAATAAATTACCCGGAAAGATTTTTTGCCGTACTGTTTAATAATTTTTGGCACATTGCTTATGTTATTGTCCTCAATTTTATACTGTTCGAATACTCCGTACCTTTTGTATTACGCAAAAGAAAAACCATTATTTATAATATTCTTCCGGGTATCCTGCTTTTATGGCTTTATATGATGATGTATTCTTGTGGTTCACATATCTGGCGACTGGTCGGGATTCAATTACATATTTATACTCCTTTGGCTGTATTCAAATCATTAAGTCATTTGCTGGAAAATCAAATGGCGTATAGTGCAGGCTCAGTTTTCTTTTTTGGAATTATCCGGCATATTTATTATTACATAAAATTAAAGCAGGCAGAACAACAGTTGCGTATTGAAAAGCAGGCGGCAGAGCTGAACTACCTCCGTTCACAAACCAATCCGCATTTTTTATTCAATACCTTAAATAATATTTATTCACTGGCCAGGGATAAAAGTGACCTGGCCCCGGAATCCATTTTACGGCTGTCGAAAATACTAAGATTCATGCTGTATGAAACCGGCGGAGCGTATATAGCGATAGAACAGGAACTGAAGATCATTACTGATTATATTGCATTGGAGAAATTGCGCTACGATGAATCATTACGCATTAATTTTAACCATGACATTGAAGATATGAAACAGGCCTTGCCACCGCTGCTGCTGATACCCCTGGTTGAAAATGCGTTCAAGCACGGCGTTTCTGAAACAAGAAATCAACCTTTTGTGGATATTCATCTTTCAGTCAATAAGCGGCAGTTAGTATTTGTGGTAAAAAATTCTGCAGGAACATTGACGGAAGAAAAGAACTTCCCGGCCGGGCAGAAGGGAGTAAAAGAAAATATCGGGCTTTCTAACCTGAGGCGGCAACTGGAATTACTCTATACAGATTATAACCTTACTCTTCAGCAAGGCCTATCCGTTTTTACTGCTACTTTAAAAATTAACCTGGCCAGCCATGTCTAAAATAAAATGCATTATAGTAGAAGATGAACCATTGGCCACAAAGATATTATCGGATTATATTTCGCAGGTGCCCTTCCTCGAATTACAGGGAGCTTTTAAAGATGCTATCCTGGCAACCGACTGGCTGCGGGAACATCATCCCGACCTTATTTTTTTGGATATTCATCTCCCGAAATTAAAAGGCATGGCCTTTTTAAAAACGCTTACTCACCCGCCAGCGGTGATCATTACAACCGCCTATCATCAATACGCTGTGGAGGGATTTAACCTGAACGTAACGGATTACCTGTTAAAGCCATTTGAGTTTGAACGGTTTTTAACGGCTGTAACCAAAGTAAGGACTGCACAGGGGGAAAGAGTGAAGACAAATGAGATGGAAGAGATAAAGGATCACCTGTTCCTGAATGTGCAGAAGAAGAAGGTGAAGATCTTATTTTCCGAGATCATTTATATAGAAAGCCAGCAGGAGTATATTAAGCTGGTCAGTACCAAAAAAGTATATTTTTCAAAAGTAACGACCAACGAAATAGAAGCTCTATTGCCGGCAAGTCTCTTCAGGCGTATTCACCGGTCCTATATCGTTTCCGTAAAGAAAATTGATTCTTATAATTCCGAGATGGTGGAGGTGGACGGTATTTCCATTCCTATTGGTAGAAGTTACAGGCATATCATTGAAGAATTGTAGTTACAAAACAGGAAGTCTGGAAAACCTGGAAAGGTGAATAATTATTGGAGTTTTTTGTATCCATTGCACCGGTAGTTCAGGAGTTGGAAAATCCTGTTTAACTTCATCCTATGGTATTGACAGTCTGGCAGGGTTTAATTGGCTTTGGATTGATCCTTTTAATAATACTGTTTGTCTTCCGGATAAGTATAGCAAAGGATGTCGTTTTCTTGCCGGAGAATTACCAGGAGTTGCTTACTGATTATGTAAAATTTTACCGGCAACTGGATGAAGAAGGAAAACTAAGATTTGAAAAAAGAGTAGAACAATTTTTGTCTGCGGTGAAAATAACCGGGGTCAATGCTGTTGCAGAAGATCTTGACCGGCTTTTAATTGCCTCCGGGGCCATCATTCCTGTATTTGCCATTACCGACTGGCAGTATATCAACCTGCATGAAGTTTTATTATACCCGGGGGCATTCAATGAAGATTTTGACCAGGGAGGTTCGGATCGCCCTATAGCAGGCATGGTAGGCACCGGCGCTATGCAATATGCCATGATCATTACAAAATGGCAATTGAGGCAGGGGTTTATCAATGAACAGGATGCCCACAATACCGCTATTCATGAATTTGTACACCTGATAGATAAAATGGATGGAAGCATGGATGGTGTTCCCGAGATCATTTTGGAGCGGAAATACAAGGAGCAATGGAAGAACATGATGGATGAAACGATCGGGCAGATGAAAAGCTATGGGTCTGATATTGATATGTATGGCGCAACGAACCCGGTTGAATTTTTTGCTGTGATCTCCGAATATTTCTTTGAACAGCCCGGCCAGTTAAAAGCAAATCATCCGGCTCTGTATGAAATGCTGGAGAGGATCTATAAAAAGGAGAGATGATCCATTAATTCAAGGGGTTGCTGGAAGAAAACCTGCTGCAAAGTCTTACTGTCTTTTAATTCCTGGAAGGGTAAATCCCCCAAATGCAAATAATATAACGCATACCCAGCGAAGGCTGCTTGATACTCACAGGTTGCGAACCGCCTGTATTTTTTGTTGTTACAGTTGTTGAGCCAACGGTAACTACGGGTGACAGCAGCTTTTTAGTATTATTATTGCCAGGCGAAGTTTTAATAGCAACTTCTTCAACATTTTCTAAGGAATGTCCATGAGAAGGAAGCTGGGCAACAGTTAACGTAACATTTTCTGTTCCTTGTTTTTGTCCATCCTTAACGGCGCTAAGCCCAGAACCCTGCCCAACCCCAACAGGCACTCTTCCTCTCAGATCGGGGAGCGCAAAGTTTGATTTTCCATCACCGCCGTACATCGTTCCGAGTATGGAATATAAGGCTTTGTTCTGTGAAATGGGTAATAATTGCCCCTCGCATAATGTCCAGCCCTTAGGAGCAAAATTGCCGGCAAATAATTTTACCTCGCCAATCAAAGCTTCCTGAGCAGAAGTAGTAGCCGGTATGGTTACAATTAACATTGCAACAAAAACCGGTAACAGCAATTTCTTTTTCATGTTTAATGATTTTGGTGAAAGGTTATTTTCTTACAGGTTATCTTAAAGGTATGTTTTATACATAATATTTTTGCCTTTTCTTATTTCAACAAGGCTAATGAGAACAGTTCATTCCTGTTATGTGTGGTTGGTGAAAGAAAATCCCCTACATTTCAGTCGGGGCAGTCGCCAACAATAACGGGAAGATTACCTATTTTTATCACCCATTTTCCTGAAACATTTTTTTAATGAATTATATTCTGTATATGTTTTTATCCTGTATTACAGCCGGTAATCCACAGCCGGAAAAAAAGCAGGAAAGAATAGAAATAAAAATTGTGCATGAATTGTTTCGCCTGAGAAATGAACACAAAGCTGATTCGGCTGAACAGTACTTTGCAGATACAGTGCTCGTTTATATGAAAGACTTAAGGAATGTACCAAAGCAAACGATCACCCGTCTTGATAAAAGTTTCTTTAAGTCACATCCAAAGAATAAGTTTGAAATGATAACACCGGTGGAGCTCAGCACAAAAGACGGTATTGTCACCGCCATCATTATTGGTAAAGAATACATGGATGGTACAACTTTTAAGTATGAGCGAATTGAAATAAAATTTGACCGGAAGAGGAAGATCAATTACTTCAGGGCGTTTAAGTGGAAGAAAGAAAAATAATAGTACAGCAACCACGACTTTTTTCTACCCGGACTCTCACTGCTGAACCCCTGTGTGGCGGACTCCGGGCCTGGCGGATGCTTTCACTGAAAAATTTACTCTGCGACTGTAACTTCATAAGCTGAGTACGGGTATAGCATGAAGTTACAGATTCTTGCCTTTCGTTCATTGTTGCCCGAAGCCAGCATAACGTTTGACCGGGTGGGACGTTAGAAAGGAAACCCCCGTTTCGTATTTGACTTTGGTACCAGAGCCGATAGCTATCGGCTCCGGGCAGAAAAAATATTTCTATTCAACGGGCAATTGCCATTTTTGATAGATATGGTTCAGATCAATTCCACAAGCCTTATTGATGAGTATAGGAAATTCTTCCAGTGTAAAGCTACGTTTGTTTTCTTTTGCCCAATTGTACAGGTAACGCAAAACATCTTTCATTGATTTTCTACCATTCGTCTTTTCTTTGAGATAATTATTCATTTCAATTGCCATCAATGCGCCACGGGAATAAACAGCCCGGCCCAGCCTGAAATCATTTCCATACATTGTAGATGCAATTTGCGATAATTGCTGCAGGCTCATCTTTTTTATTACCGGAGAGGTATTGTAAACGTTATCAATAAAGATTTTTTTCCATCTTTCGCTTTTTAATGTGTCGTAAGGAAGAAACCACATAAAACCTTCATTGAACCAGATATTATTGATGATGGGAGGAATTTCTTCAACATAAGGTTTGTAGGTATCTCCATAACAACGCAGCGGGATAAATGCATGCGCCATATGATGCAAGTAGGTTGGAATGGTTCTCATGATCTGTTCTTTGCTCATCGGGTTGGTTCTGATACCGGATACATCACCAAAAAATGTAGAACTCTGCAGATGCTCCATGGCCAATGCCGGTGCACTGACGGGTTCAAGCGGAACGGCACTGCGTAGCATCAGCGAATAATGCTGAAAAGGAAGTTCGCCAAAATAATCTTTCAATATTCCCATGCTGATCATTTCCTGTTCGGCATAGTCGTCTAAATATTCATCAGCAGTCTGGCAATAGGAAGCCACAAACAAGGGAACAATTCCTTTAAATTCTTTTAATCTGAACCGGTGGCCAATAAATATTTGCCCGTCGACCAGTGTATGATAACTGTCAGTATTTAATTGTAATGAACCTTTTGCAGGAGAAGCAGAAGGATCAATGCTGGTAAAGACAGGCCATTTATCAAATGTTTCGATGCTGCATTGCACCGTTTGCTTTTCGGTTCCATCAATCCAGCCAAAAACTGAATAGTTAAGAATACCCGCAAACCCCGGACGTATGATGGATGCATCACCGGGCAAAACCTTTCTTTCCATTTTATCCAGATCTACTTCATATTCCACCCGGGAAATTTTATTGGCTGTATCAGCACAATACCATCGCGGAGCATCATTTTCATCTTTTAGCATTGGTATTCTTTTACCTTCAATACTTACAGAATAAATATTTTCAATAAACTTATCATAGATATAAATTCCGTATCCACCGGGAATGGAGCGGGGCATTACAAAGCTCAGAGGTGCCGTTAACGGTGATTGTGGTTCAATTGAAATTTTTAAAATTGAATTTGTACTGTCATTATATTTCAAAGTATAGTTGAGTTGAGCCGTTGCAATAAAGCTGGCGAAAACAAACAGGACAGTTAATTTCAAACGGTGCATGTAATGAATTTTGCAGTCAAGATATGTTTTTTCTGACAAGCTCTGATCCTTTAAATAAACAATCTGTATTTTATCAGCTCATCGCTTTCCAGGCGAGTGTCAGATGGGTTTGTGTGTTTGGGCTGTGGCATCTCGATTTTCATTGGGACAGGCTTCGCAGTACCTACGGAATTGTATTAGCGAATAATAAACAAATTTTTTTTTCTGCCCGGACTCTCACTGTTGAGCCCCTGTGTAGCGGACTCCGGGTCTGGCGGATGCTTTCCCTGTAAAATTTACTCTGCGACTGTAACTTCATAAGCTGCGTACCGGTCCGAAGGACTCCTATGGAGCATAACATCAAGTTACAGATTTTGGACTTTCGTTCATTGTTGCCCGGAGCCGATAGCTATCGGCTCCGGGTAGAAAAAAATTACTAATGCCATGATGTCGCACCACGCATCATTCATGCATATATTTTGAAATTCTGATACGTGAAGCGACATCAGGGTGTTTATTTTGCGGACACGAACCTTTTGGTTTGTTTTCAGATAAGTTTCTAAATTTAGGTTACTATTATTATTACCTTTCTTTTTGTTACTTTTTCTTTGTGGACAATGTAAAAATGTTAATTACCAGCAATCAAAACTGTGGGGGTGATATTGTCAAAGAACTAAACCTTTGGTCTTTAGTAATTCAATGGAAACGGATTAATTTAATCTAAAGGTTCTTTGTGGGATACAAAATGTTTTTTCAGGTTTGTTCTACGTAAATTTAGGGCCAATTATTGGTAATGATTTCTACCGTAGTAGATAATGGGTGCCTGCTTACAACCTGCACTCGCCTGCGCAACGGTTCTTCCTTTGAAACCGATACCCAGGTTGATAATAATGGTAATGGTGAAGATGGATTGGGGGATGGAATTGAGAGTCAGATGTTCGGACCCGGCGTTAATGAATTGTATTGAAGGTTATCAAATTAATAAATTGAAATTGAATGGATAATTATACAAATGAGACTAAGGCAACACTGGAGGAAAGATTTATTCAGACAGTAGACGGAGTTTATTATGGGCATCAACCCATTTATGGCTACCGGACTTCCAAGGCCAGTACAAGTTGTATTGCAAGGTATATGGTAACTAAATCAATTTTAAATGCCCTGAACAAATATAACTTTAAAACATTTGCTGACATTGGCGGTGCAGAGGGGTATACTGCGAATATTGTCCAGACGATATTTAATGCTGACGTTATATCAACAGATCTGTCTGAAAATGCCTGTAAGATGGCCAGGGAATTATTTAATATCAGGGCCATACCCGCTGATATACATAAGCTGCCATTTAATGACAATGAATTTGATATGGTTCTTTGCAGCGAAACAATTGAACATGTTACCGACTACAAAGGAGCCATCCGTGAGTTATTACGGATCACTAAGAATGTCCTGGTAATTACCGTACCTCACGAATCAGAAAAAATAGTTGCAAGAAATATTGCGAATAAGGTCCCTCACGGTCATATAAATTATTTCGACATCAAAACACTTGATTATTTAAAGGAAACGGGACTTAACCTTCAGTATGAAAAAACTTTATCCCCGTTGCTGATCGTTCCGCGGGTTGTTGCCGAAGGGTTTAAAAAAAATGGTAACAAACTCCATTTCAGGGTATATAATTTTTTTACACCTCTTTTTAGAAAAATGTTTGGTATTAAGACGGCCAATCGGTTGACAAATATGGATGTTAAAATGACAAAGACTTTCGGTTTATACCAGGGAATAACATTCGTAATAGAAAAGAATGGTAGCACAAAAAAAGAACAATTCTCCACCATAAAAGCCGGGAGGTTTACAGAAATAAAAGTTAAGGAATACATACTCAATAGCCCGGGCCCTGCATAACGATTGACAGGATGGGGCGTTAGAAAGGAACCCCCCGTTTCGTATTTGGCTTTGGAACCAGATTCCGGGCAGAAAAAATCACAGAATTCATCGCTCTACTATTTTCCAGTAGGAGTCCTTTCGGGTTACTTTACCATTCCGAAACTCCCAAAGGTCGCAACCTCGTACTTTCAAATTAACTCCTGCAATTGTTCTTCCGGTAAGAGTCCATTCTGACACTCCCATATCTCCTGACGCCGCCACCCAATGACGGTCTTCACCGTAGTGAACATCAGGAATGCCTTTGAAACGTTCGGCAAGTGCTTCTCTCACTTGTGCTTTACCAACGAAGCGTTGTCCATAAGATTCAGGTCCCCTTGGAAAATCAAAGGAACAATCATCAGCAAAAAATTCCATGATTGTATCAAGGTCATGCCGGTTAAATGCGTCAAGAATTTGTTTTAAAGTTTCAACTGTAACGGTCATTTTTTGTGAGTTGGTTTGAGTTTGTAATTTCTTGTCAGTTGTTTTGCTGTTGCAACCCAAAAGTCCTGAAAAACCAATGAAAAGTCCAATAATTAATATTCGTGTTTGCATGGCTGGTTTATGTTAAACGTGAAAGTGACTATTTCAAAAGCTGGTAAATGGTTATAATAAAAATAATTACCAGAAGAGTTGTATAGATCAGTTTATTATGTTTTGCCAGCCAGTTTGGAAGATAAATATCAAAATTCGCTTTAGTTGAATCGGAGTATTTACGGGCCATCACTGTTAATGGGCAAAAGAATTTAAAAGCCAGTAAGGTAATACCTTCCAGAACAAATAACCCATAGCCAGCCCAAAGCCAGATGTCTATTTTGTTTACCAACACAGCATAGAGCATATAGAAAATCACCACATTGAAAAAAATCCAGATAAGCGTATGGATGATTTTGATCACAGTCAGTTTTTTTACACTCTTCATAATGCAGCTTTAAGGCTTTAGAATGACGCATCTGTACAAAGGTAAGAGTGGGAGATATTTGCTGCGAAGCAATAAGGTCAGAGGACCGGCAGGGAAATGAGCTGCGTACCTGAATAACGCTTCACCCGGTGGGGCTTAGAAAGGAAACCCCGTTTCGTATTTGGCGTTGGAAACAGACACAGGCAGAAAAAATAATTACTTCAGTTTCTTTTTTTCAGCACCCGCTCTAAGGCCTTTTGCATTTAATTTACTCGCCACTTTCTTTCCGGTTTTGGCTTCAATTGCTTTTCTGGTATTGCCTGCAATGGTACCGCCCTGCAAAGCAATAGTTCTGTTCTCATTAAAGTTTTTAGGTTTCTTCTCTTTGCTTATTTCTGTAGTGGATGCTTCGCCAAGCATATTCAGTACCAGTTCAAGATTAGTCATGTTATCCCTGAGGTTTTCTTTCTTCAGGTTTTTATGCTGTTTGTATTGCTTTACTGTTTTGCCGCTCCATGCTTTAGTAATGATATCTGTGAGTGTGGCAAACTCCTGTCCTTTTTTTACTCCACGGTTTTCCCACTCGTCAGTTAAATCTTTTCTTACTTCAATACTTTTCAGCCGCTGATTTATCCATTCTTTGCTGTATCCGAGCTTCAGGTAATTTTGCATAGCCCGGTCAATGCTTTTTTCCGGATCCTGTATCTCTTCAATCCTTTCATAACCAGTTTGTGCCAACCAGAGTTTAAAAGGCTCCGCTTTGGGTGAAGGAATAGACTGGATAAGCCGGAGGAGTTGTTCAGTGCTGGCAACATCTGTATTATAAAACTTACCGTCTGCAGACTGTAATTTCAGTTGACTACAATTTGTAGCCAACTGACTTCCTTCTTTCTTTAGCCGGGTTTTCAGCACACTCCAGTATTTCCTTGGGTTGGGGCTTTCTGTTAATACGCCAATCACATCCACAATACTGAAATACCAGCTTTCCTCGTCTTCATTCCATGCAGAACGAATTTCTTTACTCTCAAATAATTTAATATTACTCATATCCAAATTTATGAATAAACCAGTCTTATAAATCTTTCAACCGGGGGACAATTTGTCCCCACCCTTTGGAATTGCATAATTGCAGGAAGCGATAAGTTTCATTGTTGCCCGAAGACGATAGCTATCGGCCCGGCATAACGTTTGACCGGGTGGGGCGTTAGAAAGGAAACCCCGTTTCGTATATGGCTTTGGAGTCAGACTCCGGGCAGAAAAGAGGCGTGTTACTTTTTTTGGAACACCAACAGCGGCAAAAAGCAAGTTGGTCCCCTTCGTGGCCCAACAGCACAACAGGCTAAAACTTAATAAACGATTGAGTTGTTTTCAACAGATCACCCGTGATCCCGATCAATTGCAAATAATATTTTCCCGGTGCCAACAAGCTTACTTCCATGTTAAACACATTAGTACCCATTGAAACAGAATAATACTCCCTTTTTATTTCCCTGCCGGTAATATCGATGATCTTCACCCAAGCCGTTCCTGCTCTTGCCGCAGTAATGA
Organism: uncultured Chitinophaga sp.; assembly: GCA_964525285.1. Classification (GTDB taxonomy): domain Bacteria; phylum Bacteroidota; class Bacteroidia; order Chitinophagales; family Chitinophagaceae; genus JJ008. The sequence goes on from CAZGGQ010000044.1 coordinate 15,808, forward strand.
AAACCTGCATATTATCATGTGCCGGATTGGGACGTAAAACCAAAGAGAGCGGCAAACTAATATCAATAGTTACTATGCTGGAGTAAATATTGGTGCCACTCATACGCACCAGTTTGAGCCGGTAATAAATTGGTGACACATTCAAGGCGATCACATCCGGATCTGTAAAATTGTATGAGTGGATGCCCGGTGTATTGAAAGGAGCAACGGTTCCGATACCTGTAAAGCTGGTACTATCAATGCTTCTTTGTACTACAATATTAGCCAGGTTATTCTCGTTGATCGTTTTCCAATCCAGCAACACATCATTGTTTTGGAAGTGGCCGTTGAATTCAAGCAGGCTGGTTACCCCGGGTGTACTTGTAGTTACAACAAATAATTCTTGGTTGGTGCTGTCAGTAGATGCCTGCAGGAACAACAGTTCATTTGTACCGATTATGGATTTATTCGGAAATGAACCACCCGTGCCAGGTACAATTTCAATTAACATGTAGGTACCGGTTGCCGTACCGTCACTCTCCCAAAGTTCTTCACCATGAATACCATCATTGGCAGAAAAATAAAGCTTATCATTGATTATTGAAAAAGGGAATTGAGAAGAAAAATCACCTGCTAAACCACTTCCCGGCCCGGGCCAGATATCTTTCATTAATTGCGTACCTGCTGTTGTTCCGTCAGTAGTCCAGAGTTCCATTCCATGATCCTGGTCCATCACCTGGAAACAACATGTACCATTTATAACACTGTAATGGCATCGGAAATTTACTGATGCAGTACTGTTGTAGATCGTTTTGATCACTTGAGTACCTGCTGTGGTACCATCACTTTTCCATATTTTGAAACCATTTACAATGTCTGCTGTATGAAAGATCAGCATGTTATTGTAAGCCCTTAATTCAAAAGGATAGCTGAAGACGGGTACTGTAGCGATAGACTTGATCAACATCGTACCTGCCGCTGTGCCATCTGTTTTCCATAGCGCCAGTCCATTGGACTGATCACGGGCAATGAAACAGATCGTATTGCCCATTTTCGTGATTTCCGATGGAAAACTTGGATTAGATCCGGGCACCATGTCTTTCACCATTACGGTTCCTGCAGCAGTGCCATCACTTTTCCATAGTTCAACACCATTCAGGGGGTCAGTAGCCGAAAAATAGAAAACCCCGTTATCAAAAAATGCGTTACTGATATTACTGGAGTTGATGCCCGGGTTAATATCTTTTATAAAGGTGAATCCCGCCCCGGTGCCGTCCAATTTCCAAAGTTCAGATCCGTGTATATTATCAAATCCGATCAAATACATGGCATTATTCATACTACCCAGGATACCCGAGAAAAACCCATTGGGGCCAGGGTTCATATCCTGGATCATTACTGTACCGGCGGTAGTGCCATCGCTTTTCCACAATTCAAATCCGTTCACGCCATCATCCCCGCCAAAAAATAAAGTGCCGTTATTATTGTAAAGATTCCTGGCAGAAGAAAAACCGGTAAGTATGGGATTGATATCTTTCACCATCACAGTTCCTGCCGTCGTACCGTCAGTTTTCCATAATTCATTTCCGTAAACACCACCATCCCATGCTGTAAAAAACAGTGTCCCATTCACCATCGTTTTATTGGCAATATCGCTGGATGCAGTTCCTGCATTAATATCTTTTATCATGACCGTGCCTGCAGCAGTTCCATCAGATCTCCACAACTCCTGTCCGTGTATGCTATCATTGGCACAGATAAAAACATTCCCGTTTGCGTTAAAAATATACAGGAGTTCGCATCCCAAAGTTCCGGTTCTGATATCTTTCACCATCGAAGTTCCGGCGACGGTTCCGTCACTCTTCCAGAGTTCATCGCCAAAGGCAGCGTTCCTGCCCCTAAAATATAAGTTGGAGTTTGCCTTCACAAAGTTATACCGGTCCAGTCCGCCTGCAACCGGGTTCACACCAGCCATCACCGTGGTGCCTGCAGATGTACCATCGGATCTCCAAAGCCCCGTAAAGTTGGTAGCTGTATTAAATGCTTCAAAATATAATATCCCATTCATCTCGAGCAGGTACATAGGATCACTTGAAGTTTGACCGGGAGCAAGATCTTTCACCAGGGTTGTGCCTGCCTCCGTTCCATCGCTTTTCCAAAGTTCAAAACCCTGGTTTGCATTTTGTGCAGAAAAGTATAAAGCATTACCCATAACAGTTAACTCTGACGGATTACTATAATTACTACCGGGATTGATATCTTTTACCATAACTGTTCCGGTAGCAGTTCCATCACTTTTCCATAATTCAGGTCCGTTCACGCCGTCATTTGCCCTGAAAAATAATTGGCCGTTCATGTTGATCATTCGATCAACTTCCGCGGGTCCGGTAGGGTTGATATCTTTTACCATTACTGTATTCGCCGCAGTTCCGTCCGTTTTCCAAAGTTCATGTCCATTACTATTATCTCTTGCACTGAAGTATATCCAGCCATTGATAGCCACAAATGCGGTGGGAAAAATTTGCCATGGGGTGAGTGCCAGATCTTTTACCATTACAGTACCGGCGCTGGTACCATCGCTCTTCCATAACCTGGAACCAGTAGCGCCGTTGGCATAAAAATAAAGCGTACCGTTAATATTGGTGATGTAGGATGGATAGCCGGATGCAAAACCCGGATTAATGTCTTTCACCATAACCGTACCGGTGACTGTACCGTCAGTTTTCCAGAGTTCCAGGCCCGCATTATTATCATTTGCCGTAAAAAATAACTGGCCATTCATTACATCCCAGTTGCCGGCAGGTGAATTATTTCTCCCAACAAATATGTCTTTTAATAAAATAGTGCCTGCTGCCGTGCCATCCGTTTTCCAGAGTTCCATCCCGTTGGTAACTGTGGTAGCCCAAAAAATAAGGTTATTACCCAGCATTCCCAGGGGAGCTGGTGTTGCGTATCCATGCGAAGGGCTGGCATTGATATCTTTTAGTAAACTAAATGACTGACTGCTGGCATTGCCGGAGAAAGCGATAAAAATAAAAAGAATTAGTGCTGTTCTCATAAGCAGGTGTTGAGCATTCTTGCTTTGACTTGTAAAAGGTACAGAAAAATAAGGAACCTGCCTGCCGGCAGGCAGGTAAGGAAGTTTTTGCGATCCGTGACCTGCCCGTCGAAAGAAGTGGGTAGTGAGAAAGAGCACTTAAGCCAGTCGGTAATATTTAAAACATTGGTGAACTTAATTAATACGTTTGGTGGAGATACTTCATAATTATTTTTTTTTAAATTCCGATGCGTGGAGACACTCATAGGGGCATTTTATTTTTTGCGGACACGAACCCAGGAGTAGGGAGTTTATTATTTTCGAACAACAACAGGGGCAAAAAAAAGGCCCGGTACTATTCATTCTTCATTCATCTTCAAAAAGAAAAAAGCATAAGTAGTTTTTACATTGGCCAGCCTGATTTTTTCCTTTTCAAAACCCAATAATATCGTGTTATCATTGACTCTTCGGGCCAGGTTTGGGGAAAAATAAAATCCGGCAGCATCCGGGTGCAGGATCCGGCGGGTTATTTTCCCGTCCTTTTCTATTGTCGCCGCAACCATTACAATATTTCCCTTTGAATTAAAGGAGGCTGTCCTTGCTTGGTCAAGTGCTGTGTTTACATTTGATTCCAGGTCGGTATATAATAACACTAATTTGTCTTCCCATTTTTGCACAAAAAAATTATTCCCTGTTTTCAGACCTAATAATTCTTTTTTCGGAAGTCTTTTTATTATTATTTCTCCGGCGGCAGTAAAAACAATAATAGCACTACTTCCTTTAACCGGATCATCTAATACAGCATGGCCTTGTCCCAGGAATCTTGTCAGGTCACCGGCTAGAATGATTGTGCCGTCGGCCATTGTGAAATGCTCAAACTGGATATAGGGATTTAGCCCGGATTCTTTATTTTTTGTTAAGGCATAATCGTCAGTTCTGTATTGCTCTACTAGGTGTTCATCAATTTCTTTCATCACAAACTTTGAACTGCCAAGACCTTTCTTGTCTATGTTTGCTGAAAATATTCCTGTTATATATTCACCCTTTTTACAGGAAGTTCCGGTTAATTTTACATGATCTTCCGTGCTTCCCGGAGCGACGTATACCTGATGAGCAAACGTACCTTCAAGTTTTATATCAATAACTTTTACAGTACCTGAAACATTTCCTGCCAGCAAGGACGGGTAATAGATATTTTTCTTTTCATACCAGCATGTTACAAAAAAGTTGCCCGTATTATCAACCAGTATATTGCCTATCGTAAATTCTTTTGCATTTTCCAGTTTCCCATGCGATGCCTTGCCAATCATGTTCATATCCCTATCTGTTACAACGCAGGAATAGTCATTAATAAAACCTGATGTCCAGCACCAGATCATCTTTGATTTATCCGCCGACTGTTCAACCAGGAATTGTTCCGATTTGATAACATCAATAAATTTTAATGAATTCACCTTTTCAGCTGCGATGGTCAGTACTTTTTTTGCAGCAGCTAATCCAAGTGTTAACGTGTCAATTTTAGCCGCATAAACATCAATAGATGAGTTAGTCTCTGGTTGATAGTAAATAAGATAAAGGTTTCTGTTGATTTCTTTTAAGAAGGGATTAAAAGGGCCAAAGATTTCTTTACCATCTCCCAGGATGATTTCCTTCACCGGATTGAGATTGATATCATATGAAAGGAGCTTACAGCTAGATCTTATTTTTCCCAGTGGACCCATCCATGAAAAATTCGAAGTAGATATATTGTCCACTCCATAAAATTTGCTGCCAAACAATACCTGATCAAACAATGTTTTTCTGTCTTTTATAACGGATAAACTCTCTAATTCGTAAACCTGGGCTTTTATTTCAGTAGCTATTACAATGCCAGCTAATAAAAAATATTTTCTCATTTCTGATTTTTGATGGGTAAAGCTACCGAATTAGTTAACTCATCGACTATCTGGTTAAAAGGGCTGTTTTGTTTCCCAGGTGAGTGTCGGATGGCTTTGTGTGTTGGGGCTGTGGCATCCCGATTTTCATCGGGACAGGCTTCGCCGTGGCTACGGAGTTGCATTAGAGAGTAACGCCGAGTCACTGCCTACCTGCAGGCAGGCACACCACACACAAAGGCCGGGCTGTGAGACATCGGCTACGAAACTATAAAGATGTAAGACTCGGCAGGGAAGAAATTACCCGATGTAGTTTTTCTTTCTATAATTTTAAGCTCGGTTGCTTTATTCCGCTTGAAATTTTCTGAAGATTTTTTATCTATCCCTTTAGAAGTTACCTTACTTACTTTGGATTTAAAAACATTTTCTAAATTATTGTAGTCAAAGTAATTGGCATACTTCTTTGTCATCATACTGATAAAATATTAAATTATAGACTCATCAAAAGTAATTTTAACCCCATCCTTTAATTTTTCATAGAATACAATAGGAACTTCAATCTTTTCTGAAAGCGATTTCTTCATTTCATAAGAAGTTGGTTTGATGCTAATAGGTTTGTCAGAAATAAACCCATCTATACCTTGTGATTCTTCTTCTGGTGTTGCAAGTCTATAAGGTTGATTAAACTCATTTGCAACACTCTTTAGAATTGCTTCCTGAAACTTCAGGCCAATAAATGTTTTTAAAATCACCAGGTCTTTTACCCACTTTTCCACCATTTCTTTATCAATTTGCGTCATTACGTCTTTGAAATTAGCTATCATCTCAAATATCTTATTCGCTGCAAGCGACAATGACTCGGGATGCTTATTAAGATACCATTCCTCCCACTCTTTCAATTTGTTTCCAGGAAATTCCTGTATTAAATCACTCATCTGTCCAACCACAGATGGCCTTGTTCCCTGAGCATTTTGATTTGCAAGGTTTAAAATCTGAGTTGCATACTTAGGGAAAGTGGAAGCTTCAGCATCGAGTAAAGAAAGAATATCGCTATTTGAAATTTTTATTGTCTTCATTCAAAAGTGATTGGTTAAATAATGCTATAAATTTTTCTTTGTATTTAAAATCATTTTTGCTGTCAACTTTTACCAAACCACTTTTAATCAAATGAGCATTAATGAAAGTTTTATTTTCTAAATATAAGTAGCAAAGCAAATTATTTTCTTTATCATACTTTATATTGTCATACCTAAGGAATACCCGCTTCCCTTTTGTTTTATCAATTAAGAATTCTGTTGCGTCGCCATTAATTACCGGATTTTCTTTAATACCAATAAGTTTTATTATAAGCCCATTGCTTAGTTTTATTTTTTCAGGACTGATTACCTCTTTAATCGTAAAAAATTCTTCTCTTTGGGTTGAGCTTTCTTTGTCGATCTTAGAGCCAAATTGTAATTTCTTAGGGTCTATTTTTTTATCAAGTATGTGCGGGTCTTTGAAAATGTAAGGAAGCTTTTCTATTTCCTTTTTGAAATTGGATGTGGTTTTCTGGGTAAGAAATTCAAATGATGTTCCATGAATATCTTTTTGATTTGATGTTAATTTTTGCTTTATAACAGGAATGAACTCAGAATTAATTTCGTAGCCAATAGAATTTCTTCCGTGGTTCTTGGCAGCTAGATTTGTTGTTCCACTTCCGGCGAAGGGGTCAAGCACTGTGTCGCCAACAAATGCAAACATTTTGATTAAACGTTTGGGTAACTCCTCTGGAAACATAGCAATATGTTTGTCTTGCCTTGCTCCTGTAAAATTCCAATGCCCTGCGAAATAAGTATTCCACTCTTCAGCAGTCATTTTCGATAACTCTTTATTTTCTTTCGTAGGCTTTGGTGCTTCTCCCAGCTTTTTGAAAGTCAAAACAAACTCATAGTCCAATTTTAGTATTCCATTCCGGGGATAAGGATATGAACCCATTTGCACACCGCCTCCTGTTGTATTAGATGTAGTTACCTTTTGCCAAATGATTGCACCCATGTAGTCAAAGCCAATATTCTCGCAAAATTTAATTATTTCTTCTCTGATGGGTATTACTTTATAGCGTCCATAATAAACGGCACGGGCAAACTGGTCGCCAATGTTTACACAAAGCCGGCAACCATTATGCAATACCCGGTAACATTCTTTCCAAACTAAGTTCAAATTATTAATGTATTCCTCGTAAGTGTGATGATAACCTATTTGGGTATCGGTGCCATAATCTTTAAGTTGCCAATAGGGTGGGGATGTAATAGCCAGATGAACGGAGTTGTCTGCGAGTTCAACCATTTGCCTGCTATCTCCATTAATTATCTTGTGATGAGTTTTCAATTTGAAGTCTATTTCTTACAAATTTAAGAAAATCCACTATTCTTGAAAGAAAGGTTATTCACTTGCAATTATTGCTTAAGGAGTATACAATTCGTAAGGAAAAATTCCAAAATGCCGAGTAGCGAACAGAACCTTGAAGTGTGCGACGCAACGAAGATGATAGTAGCACTATCGCTGGCTACATAATTGTATTTCAACCCTTACCTTTGCGCCTCTTTATGAAGTATCACAACGAAATAGAAAGGCGGAAGACATTTGCGATCATCTCTCACCCGGATGCGGGAAAAACGACACTCACGGAAAAGTTCCTGCTGTTTGGCGGAGCTATCCAGGTGGCTGGTGCGGTAAAGAGCAATAAGATCAAAAAATTTGCTACCAGCGATTTTATGGAGATAGAAAGACAAAGAGGTATCTCGGTGGCTACTTCCGTGATGAGTTTTGAATACAATAAAGTTCTTATCAACCTGCTGGATACTCCCGGTCACAAGGATTTTGCAGAGGATACTTATCGTACACTCACAGCAGTTGACAGTGTGATCCTGGTGGTGGACAGTGTGAATGGTGTGGAAGAGCAAACGAGAAGACTGATGGAAGTCTGCCGGATGAGAGATACCCCGGTGATCGTTTTTATTAATAAGATGGACCGGGATGGCAAGAATCGTTTTGACCTGCTGGAAGAAATTGAAAAAGAATTATCCATTCACCTGCACCCGATGACATGGCCCATCAACAGCGGCAAGGAATTTAAAGGCGTTTATAACCTGCATGATAAAAACTTATTGTTGTTTACTGCCAATACAAAAGCTGCTGATGAAGATTCGATATCCATCTCCAACCTGCATGATGCTGTGCTGGATGATAAACTGGGAGAAAAAGATGCCAGCCAATTACGGGAAGATGTGGAATTAGTGGATGGGGTGCATGGTAAATTGAAAGTTGCGGATTACCTGGCCGGTAAAGTGGCCCCGGTTTTCTTTGGCAGCGCCATCAACAATTTTGGGGTTAAAGAAATGCTGGATACATTTATCCGCATTGCGCCAACTCCCCGCAGCCGGGAGACCACTGTTCGTCCTGTGGATGTCGAAGAAGATATGATGAGTGGTTTTGTTTTTAAGATCCACGCCAACCTTGATCCCAGGCACCGGGACAGGATCGCTTTCTTACGGGTTTGCTCCGGTAAGTTTGAGCGGAACAAATATTTTCATCATGTGCGGTTGGATAAGGATGTTCGTTTCAGCAACCCGTATTCTTTCATGGCCAGGGATAAAAGTATCATTGAAGATGCTTATGCAGGCGATGTGGTGGGATTATTTGATACGGGCAATTTTAAGATCGGCGATACGCTGACAGAAGGAGAGGATTTTTATTTTACGGGCATCCCTTCTTTTTCCCCGGAGATCTTTAAAGAAGTGCAGAATAAAGACCCGATGAAGACCAAACAACTGGAAAAAGGATTGTTGCAACTGACCGATGAAGGAGTGGCGCAATTGTTCACCCAGTTCGGCGGGCACAAAAAGATCATTGGTTGTGTGGGTGAGCTGCAGTTTGAAGTGATCCAGTACCGTTTGCTGCATGAATACGGGGCTTCTGTTGTTTTCAATAACCTCCCTTTTTACAAAGCCTGCTGGCTTACCAGCAAGGACCCGAAGAAATTGCAGGAGTTTTCCAAATTCAAACAGGCCAATATCGGGGAAGATAAGGATGGCCATATGCTGTACCTGGCGCAGAGTGAGTGGTTTTTGAATACGGAGAGGACGAATAATCCGGATATTGAGTTTCATTTTACCTCTGAAATACATAAATAGTTTGGAGTCGGGAGTTCGGAGTCCGCCTCTGTGTAGCTCTGTATCTCTGTTACTCTGTGTTGAAAAATACAGTTTGGCCACGAATGCACACGAATTGACACGAATAAAAACAATTAAATACAAATTGATTGCCTTTGGCAATGAATACAGATTAACACAGATGAATACCATTTTTGAAACAGAAAGATTGATCGTTCGCCAATACACGGAGGAGGATAAAGACAATATTTTTCTCTTGGGTGGTAACGAATCCGTGATGCGGTATATCCGGCCTGTTAGTACAAAAGAAGAAAGCGATCAATTTTTATCGGATAATATTGCCCTTTATGAAAAGAATCCTCACGGAGGGCGTTGGGCAGTGATGGAGAAAACAAAAAATTTATTTGTCGGCTCATTTGCAATTATTCCTATGCCCTCGCAGCCGGAGAAAATACAATTGGGCTATGCATTGCTCACCGTAAACTGGGGCAGGGGTTATGCAGCAGAACTGGCTAGGGCCGGGTTGGATTATTTTATGAACAATTACTCATTATCGGCTGTCTACGGGGTGACAGAAGTTCCCAATATAGCATCCCAAAAAGTATTGCTGAAGGCGGGGTTTCAGCCGGCGGGTTCCATGATGGAAGATGAAAAGGAATTGCTGCTGTTTGTGGTGAAGCGTAATAGTTAGATATTCCCTTGCACCTGATAAGGACGAAGCCAGGAGCTTTAGAATATTCTTCCCCCTTTATAATTGGTGTAAACGTTTCTTGGTTTTGTGATCAATAAATTCAGGGAAAGCTCAAAGCTTCCATTCCGGGAACTGTAATTTTTCAAATTTGAATTCGTGATATCATATGATAATCCTACCTGGAAACCGTTATAGCTTAAACCTGCAAAAGGTATAATGGCATCACTGAACCTGTACCAGCTTCCGGCATAGACCATAGCTTCATCGTTTACTTTAATCCCATAAGCGACACCAATGTTCTTTTCAGTAGCGCCGGCCTGGTTCATGTACAAGCCACCAATAAAAAGTTCATTACTATTTCCACCCACTACAAATTTTGAGCCTGCATGTACCGTATACCTCATAGGTAGCCTGAATTTTTCATTTTTCAGGAAACTGGTATTCGGTCTTCCCACATGATACAATGATCCGCCGACATATAGTTCTGTATTTTCTGTCTTATAGTTGTACAGGATCCCGGTATTGATGTCAACATAATCCCGGCGTTCAGTGCCAAAGGTCTCATAGGAGGGTAAATAAGTATCAAACCCGCTGCCATTGAATTGATTGGCAAAATCCAGGCTATTGAAGTTTAAGGCTCTTGATGCATACGTAAATTGAAAACCAGCGCCAATATGATGAATGCCATCGGCATCAAGGGCTTTATGATAGGTTACGGAGGCAGCTAAATTAATATTCTTAAATCCCCCGCCCAGCGACTCGTCAAATAATCCAAGTATTCCTATTGCAAGAATATCATTGTCAGCGATCCTGGTTTGAAGGAGTTTGCTATCATAGCTAACCGTGCCGGTGATAAAAGGCGCTCCTATGGACCGCCATTGCTGCCTGAAATTTGTGCCAATACGGGAATCACCCTTAAAGTATCCGGTCATGGCAGGGTTTAATGTAAGTGGTGATGAGAAGTATTGTGAGAAATGAGGATCCTGCCCTTTTATCGTGCCGGTAAAAGAGAAAAAAAACAATAACAAAGCCAGGAATAACTTACTCATATAAAATAAAATTTTACCTCAACAAAACAGTATTACCACTTTTCTTAATAACGATACCATCCACGTCGATCGCTTCAGCGACCCAGGTATAGGTTTCAACGGGTTGTAACGATCCTTTGTATTTTCCGTCCCAACCGGAAGCGGGGTTGCCGCTATTGGTCACAAAGAGCAGGTTACCCCACCTGTTATAGATCCTGAAATAATATAATTCCCGTATGCCAATCAGTATAGGATATAAGCGGTCATTGGTTCCATCAGCATTTGGCGAAAATGCCCTTGGCACATAGATCCCTTTTTTGCCGTTTATCTTCACCAGTTGCGTATCCACTACCTGGCAACCCAGAGCAGTACTGATAAATATCCTGTACTCTTGTGTTTGGTTGTAACTGAATACCGGGTTAATGATGAAAGAGTTGTTCAATCCAACAGCGGGTTGCCAGATATAACTGTTCCCTCCTAAATTACGGGCTTGCAACTGGACCAGTTGATTTACCGAAGCAGTCAGGGTAGTGTATCTCATATTCGCCGGCGCCGGCGCCAGCGTAATGAGAACTGAATCTGTTGCTGTACAGCCCGGGAAATTAGTAATGGTTACATAAAAACGTGTAGTGGTTGAAATAGTCGCAGTTGGATTTTGTAAAGTCGGGTTATTCAGGTAAATGGCAGGTGTCCAGGAATAAGATGAACCTGCACTGGCACGAAGTATAACAGAGACCGAAGGAGCCAGGCACATAGCAGTATCATTTCCTGCGTCTGCAATAAATTGTATAGCCGTAACAGCTTTTGTAATACTGTCTTTGCAGCCATTGATATCTGTGATCACTAATTTTACAGTATAGGTGCCGGCATTAGAATACAAGTGAGAAGGATTCTGGGTATTTGCTGTGCCGGCATCCCCAAAATTCCATTGCCAGCCAGCAATGGGGTTGGTATTGGTATAGCCAAGGCCCTTAAAGTCAAAGGCCTTGCAAGCTGTCATGCTATCTTTGATACGAACGGAATCAATATTTGGCCGGAATAAAATATTATCGATGGGAATTTGCAGAGTGAATAAATTGGACCCAGTTTGTCCTGCGGTAGTTCCCCATGGATCATTACTCTGATTGGAACATACACCGTTTTGGCCTGCTGAAAAAGTAGTAGCAACATTTGCAGGAAGAGAAACATTTGTAAGCCAAATTACTCCGCCACCACCACCACCTCCCGGGCCAATTCTATCAGGATTTATGGCCGTCATATCACCACCTTTGCCACCTTTTACTTCTATTATTGCATTATCTAAATAAGTATTGATCTTTGTTAATATAGTCCCCCCTGCGCCACCACCACCCATTCCTTCGTGACAATTTGGGCCAGTGTTACCACAAACAGCGGCATCATTACCATTTGAACTTATTTTTTTGTTATTAGATTGTAGCGCATCGGCGATAATTATGATTATACCGCCACCATTACCACCATTACCCTGGAAAACTCCACTATTAGTATGACCTGCGCCGCCACCCCCTGCTAAAAATATTTTATTTGTAGCATTGTTATAAGACAACGCTTTACCAGCAATTCCACCATTAGCATATGGAACTATTGTATTGCAAGGGGGCCCTTCATAATTATGGCCGCCATGTCCGCCGATCCCGAAATTACCACCACCCGCAGCACCAGAATTATGAGAATTTCCGCTTCCCCCACCATTGGCTGAAGCACCTTTTCCAAAAGATTTTGCAGATGAAATTAATGCAATACCTTCTCCTTTTTCCGAGGATAGTGTCGGGTCAGGGGGATAGAAATACTGATTTTCATAACAATTATAAATGGATTGAGTGGAAAGGGGACCAATCCCTCCTTTAAATCCTTTTCCACTTACATCAATAATAGAATTGAGTTTTATAGTGTCCTTCACATTTAACACCAGAACCCCTCCTTTCTTTCCATCCCAGGGTAAGCATGTGAGTGTTGAAGAGATAGTTACATTCTGATAATAAGGAACTCTTATTAATTGTACTTTCCCGGCAGGTATATCGTATTGCCGGGTGATCGTATTTTTTAACTCAATGATATTCCCGGTCTTGTTTTTTACATAATTGAATTCATAGTTGCCTGCATTCTTATAATCAGTAATGGTCCCGAAAGCGGCTGTATTGGAGGAGTCGATCACAGCGCCTTTCATCTGTATCATTAAAACGGTATCACCTGTATTAAAAGCAGTGCCGTCTTCAACAGTTAAAATATTTTTGCATTTGTCAAGAGATAAAACAGGTGTATAATCGTTGATGATGGTATCGCTTGGGCAGATCGAGGAACAAAGAGTGGTGGAAAATGAATTGGGGTTTGCTGTTACGGGAGTAATGGCTGTATTTGAAAAACTAAGATTGGTTACAGAATTCCAAACGAAAGCGGAATTTACAGTGAAGCCGGGTGATGAAACTGTTGTTGTAGCTGTACTTGTATTACAACCAGGTGTATTACCCAGGCTATCCGGTTTAAGTATATAGATATTGGCACTGTCGTTTATGGAAGGTGTATTATTGTTATAACCAGCTACAAGATATCCTCCATCAGGTGATTTGGCTATATCATATGCTTGCTGCAACCCGTTTCCGCCAAATTTCCGGGTCCATTGAACCACCCCGGCGGCAGTTACTTTTACAAGCTGTATATCATCATTCGGATCTGTTAATGCGCCCTGGGTAGTGACAAATCCGCCATCACTGGTTGGAATATAATAGCCGTATCGTGTTGGTGAACTTGTGAGTTTGCGTAAGGTAAGGGGATTTCCATTCAGGTCTGTATTCACAATTACCTGTTCAGGCGCTGTGACGTTAAAACTAACATCCTGGTAACAACTAAAACTATAACCGGTTTGAGTTTTAAATATTTCACGGGGCCAGTTGCTTTTTGATTCCATGTCATAATTTCTTGCCCAGATCACCGATCCATCCGATATGTTTAATTTCATAATGACGCCATCATAAAAGCTCGAACTCTGTCCATACTGGTATGAAATCACAATTAAGCTATTGGCATCTTCCAGTGAGCTCATTGTTCCATCGCTGTTATTGCTGTCAAAACTTTTTGCCCAGACAACTGCACCGGTATTGTCAGTTTTGATCAGCATCCCATTTGCCGTTGTTGGCATATACCGGTTTACCCCTGATATGGCATACCCTCCATCGGCCGTATTGATAACGTCCCATAAAACAGATCCGTTAACATTTCCATCATCATATTTCCTGGACCATTGCACATTTCCGTTGCCATCTGTTTTCACCAACCAGGCCACCCCATTTGAACTGCCCCCAAAGGATGTAGTGATGCCTCCTGCAATATATCCGCTATCTGTTGTCTGCTTTATCGTGTATAAATAATCGTCACTGCTTCCGCCGATGGTTTTACTCCATAACAGGTTCCCGTTTTTATCCATTTTCTGTAAATACCCGTCATAGCCGCCATTACCAAAACTGTTGGTAGCGCCTGCGGTCACATAACTTCCATCGGGATTAGATTCTATGTGATAAGCAAATTCAGCTTTATTTCCGCCATAAAGTTTTTGAAAGGTCGGTACACAAGTATTACATCCGCCTAAAAAGTTCACTTCATCTGTGGTCAATGCCCGGTTGTAAATTCTAACTTCATCCATTACGCCATTAAACCAATAAGGGAATTGGACATTGTTCATTTTCCCAAAAAAAAGATCAGCGCCACCGCTGAAAGTATATCCATTCGCCGGGGCGGTAATTTTTAAGTCGCAGTTCACATAGAATTTCGCCGTGGTCCCATCACTGGTATAGGTGAGCATGAACCATTGATTTGTCTGGACAAATGGGGTATAACCTCCCGCAGGTGGAGGTGTATTTATTGCATAAAAATTTTCGTGCTGGATATCGGGTACCGGGTTTACACAATTTTGACCATTTGTAAAACCATTATCATCGTAGGTCAACGTATAATTTCCAGTCAGGCCATCAGCATCTCCTTTCATTACAATACGGTTACCATGGCAGGGCCCCTGGTAAAACCCGGCCACTTTTACCCATGCCGTAACAGACATCTGTGTGTTATAATTCAATGTGGCACTATTTGGTATCCTCATATAATTGCTCGTTCCATTGAAGGAGTATGCACTATTTGGATTTCCAAGCCTGTCGGCAGTTAATGTGGCATTATTAAAAACCGGGTTATTATTATTTCCGCTCACATCATTGGCATTACCACTGAATGGATAATATGCCATTAAACCCATGTTAAGGTTTACCTGGGCAACTACATTGCCCGAAGCAAATAAAAGCAGAAATAAGGTTCGTATCATCAGAGATGAGTATTCCGGTCTAAATTACTAAAATAAGGAGAGGCCGGTATAATTCTTTGGCGTTATCTTTTTCAGCTCTTTTTTTATGTTATTATCAATTTTTAGACCTTCAATAAAATTGTGAATAGCTTTCTTATCAATTTTATTGTTGCCCCTTGTCAGATCTTTCAGGGCTTCGTAAGGGTTAGGATAATTTTCTCTTCTCAGGATGGTCTGGATAGCTTCTGACACAACGGCCCAGTTGTTATCAAGGTCTTCATAGATCTTTTGATTATTCACTACTAATTTACCAAGACCTTTTTCTATTGACCGCAATGCGATCAGGGTATGTGCAAAAGGAACGCCGATATTTCTCAATACCGTCGAGTCGGTCAGATCCCTTTGCAATCTTGATACAGGTAGTTTAGATGCCAAAAATTCAAAGATTGCATTCGCCATCCCAAGGTTTCCTTCTGCATTTTCAAAATCGATCGGGTTTACTTTATGTGGCATGGCCGATGATCCCACTTCGCCTTTCTTTGTTTTTTGTTTAAAGTATTCCATGGAAACATAAGTCCAGACATCCCGGCAAAAATCAATAAGGATATTGTTGATCCTTTTTATACAATCAAAATGTGCCGCCAGGTTATCGTAATGTTCAATTTGCGTGGTGAACTGCTGGCGGTTTAACCCGAGCCGGGAAACAAATTCATCAGCCAGTTTTGCCCAAGCCACTTTTGGATAGGCTACATGATGTGCATTAAAGTTACCTGTGGCGCCGCCGAACTTCCCAGTGAAGGGAATACCGATGAATTGCTCAACCTGGTTCTGTATCCTTTCTACAAAGACCATTATTTCTTTGCCTAAGCGTGTAGGGCTGGCCGGTTGGCCATGTGTATGTGCCAGGATGGATATATCCTTCCATTCTTTCGCCAGTAACTTCAGTTCTGCATTCAGGTTCAGGAGTGCAGGCAGGTATTCATATTCGACTGCATGTTTCCACAGCAGCGGAATAGCCGTATTATTTATATCCTGGGAGGTTAATCCGAAATGTACCCATTCCTTCCATTCCCTGCCACCGCATTTTTCCAGTTCATTCTTTAAAAAATATTCAACGGCTTTTACATCGTGATTGCTGGTAAATTCAATCTGTTTTACTTCCTGTGCATCTTCCGGCCCAAAGTCTTCGGCCAGTTTTTGCAGATGTTTGATGACCTTACCCGGTAATTTGAAAAACTTTCTGTTTTCAAGAAACAGCAGGTATTCAATTTCCACCTGTATCCTGTATTTCATCAGGCCATATTCTGAAAAATATTCATCCAGGTGCTGCACCTGTTTGCGGTAGCGGCCATCAACTGGAGAAATGGAAGTGAGTGCATTTAATTCCATGATTTCATTTTAAAGAAGTCCCTTCAAACTTTATCTTTACCGCCACAAAAATAACTGAATTGAATAAGATTAGAGTAGGCGTAGTGAATTACCTGAATACTAAGCCATTGCTTTATGGTTTAACAAAGCCGCCCATCAATGAACAAATAGAACTGGTTGGCGATTATCCTTCACGGCTTGCTGATATGCTGATGAGGGATGAGATTGATGTGGGGCTTATACCCATTGCAGTTCTTCCGCAATTACCCTCCTACCATATTATCGGGGATCATTGCATCGGCACCGAAGGAGAAATTGCGTCCGTTGCCTTGTTCAGCGAAGTACCCATGCAGGAAATAAAAAAAGTGTATCTCGACTACCAGAGCCGCACCTCTGTGGCCCTGTTGAAATACCTGATGAAAGAATACTGGGGTATCAGGCCGGAAATAGTGGAGGCAACAAATGAAGACTACCGGAAAGAAATAAAGGGAACGACTGCCGGGTTAGTGATCGGCGACCGGGCATTTGAACAACGAAAAATCTCCACCTTTATTTATGACCTGGGGTCAGAATGGAAAAAAATAACAGGGCTGCCATTTGTGTTTGCAGCCTGGGTAAGTACAAAAAAATTACCCGCTGATTTTATATATCTATTCAACCAGGCCAATTCACTCGGCCTGCATCATATTGATGAGATCGTGGAGGAAGAAAATTTTGAATTATATGATATGAAAAAATATTATGGACTGCATCTGAGTTACGTACTGGATGAGCCGAAAAAAAGATCCATGAGAAAATTTCTGGAACTTATATCGTAGTTTTTTTGTTTCGATAAACCAATACACTGATTTTGCCTAAGTTATATCATAAAGATATTTTACGGATTTATTGAAAATAATTAATTTTAGACATCAATTAAAAATTGCTGTATGAGTAAAAAGATACATATTGTTCTCTTGCAGTTGTCTTTTTTCTTTCTTATTCCCGGAACAATTATCAATGCTCAAACCGGGGGTGGGGGCATACCAACCGGTACAGATACGACCTGTACAAATGGCATTTCTGTTTTCCAGAAATTATATGGCGGATCAAAGGATGACCTGGCAGAATGGCTGGCTGCTTCTGCTGATAGCGGTTATGTAATAGCAGGACAAACAAACAGTTTTGGCAATGGTGCATTTGACGGGTTGTTGACCAAAGTGAGTAAGAAAGGTAATACGGTATGGAGCAAGGCGGTGGGAGGCAGCGGTAATGATGTTTTATATGGAATAAAACGAACCAGTGATAATGGGTTTATAGCAGTTGGGCAGACAAAATCGTATGGGAACCCAGCCGGTGATGCGTGGCTTGTCAAGCTGGACGCTTCCGGTACTATTCAATGGTCCAAAAAATACGGTGACGGGAATGCGAATGGCGATGTTGCTTATGAAGTGGTACAGTTATCAGACGGGGGGTATGCATTTAACGGGATACATCAAGATGCGGGAGGGGTTTCAGGGAGTTGGGTTGTAAGAACAGATAACCAGGGTAATGTGCTGTGGAGTAAACAATATGGTTTTACTGATTCAGATGGGGCATGGGGAATAACAGAAGATGGTAATTCTTTAATTGTGGTGGGTTTTTACCGGAATCCCTCATTTTATGATGGATATGTAATGAAGCTGGATAAGTCAACTGGTGTGGTGCAATGGATAAGGACTTATGATATAGAAGTTAACCGCCATATGATGATGGCCAAGGTAAGAGTTACCAATACCGGTTACCAGGTGTTTTCATTAGTGATGGATGATTTTGCCGGTACAAATCAACAGCAGGTCATCTGGAACCTTAATACAGACGGTACAGTGCAGAATGTGCGGAAAATGGTAGTGCCGGGGATACAAACCAGCGGTTATGGATGGTCTCCGTTGGCTGATGGTAGCTTTGTGGTTGCCAATGGAGAGAACAACAATGGCGCTGATGTGATCTTCACACAGGTAAATGCCGCTGGTAACATGCTGTGGTCAAAAAAATATTTCAGAGGTGGTAAACAATGGATAAGGGCCATGGTGCCATCGCCGGAAGGTGGATATGCGGCTACCGGTAATAACAATAATGCAGGAACAACAGCTGACAGCACCGATATATATTTAACGAGGATCGATAGTTTGGGGAATTCGGGGCTCTGTTCGGGAATAAACACAAACGATGTTACTGTAGTTGTACCTTCCTTCAGCAGTTCAGCTATTTCAGTTGCCCCCGTGAATGTGACGATCAATAACCCGGTAATAACAGCCGGAGTGCAGAGTTTTATTCCAGTTACTAATACACTCTGTTTTTCTTGTCAGTTCCCGATACCGATCATTCCGCCTGATACGGTTTGTGCAAATGGTATTCCATTCTACCAGAAATTATATGGCGGATCAAAGGATGACCTGGCAGAATGGCTGGCTGCTTCTGCTGATAGCGGTTATGTAATAGCAGGACAAACAAACAGTTTTGGCAATGGTGCATTTGACGGGTTGTTGACCAAAGTGAGTAAGAAAGGTAATACGGTATGGAGCAAGGCGGTGGGAGGCAGCGGTAATGATGTTTTATATGGAATAAAACGAACCAGTGATAATGGGTTTATAGCAGTTGGGCAGACAAAATCGTATGGGAACCCAGCCGGTGATGCGTGGCTTGTCAAGCTGGACGCTTCCGGTACTATTCAATGGTCCAAAAAATACGGTGACGGGAATGCGAATGGCGATGTTGCTTATGAAGTGGTACAGTTATCAGACGGGGGGTATGCATTTAACGGGATACATCAAGATGCGGGAGGGGTTTCAGGGAGTTGGGTTGTAAGAACAGATAACCAGGGTAATGTGCTGTGGAGTAAACAATATGGTTTTACTGATTCAGATGGGGCATGGGGAATAACAGAAGATGGTAATTCTTTAATTGTGGTGGGTTTTTACCGGAATCCCTCATTTTATGATGGATATGTAATGAAGCTGGATAAGTCAACTGGTGTGGTGCAATGGATAAGGACTTATGATATAGAAGTTAACCGCCATATGATGATGGCCAAGGTAAGAGTTACCAATACCGGTTACCAGGTGTTTTCATTAGTGATGGATGATTTTGCCGGTACAAATCAACAGCAGGTCATCTGGAACCTTAATACAGACGGTACAGTGCAGAATGTGCGGAAAATGGTAGTGCCGGGGATACAAACCAGCGGTTATGGATGGTCTCCGTTGGCTGATGGTAGCTTTGTGGTTGCCAATGGAGAGAACAACAATGGCGCTGATGTGATCTTCACACAGGTAAATGCCGCTGGTAACATGCTGTGGTCAAAAAAATATTTCAGAGGTGGTAAACAATGGATAAGGGCCATGGTGCCATCGCCGGAAGGTGGATATGCGGCTACCGGTAATAACAATAATGCAGGAACAACAGCTGACAGCACCGATATATATTTAACGAGGATCGATAGTTTGGGGAATTCGGGGCTCTGTTCGGGAATAAACACAAACGATGTTACTGTAGTTGTACCTTCCTTCAGCAGTTCAGCTATTTCAGTTGCCCCCGTGAATGTGACGATCAATAACCCGGTAATAACAGCCGGGGTACAGAATTTTGTCCCGGTAACCAATACGATATGTTTCTATTGCCAACCCAAACCAACTGGTACAGCAAGGCCGGCAACAACGGGGAGGAACCCCCATACATTAAGAGTATATCCTAATCCCGTTATCGGGGGAACGGTGAACCTGTCTATTGATGCCGGTTATGATGACAGGGCTGTCATCAGTATCGTTGATCTGACCGGGAATATTTTATACAAGTCATCATCAATCGAAGTAAAGAAAGGACAAAATAATATCAGGCTGGATATGCCTTATAATTTGCAGTCATTTACAAATTACTTTATCCAGGTCAGGTATTCCGAAGCAATAAACTCAATAAAAATATTTGTTGTAAACCGATAACTGTTTAAACCAAGAATAATGAGAAAGATAAGATTAACTCTATTTGCTTTTATATCATTATGCGCCATCCTTTTTATCAGCTGTAAAAAAACCGGACCTGCAGGACCCGCTGGTGCTACAGGTCCTACAGGAGCTACAGGCCCGGCGGGCCCAACCGGTCCCCAGGGACCAACGGGTCCCACAGGTCCCCAGGGCCCACAGGGTCCCCAGGGTCCGCAAGGGCCAATTGGAACAGCGAATGTTATTTATTCCAACTGGACAAATGGCTCTGCCTGGACCATTGATGGCGCATCAGGTCTGAATTATTTTGATATGAATACGTCGACATTGACACAAACTATATTGAGCCGGGGAACAATCCTTGTGTATTGGGCAGTTTTAGGAGACACCGTCACTCATGTAAGGCAATTACCATTTGCAGAAACGATCGGGGCAAATATCTATTTCCATAATCCCAAATACAGTGTTGGAAAAATAAGAATTGAAACAAGTAATCTTACCATGGCAACAAGCAACAGGTACAGGTATATAATTATACCGGGGGGAATATTTGGAAGGGATTATGATTATAGCGGAATCGATTTCAGCGATTACAATAAAACGATGCGCAGGCTTGGCATACCACCATATTAAAAAAATATTCTCTGATACCCAGGGTTTTGATTTTAATGATTAAAATTTTTCAGATCGGCTTCCATCATTTCAGTGATAAGCTGGTCCAGTGTGCAGGTTGGTTGCCAGCCTAATTTTTCTTTTGCCTTAGTCGCATCGCCTATTAACAGGTCCACTTCAGTAGGGCGATAATATCGTTTGTCAACGCTGACCACATTCTGACCAACCGGCAATTGATATGCAGGATGATTGCATTTCAGCACAAATACTTTTTCATTTTCATCACTTCCTTCAAATCTCAACTCAATTCCACAATGGGCAAATGATTTGATCACAAAATCCCTGACGGTAGTACTGATCCCGGTGGCGATCACATAGTCTTCCGGTTTATCCTGTTGCATGATACGCCACATTGCATCTACATAATCTCTCGCATGTCCCCAGTCCCTTTTGGCATTCAGGTTGCCGAGGTATAATGCCTTTTTTTTGCCTAAGGCAATTTCACTGACAGCCCTTGTTATCTTTCTTGAAACAAATGTTTCACCCCTCACCGGGCTTTCATGGTTGAATAGAATTCCATTACAGGCAAACATGCCATAAGCTTCACGATAGTTAACGGTGATCCAGTAAGCATATAGTTTAGCTACTGCATAAGGCGACCGGGGATAAAACGGAGTTGTTTCATTTTGCGGAATGGCCTGAACCATACCATACAGTTCAGATGTAGAAGCCTGGTATATTTTCGTTTTCTTTTCCAAACCCAGTATGCGAACAGCTTCCAGTATCCGTAATGCCCCCAGCCCATCTACATTAGCAGTGTATTCCGGCGTTTGAAAACTGATATGAACATGGCTCATCGCACCCAGGTTATAAATTTCATCCGGCTGCACTTTCTGGACGATGTGTATGATACCCGCAGAATCGGTCAAATCGCCATAGTGTAAAAAAAGATTCACATTGTCTTCATGAATATCCCGGTACAAATGATCAATCCTGTCTGTATTGATCAGAGATGATCTCCTTCTTACTCCATGTACTTCATAATCTTTGCTGATAAGCAACTCAGCGAGATAAGCTCCGTCCTGCCCGGTAATGCCGGTAATTAATGCCCTTTTCTTCATTCTTTGAGTTTAAGATTTAGATCAGTGCCGGCAAAAATACAATTTTGCCCCGTACTTCTTTTGATACTAAGTTTGTGCATCATTAATTGAAATAATATGGCAGAAACGCTGGGTTCCTTATGTGATAAACTCACGATCGTAAAACTAAAGCAATATCATTCGGAAGATGAAACAAGGCTGCAAAGCCTGAAACAGCAGGAGCAGCAGTTACAAGCTGAGATCGGTGTTTTTGTAGCTGATGCTGTGGCCGGCATTATACCTGCAGACAGGCTTACTTTTTCTACGAATAAGGTGTATAAAAAAGAAGGAAATGAAACCAGGGAAATTGCAGGACAGATCGGGGAACTGTTTGCTGAACTGGCGAAAGTAAACTGTGATCTCTGGCATGAACAGGAAAAAGTATATGAATTTGAAGATGTGCCGGCCGATAAGAAAGATGCAGTGATCAAAAGACTTGCTGTGTTAAATCTCGAACGCAACAAATGTATTGATGCAATAGACCGGCAATTTCAATCCGTCATTGCCGGAAAAAAATAAATATGCCAAAAGCGATCATATTCGGCATCCATGGTCAGGATGGTTTTTATTTAAGCCAATTGCTTAAGCAGAACCAGATTGAAGTAATTGGCGTTTCCCGTTCGGCAGGCGAGTGGATACAGGGAGATGTTGGCGACAGGAGTTTTGTGGAATCGCTTATCCGATCAAAACAACCCGATTATTTTTTTCACCTGGCGGCCAATTCAAAAGTTGATCATGAATTACTATTTGAACACCAGTCCACCATCGTTAATGGCACATTGAATATTTTGGAATCCGTTTTTCAGCATTCACCATTATCCAGGGTATTTATCACCGGCAGCGGGTTGCAGTTTGCCAATGACGGGAATCCGGTTAATGAGAAAAATGAGTTTATGGCCCGGGATGCTTACTCACTGGCCCGCATACAAGCTGTGTATGCGGCAAGACATTACAGAAATAAAGGGGTCAAAACCTATGTCGGGTATTTGTTTCATCATGATAGCCCATTAAGAACAGCACAGCACCTGAACCGGAAAATTGCAGATGCAGCAAAAGCAGTTGCTGCCGGAAAAGAATATTCCCTCACAATAGGTGATGTAACGGTGGAAAAGGAATTTGGCTTTGCCGGGGATATTGTAAAAGGGATATTTCACCTGCTGCAGCAGGATAGTTTGCAGGAAGCATGTATTGGTACAGGGAAAGCATATAGCATTGAAAAATGGCTGGAACTGTGTTTTTCTTCCACGGGTAAAAATTGGAAGGATCATGTGAAATTGGAGAATGATTATATCCCGGATTTCAAAAGATTGGTTAGCGATCCGTCAGCATTGAATGCCACAGGATGGAAAGCCGAAACAGGTATAGAAGAACTGGCAAGACTAATGCTTACATCTTCCTCTCAAAAATAATGCAGGAAACTCCAAAGAAAATATTGCTCGGTATGCTGATTTCCAACGGGGATTGTTTGCTGGCTACTGTTTTAGCAAAGCAAATAAAAAAAGATTAT
>CAZGGQ010000045.1:0-38773 GCA_964525285.1 uncultured Chitinophaga sp.
TACTTTCAATGGAAACCTGGCCATCACTACTAATAGTCCCGAACTCACTGCAGAAACATTTATTTCAGGATCAGCTGAGGATGTAGTGCTTGGTGATGTAACTTTTAACATCAATGCGCCTGTTTTATTCCGTGTTGGAGGTAATTCATTAAAAATAGACCTGGATCTGAATCTGAATACCAATGTTGATTCCCAGTTTATTGAATTGAACGAGATAACCTTTAATGGCGGTTGGGAAAGTCATATCAGGCAATTGGGCACAACAGCAATAACCATCCAGAATCTTTACCCGCAAAAAGTGACTCCCCAATCATATATCCTTCCTGAACAGAATGTATTCATCGGAAATGATGTCCAGTTTTACACAGGGATTATTAAAACTACAGCATCTAAACTGCTCGTCTTTAATGATAATGCAGGTGTCAGTCAAACCTCAAGTGCCAGTTGGGTATGGGGTCCTGTAAAAAAGATAGGCGATGAGCAGTTTAGTTTTCCTGTCGGCGATAGCTTGCGCCAGGGAATATTGACAATTTTATCCCCGCCATTAGCAACGGATGCTTACACGGCGCAATATTTTCATAGTAACCCCACGAATGCCGGGTATGATACGGCGCAGCATGTTTCCAGCCTGACGCGGATTTCAGGTGCAGAATACTGGACCTTGAATCGTGATCCCGGAAGTTCAAATGTATTTGTTTCTCTCACCTATGATAGTACAAGGAGTAATCAAACAGGATCGATCTATAGTTTGCGTGTAAGCCAATGGAACCCCAGCCAATGGCAAAACAAAGGATCAATATTCTTAAGCGGCAACCTGTCAGAGGCTACTCTCACCTCTGCAGATCCTATTACTGATTATACTCAGCCACTGACATTAGGTTATATAGAACCCCCGATCATCCCGGTGATTACCCTTGGCAATATGGACAGCATGATCTGTCGTGGCAACAGTTTTAAAGTTCACTTTACGGTGGATACATTAATGTTTTCCAACAACAATTTCATAGCACAGTTATCTGACTCAACAGGTAGTTTCGGCAATCCAACAAATATTGGTACAAGGTTCGGAGTGAATCATTCAGATTCAATCACTGCCTTTATACCTTCCAATACTCCCGGGTCAAACGGGTACAGGGTAAGGGTAATTGGCACATCGCCTCCGGATACAAGTATCAATTCAAAACCACTTTCTGTAAGAACAGTACCATTAGTGAGTTTTACCATTCAAGGTCCCAATCCGGGTTGCATCAGTACTGGTGTTCATACATATTATGCAAGCCAGAAAGAAGCCGGAGTAAATTACCAGTGGTTTCTCAGCGGTGGCGGAACATTTACTACTAACCAGGATACGGCCTTTGTAACATGGACAACAGCGGGCACACACACAATAACCCTGAACACCTCTAATCAATGTGGCAACGGGCCTTCGGCAAACAGGCAAATTACCGTAAGCCAGCCGGCGCCAACTGCAGTTCCCATACTAAACAATGTTGGACGCTGGTTGTATTCGTCTGTTCCTGATGCCAACCAATATGCAACAGGTTTTCATTGGTATAGAAACGATACGCTGATCAGCGCCGCAGTTTCATCATCCTGGTATGCTTCTCTTGCAGGCGTCTACAAGGTGAAATATTTTAATCTTTGTGGCGAAAGCCCGGCATCGAATCTGATTTCTTTTGCTGCGAATTCGATCCCTCAAACCATTAATTTTCCGGCAATGCCAAATAAAACATATGGCGATGCCCCGTTTGTACCTGATGCTACAGCAACATCAGGGTTACCGGTTGCATTTACTTTAATCAGCGGCCCTGCAACTATCAATGCACAAACAAATCTTTTAACGATTACCGGAACCGGATTAGTTACAATTAAGGCAAATCAAATTGGAGATAATGTGTATGATACAGCTGCTCCCGTAACAAGAAGCTTTACAGTAAACAAAGCTACTCAAACAATAAATTTCCCTGCAATTGCCAATCAAAATTTTGGTAATCCACCGCTTGGTTTATTGGCAACTGCCAGTTCCGGTCTACCCATTATTTATTCTGTTGTTTCCGGGCCTGCAACGGTTTCAGGAAATCTTTTAACCCTTACAGGCTTAGGTACAGTAACGGTAAGGGCTTCGCAAAACGGTGATACCAATTACCTGGCAGCTACGCCTGTTGATAAAAATTTCTGTACAAATGTTGCCAGTTTAAATCATATTTCCGGTTACACAAACTTATGCCCTGCAACAGCTAACTATACCGTTAATAATATACCCGGTGCAACTTATTTCTGGAGAATAGCTGGCGGCAATACTTTGGCATCAACTACAAATACTGCAAATGTCAATTGGACAACTCCCGGTACTTATTCGTTGCTGGTGTCCGCGAGTGGCAATTGCGGAGCCGCGAGTGCAAATGATACCTTAGTTGTCACTGTGATCAACAGTATTCAGCCCGATTCTGTACAAAGTATGTTACCTCCCAACGGAGCCATCAACCAGCAGTTGCCACTTACGCTTTCATGGGTGCCGGCACAGCCTAATTTATTTTATACGTTCGATCTGTATGTATGGCGTGCAGATTCTGTACAACCTGTTATTCCGTACGCCGCTAATGTAACAACGGTGAATTACACACTTCCATTGAATAGCGGGCTGCAATACAATCAAACATATAAATGGATGGTAGTGTCACATAACGGCTCCTGTACAATAATTAATACAGGACCGATACAGCAATTTAGTTTGATCCCATTGCCCGATCTGGTGGTGCAGAATGTGCAGGCGCCCACAACTGCATTTTCCGGTCAAACAATTTCTATAAGCTGGACGATCAGAAACCCCGGTCCGGGCAAAACCACTACCAATCAAAGCTGGACAGACGGGGTATTCCTTACGTTTGATACACTTCCTAATTTTTCAATACAACCCCAGACAATTCCCGGTATATGGGGTGGGCAGGATTTTCCCTCACGGCCATTGCTTATTGCCACAAAACCAAATGTAAGTGCTTTAGACAGCGGCCAGCAATATACCAACTCCGTCAACTTTACTTTGCCTTTAAACTACAGCCTTCCTTTATATGCCTATGTAATTACAAACTATCCTGCCGCTCTTACTGCACCTGTGCAGGTTACCAAAGTTAATGATACGGCAAGGGCGCCACAGCCTATAGTAGTTACTTTATCACCCACGCCGGACCTGAGAGTTGATACTGTATTTACTCCGTCCACTACTTTCTCCGGAAGTGCTATCAATCTTACTTATAAAGTAAAAAATTACGGAGTGCTGACACCGGCAGGTGCAGTATGGACTGATAAGGTTTATATTTCTCAAAGTCCATTGTTTAATATCAATACAGCTATTCCAATAAAATTGCCTAAAAACAATGGCACTTATTATGCCAATGCTGCAGATGCTACAGTTGCTAACAACAGCCAATTGCTTGCGGATAGTGTTTACACAAGAAGTTTACAGATAGTGGTACCTAATTATATTTTTGGCACTTATTTTATTTATGTTTTTGCCAATGTCACAAATACATTGTATGAAGGGGCATTTAATAACAATAATACGAACCGCAGCCAAGTCCAGGTCTTTCTTACTCCTACACCACATTTAACGGTAAGCTCATTAACCATACCGGTAACTACCGCCAGCACCACGCAGCCAATTGGTGCAAACTGGAATACCGGTAACACAGGCTTTAATGATAATATTGAAAAAAACAAAGGACATTATTTTGTTCAAAATGGAATTTGTGTCGTTCCACCGGCAGGGATATCCATTCATGAAAGTCTTGGTTTTGGGGGCAGCTATTGGGTCGACAGGGTTTATTTAAGCACGGACTCCACCGGTCTCAACACAGGCACTGCTGTCCTGGTAAATGAAACGACCCAGGGAGTATTGAATTCAGGATCGGGTGTACCAGATACTCTTTATCCTGATTTTTGCCAACCTTCAGGAACCAATCCGGCCCAGTTTAACCTAAACACATTTAATGTTATAAGCACAGGTTCCAATCATCCCAAAGCCGCCAACTTTACGGTTCCTTCAAATTTGCCGGCTGGCAATTATTATGTGTATGTATTAGCCAATGCCACAGATGCGGTATATGAATATCCCGGCACCCCGGAAACCAGAAGAAGTGCACTATCAATCACCATTCAACGGCCCGATGCAACAGTGCCATCTGTAGCTGTTCCTGCGTCAGCCATCGGCGGACAGCCAATCACAATCAATTACAGTGTATTGAACAATGGACCGGGTACTGTATTTAATCATACCAGGAGAGACAAAATTTATGTAAGTACTTCGCCGGTGTTTAATGGTAGTGCTCTATTAATAGATTCAATAACCTATACTGAGGGCTTACCGGTGGGTACATCTGTACTTCATGCTCTTAGTTATACTTTCCCTGTATCTACATCCGGGACAAGGTATTTTTATGTGTATACCAATTACGACAGTGCATTCAGAGAAACCAACCCAAACAATAATATCAGTGCAGCAGCAACTACAATAGTTACAGCGGCCGCGCCAATTGACCTGGTCGTTTCAAATATACAGTTGTCAGATACCGTGTTTGCCATTTTCCCAACCTATATAAAATACAGCGTGGTTAACAATGGCACGGGTACAACAGCTGGCAACAATTGGTTAGACAGTATTTTCATCAGTTGCAGTCCAACATTTAGCCCGTCAACAAGTTATTTCATAACGAGACGGAGTCATAGTGAAATTGTACCGGGCGGCAGCAGCTACACGGATTCATTCTTTGTTAATATGCCCTTTGCATTTTTTATCAACAATTGTTTCCCGCAAACAAATATTAATACGGCTTATTTCTATATAAAAACAAATGCAGATAATGTGCTGTATGAAGGAAGTAACGGAAATAATAATGTAACAGGAAGCGGGAGCAGGGTATTAATTAATCCATCCGTTGACCATATTGTAACCATTGTAACAGGGCCGGATACAGCTACTGTTGCAAGGCCCTATTTAACCAGCTGGACAGTAAAAAATATCGGGTACAACCCTGGCCAGGCTAATTATAGCGGATGGTACGATGGTATTTACTTTTCTCCTGATTCAATATTTAATAATAATGCTGTGATTGCTTCCGGGTATTTTGAGTCCACCCCATTAAATACCAACCAGGTTTACAGTGATACAAGAAATGCAATACCACCCAATATACCTACCGGTGATTATTATGTGTTTGCCAGGACAAATTACTATCCCCCTTATGGAATAGCACATGAAACAGTATTGAATAATAATGCCAACCTGATACGCAATGGAGTTGGAGCAGCTAAAAAAATTCATGTGATACAACCGCTGCTGCCCGATTTAACAGACAGTATTATAACTGCTCCCGCATTGGTGGCTGTTGGTCAGCCATTAACAGTAGTACACAGGGCCATCAATAGTGGAGCCGGGGTTACATACCCGGGAAACTGGAGCGATGATCTATGGCTTTCCCCGGATTTCATACCCGGGAATAACGGATATGACATTCTTTTATCCGGAAGAAATCATGTGGGGGCGCTGCAACCCGGCCAGTTTTATACTGATACGGTTACAGTCAGCATTCCTATGAGTGTTTCACCTGGTAATTATGTTTTAATAAGCCGGGTCAATGCAACCCATAATTTATTTGAAAGCAACAATAATAATAACCTTGCTTTTAAGTATATAACCATTTACAGCCCGGCGCCTTCCGATCTGATCGTGGAAAATATCATGAAGCCGGACAGTGTTTTCCTGGGATATACTTTAGATACTGCCAAATGGGTAATAAAAAATATTGCCGCAAATGCTGCTACCGGTGTTTCTACCGACGGTATTTATTTATCTATAAACAACACATTGGATTCTACAGCAGTATTACTGGGAATAAAGAATAAATCCATCAATATGGGTCCCCTGGCGAGGGATACTATCAGCCTTCAGCCACTGGTAACTAATGTAACCGAGGGCAACTACCATGTAATTGTAAAAACAGATCTGCTCAATAATATTCCGGAAAGTAATAAAAATAACAATACGGGTATTGCCGCTACGCAACTCTATGTAAAAGTAAAAGAGTTGCCCATGAATGTGCTTACTCCGAATACGCTTTTCAATATCAGCAGATTTTATAAGCTGGTCATACCTGATTCATTAAACGGCGCTACCATATTGGTTACACTTAAATCCGGTGATTCACTCACTATGAAGAACCAGCTATTCATCGGTAAAGGTTATGTGCCCTCTGCCGCTCATTTTGACTATACCTACAGTACGCCTAACTATGGCAACCAGGACATCGTAATGGCATCAGTAACAACAGGTGTTTACTATATCACTATTCGTTGTGTTTCGGCCGTCCCGGTTGTACAAAACATTACATTAAAAGCGGTGAAGCTGCCATTTGCAATACTTAATGTGCACACTGCAACCGGTGGCAACTCAGGTAATGTAACCATTAAAATAAGCGGTTCATTGTTTGTAAACAATATGACGGCTATGCTAAGTAAACCGGGCACCAGCATTATTGCATCTGCCGTGTATTTCACGAACAGCACCACCGTATTTGCAACCTTTAATTTGCAAGGCAAGCCATTGGGAATTTATGATGTAACCTTAACCAGGCCCGATACCAGTGTAGCTGTATTGGTAAATGGTTTCTCTGTCGTAAATCCAAATAACGGCGGATTGATAACCGGTGGTGGCGTTAATGTGGGCCCAGGGAATGGAAATGCACCGGGTTGTGCCCCGGGGGCAGCCAGCGGCTTAAACTCACAGTTGGTTGCAGAAATAGTAGCTCCGGACAGAGTATTAATAGGCTGGTCTTTTGTCATACAGATCAATTACAACAACCCCGGCAATGTAGATATACCTGCGCAGGCAAGGGTATTGTACAGCGACCATAATGTATTGATGTCGCTTACCCAGGCAGGCGTTGCCACCGGAACTACTTCATTGTATTTGGAATTAACTGAACAAGAAGGACCTCCGGGTATCATCCGGGCCGGTGGTTCCGGTTCCATACTGGTCTATTCAAAGATGTATGCCACTATACCAAGAAACACCGTTGTTCTGTTTAACCTGAAATAAAAGTATTTGACAAAAAAGATATAACACATGTACACTTTTATAAATAAAAACAGGATAGTAAAAAAGCGAATAATAAACAAACTATTCTTGCTCATGCTGGTGGTTGTTCCAATACTTACAACCCATGCTCAGAATATAAACAAGCCTAATAAAACGGGGCCGCTGGGCACACAGGTAAATACATTCAGCGGGAATTTATTTATCCCCCGCACGGATATTTTTGTCCCTGCCCGTGGCTTTGGCATCAATGTAACCTTTAACTATAACAGTTTTAATTTCGACCAGGACAACGGATTTGGCAATGGATGGAGTTTTGGATATTCGATAAAATATAAAAATGATACTGCTAACAGCCGCACGATTACCTGGGGCGATGGAAGAGAAGATAATTACACCGTACTTGGAGGTGGGTACAAATCACCAAAAGGATTTTTTAACACACTTACACAATACCAGCCCGGCAAATATTTATTAACTGAATTAGACGGTCGCAAATTTTATTTTGAAAACAGTATCCATAAGAGAATAACAAAGATGGAAGAGCCGAATGGCAATTACATCAATTTCAATTATACTGATAGTTTATTGACCTCATTGGTAAACACCGCCGGCCAAAGCATTTCATTTACTTATAACGGCGCCGGCCGCTTAGCCACTGTAGTGGATGCCATTGCTGCACCCACCCGAACCTACACCTATACCTATGATGGTAATGGGAATCTGAAAGAAGTAACTGATCCGCTGGGGGGAAAAAATAAATATACTTACCTGGTAAATGGTCCCATGAAAACCATTACCGATAAAAACAACAATACGGTTGATATCATCTACTTTAATGATTTTAGTATTAGTGAATTAATTGGCTGTAATAAACGGGTAAGTTTTTCTTATGACACTTCTACTAATATTACGATAGTAATTGACCACTTTACAGCCGGGAATAACCAGGTAACAAAATACGGGTATAAAAAGTCGGATGACCAGGTCTGGCTAACATCTCTTTCAGGCAATTGCTGTGGATTCAATATGAGTTTTGAATTTGATGATAACGGAAATAAAATAAAAGAAACGGATGCGAACGGAAATGTGTATAATTATACCTACGATGCCCGGGGCAATATGCTTACCGTGAAGGATCCCCTGAACCAGACTAAAACTTATACTTATTCTGCGGATTTTAACCGGGTAACCAGTTACACGGACGAAAAAGGATTTGTTACCGCAATGGCCTATGACAGCCGTGGTAACCTTACTCAATTAACAGAGCCGGGAAACCTGGTTTATACAACCGCTTATAACAGCAATGGAGATATTATAAACAGCACCGACCCGAAGGGAAATATTTTTAACTATAGTTATGATGCGCTGGGCAACCCGGTTAATGTAACAGGGCCCAACGGTTATTATGCTACACTTGGGTTTGATGCAAGAGGCAATTTACTTTCATTCGTTGATGCAAGAGGTAATACCAGCAGCCTGGAATACGATATATTAGACCGGCTGAAAAAAATTATTGATCCTGTCAATAATAACGTCAGGCTGAGCTATGATGCAGAGGGAAATCCTGTTTCCTTTATAAACGAAAACAATGAAACAAGCCTGATGGTTTATGATGCCTCCAATAGAATTGTGCAATTTACTGATATGATGGGCAATAACAGTATCGTAACGTATGATGCCATGAACAATTTAACAGGTATGACCAATGCACTTGGCAACTCAGTGAAATTAATTTATGATACCCGGAACAGGCTGACCGGCATGACTGATCCACAGGGAAATAGCAGCACGATAAATTATGATGCTAAAGGGAATATTACATCCGTTAATTTACCAAATGGCGAAACATTCAATTATGTGTATGACCAGTTAGACCGCATAACGTCCATAAGCGATATCAGCGGCCCTATCACAAATTATACTTTTGACAATAACAGTAATGTAACCAGTTATACAAACGGAACCGGCGCCACCACAACAGCAGAATATGATAGCTTGAACCGCACAAAAAAAATTACCGATCCGCTGGGTAATACTTATCTGCTAACCTATGACGGAAATAACAATATTACTTCCGTAACCGACCGTCATGGTTTTACCAGCTTTTGTACATACGACAGTCTTGACCGGATTAAAACCATGACCGATAATAACGGATTTAGCCTTACCCGCACTTACGATGCACAGGGAAATGTTGTTTCATTAAAAGACCAGAACAATAATATCACCACTTACACCTACGACAGTTTGAACAGGGTTAAGCGGACCACCTACCCGGATACCAGGTTTATGGAATACACTTATAATAATAAAGGAAATATCACAAACAGCAGGCTGACGGATGGAACCAATATTAATTTTACATACGACTCCCTGAACCGGATCATCACAAAAACATTACCAGATGGCCATATGTACAGCTACACATACGACGCATTGGGAAGGCTGTTATCAGCCACCAACAATGCGGGAACCATTACGATTACCTATGATGCATTGAACCGTGTTATTTCCGAAACATATAATGGAAGAACCGTAAATTATGCATACAATATTGCCGGTCGTACACAAACAACCATTTATCCTGACAGTACGGTTATTACAAAAATCTTTGACACCCGGAACCGCCTGGCTAGCATTTCCAGGAACAATTCAGTATTAGTAAGTTACCAATACAACAACCTTAACCAGGTAACAGCCAAAACATTTTCAAATGGTGTAACAACCAATATGCAGTATGATTTTGCAAACCGGTTGATGAGTTTTTCAACAGCAGGCGGCGCAATTCAGAATACAAACTTCTCCTACAATAACGAACAGAATAAAACAGCTATCAACCGGCTGAATAATCCTGCCCAATCAGAGCAATTCACTTATGACAATGGCCGGCGTCTTACCAATTATAAAAAGGGGGTCATTGGCGGCACACCAGGCATACAGAATACCTACAGTTACGATGCGGTGGGAAACAGAACATCCGCAAACTTAAATGGTGTAACCACAGCTTATACGAACAATAACCTGAACCAGCTAACCAACAGTAACAACGGAACGCAAAACATAAATTTCACCTATGACAATAATGGAAACCTTACTTATGATGGTCTCTATTATAAAACTTATGATGCAGAAAAAAGGTTGCTGAAAGATTCGTCATCACCTGCAAATGTCCTGACCTATCAATATGATGCTTTTGGCAGAAGAGTACAAAAAAACATGAACGGCAATATCCTGAACTATACGTATTCCGGGATGAAGTCAATAGAGGAAAGGGATAATGCAACCGGAACTATTATTAATAAAACCATTTTCTCAAATTTTCTTACGCCATTAGTAAATGAAAAAAATAATACCAGCTTCTATTATCATCAAAATGAACTGAACTCTGTAGAAGCTATTACCACCCAGCAGGGGAGATTACTTGAAAATTATCAGT
Source organism: uncultured Chitinophaga sp. (assembly GCA_964525285.1). Classification (GTDB taxonomy): domain Bacteria; phylum Bacteroidota; class Bacteroidia; order Chitinophagales; family Chitinophagaceae; genus JJ008. Next base: position 10,527 of record CAZGGQ010000045.1, read on the forward strand.
ATGATGTCTATGGAAAAATGAGTATTTATGATTCGCTGAATAACTCTCTCCCCGGTTCACTGGCAGGCAACCGGTTTGGTTTTACAGGCCAGGTATATGACAGCGCTACGGGCAATTATAAATTTCTCTTCAGGGAATACAATCCTTCAACTGGGCTGTTTAACCAGCGGGACCTGATTGGCTATTCTGATGGAATGGGCATGTACCAGTATGTACATGATAACCCAGCAAATGGTATAGATATTTTTGGATTGGAAGATTGTCCGCCCGACGATATGAAAGAAACCCAATCACCGCAAAAGAAAAATATCTTTGACAAATTATCTAATTTAAGCAACTGGCTTACTATGCTCAATGAATCGGTGAAAGCCACGTCATTGGGGGCAGCAAAAGTTGCCTTTATGGATGACGACTTCAATACCCTGGCAAAATATGATACCAAGTATGGTGCAGACCTGTCAAAAAATAAAAAATTTGCCAAGTTAAGTTCAGCAGCAGCAATCCTTCCCCTGATAAATAAGATCAATAACCTGAAAAACAACTATGATAATATGTCATCCAAAGATGTACAGGTTGAAATGGCGGAAATAGAGGTTGCACTTCTTGGTATAGCAAATGACAAGGGGGCCTTTAAAGCATTGCCCGGTTTTAGCAAGGTAGTCGGCGCTGTAGGGGCAATTGATGCGTTAAGCCAGGAAGCTACAGGTCATTCACTTTCCTATCATTATGCTCACATGAGTGATGCTGCAGAAAACAAAGGAAAAGATATAGCAAAGAATATGTCCAGTAATCAAAGAAGGTATAACAAGCATGAAGAATTTTTACGGTATCTTAAGAATAAATATGGAAACGACAGATCTAAATGGCTGAAAGAATGGCTTGATATAGAGGATTTACATAATAAGGCAACCGATGTTGGATTTAAATATACAGGAACCAAAAAATTTGATTGCCCACCAAATGGCGGAGCTGGGGGCTCCCTGAAAAATAAACCCAAAACCTCCGGCACAACCAAATTTGTAATAGCCGTAGGCCCAAAAGACCCAAATGCAATCATTGGTCCTGATGGACAACCCGGCAAGCGATGGGTAAGTGTACACGACAGGCTGCCTTATACCATTTTATATGAAAATGATTCAACGGCAAGTGCTCCTGCTAAATTTGTAAGAGTTACTTCACCTATAGAACCCAAGCAGGATGCCGCTACATTCCAGTTGAGCAATTTTGGTTTCAATAATCAAACATTTACTGTGTCGTCTAACCTGGCATCTTATTACCAACGATTAGATTGCAGGGATTCATTGGGATTGTATGTTGATATTACCGCAGGGTACGATCAGATCAATAATGTTGTCTTCTGGGAATTCCAGTCCATTGACCCAATAACCCTGCTGCCGCCGGCAGACCCCTTAAAAGGATTTTTATTATTGCAGGACAGCACCCAACCTTTGTACGGGCATGGGTTTGTAAACTTCAGCATTAAACCAATGCAAACAGCCATCACATTAGATACTATTGGCGCAAGAGCTTCAATTGTTTTTGATTTTAATGATACCATACCTACCAACATCGCTATGAACACCATTGATGCCTTTGCACCTACCAGCCACATGAATGCATTACCGGGTAACAGCAGCAACCCTGTTTCATTAAGCTGGACGGGTGTGGATGACCCGGGTGGCTGCGGATTGAAATATTATACACTGTATGTATCTGCCGATGGTATAAACTTTAATATGATCAGGTCAGGGATTACCAGGACAGATACAACATTTACAGGAGCAGCAAACACTACTTATTATTTCTTTGTACTGGCTACAGACAGTGTAGGCAATACAGAAGTATTGCGCCCGGGAGAAGTTCGCTCTACCTTTATAGGCAGTGGAACGGTGCCTGTTACCTGGTTATATTTCAAAGGCACTACACGGGATAAAGACAATATACTGGATTGGGCTACTGCCAGCGAACAGAACAGCAAAGAGTTCAGGGTTGAACGTTCACTTGATGGAAACAGTTTTACTGCTATTGGAACTGTAGCCGCTGCCGGTAATTCAAGCTCAATCACGACTTACCAATATACAGACCGCAATATAGACAGACTGAACAGCCCTGTCATGTTTTACCGTCTGAAACAGGTTGACATGGATAATAACTTCAGATTCTCGAACATTATCCGGCTAACTTATAATCAAAATGAAAAACCGAGATCCATTGTGTACCCCAATCCAACGCAGGGAATGATCACTGTAATGGTTGGAGACAGGCAACTGGTTGGTACGACTGCAACGTTGTTTGATGAAGCCGGAAGGTTGTTACAAAATGTAAAAATCACGGCCGACAGCCAGATCTTTGACCTGGGCAGGTATGTAAACGGTATTTACTTCATCAGGCTAAGTAATAAGGAAGTGCTCAGGGTGGTTAAACAATAAAATAATTTTCAACCAGGGGTTCAAAATAAAAGCTGCAGCTTTCCGGTTGCGGCTTTTATTTTTTTATGGCTTTTACAGAATATACCATCGGTATCTTCCCCTCCATACCTTTTATTTGCCAGCAGCCTTTATCAATCTCCACGGTATTCCTGAAACAAGGATAAGGTGAATACATAAACTCATTAAAGCTTTCGATCCGGAGACCGGCATTTATCAATGCATTCAATACCTCGCTAATGCTGTGGTTCCAGCTGTATTCTTTTCCCTGAATATCAGCGTTTCGGTCAGTGTAAGTTCCTTCGTTTTCTGTAATAATCACTTCCCTGTTTTCATATGCATATTTGATGTGGGTAAATTCGTCATCAAACATCCAAACTACGGGGTGAAACTCGGCCAGGTAAAATGTACCACCGGGTTTTAATCTTTCTGCAATCATTTTTGCCCATGGTGTTAAATCGGGTAACCAACCTATAGTTCCGTAAGATGTAAAAACAATATCGAACCGGTCAGTTACATGTTCGGAAGTATCATACACATTGCAACAAATAAATTTTGCATTTAACTTTAATTCATCATTCAGTTGTTTGGCTTCTTTGATAGCTTCATCAGACAAATCAATGCCGGTAACATCAGCGCCAAGCCTTGCCCAGTTCAAACTATCCATTCCAAAATGACATTGGAGGTGAAGCATTTTTTTCCCTTTCACATCCCCGACTTCTTTTAATTCAATCGGGGTGAGAACAGTTGCCCCGGCTTTAAAACCAGCCAAATCGTAAAAAGAAGAATCTTTATGAACAACAGTCCGTTGGTTCCAGAGTTTCTTGTTGGCTTCAAAATAGTCATTATTATCTTCCATGATGAAACAAAAATAAAAAAGCGTCCTGAGATCTCAGAACGCCTGGTTTATAAATAAAATATTTTTACATTATCCTAACGCCACTCTCTTAAACTCAGTCACTTTCACATCACCGCTTTCTTTAAGATAATCAGCAACAGATTTGCTGTTATCTTTTACAAAAGCCTGTGCAGTTAGTGTTTGTTCTTTAAAAAAAGCTCCCATTTTACCATCGGCAATTTTGGCCAGCATTTCATCGGGTTTGCCTGCCATCTTCGGGTCCTGCTTCATCAGTTCCATGATAATATCTTTTTCCCGGGCAATGACACTGGCAGGCACACTATCAGCATCAACTGCTACAGGGTTTAAGGCGGCTATTTGCATGGCCACATCCTTTCCGGCTTCAGCTGCTTCTTTGTTTAATCCAACTAATACACCAATGCGGTAAGCTCCGTGAATATAAGATGCTACGTAATCTGCATCTACTCTTTCAAACCTGGTAACCCCGATCTTTTCGCCGATAGAAGCCAGCTTATCGTTTACTAATTCCGCTACGGTTGCATTGCCGGCTTTTGTTGCCAGCAATTCATCCAGGCTTTTTACATTATTAGCTATTGCAGCATCAGCAATAGTTTGACCAAATGCAACATAGTCGGCATTTTTGGAAACGAAATCCGTTTCGCAACTAACACAAACAACAATTCCCGTTTTATGATCGGCAGTTGTTTTGGCGATCACCACTCCTTCTTTTGCTTCACGGTCACTTCTTTTTGCTGCTATTTTCTGACCTTGTTTTCTCAGCCAATCAATAGCTGCTTCAAAATCACCGTTGGTCTCTGTTAATGCTTTCCGGCAATCCATCATACCGGCACCGGTAGTTTGCCGGAGTTTATTTATATCCTGTGCACTTATTGTTACTGTACTCATATCCTGAAGTTTGAAGTCTGATGTCAGAGGTCTGAAAAGATCCCTCCGGCATCATCTATAATAATTATTAATAAATATTTTCAATTGAAACGTTCGCTTCGGACTTCCGTCCTCAGACATCTTACCTCCTTCCGCCACCCGGGCCCCTGCTTCCGCCTGCAGGTGTGCGGCGTCTTTGTCCACCAGCGCCACGACCTCTTCCACCACGGCCACCTTCAGCTTCTGCCTCAGCTTGCAGCTTAGCAGCCTTCTTTTCTTTTTCATCATCCGTCACTTCTTCTGTTTCTTCATCTTTAGCCGCTTGTCTTTCAGCTAAACCTTCTGCTATTGCAGCTGTTATATAATTAACGAGAATGGCGATTGATTTGGTGGCATCGTCATTGGCGGGAATGGCGAAATCAACTTTATTAGGATCACAGTTGGTATCCACTATACCAAAGGTCTGAATTCCCAAACGTTTTGCTTCTGCCAGGGCAATATGTTCATGACCAATATCCACGATGAACAAAGCTGCAGGTACACGGCCCAGTTGGGAAATACCGCCCAGTACTTTTTCCATCTTATCCTTATCCCGGCTCAGCGTCAACCGTTCTTTTTTAGTAATGTTTTCGAATGATCCATCGCCCAGCATTTTCTCAATGCTCTGCATTTTCTTCACACTCTTACGAACCGTGTTGAAGTTGGTGAGCATTCCACCCAGCCACCTTTCAGTAACAAAAGGCATATTTATTCTCCTGGCAGATTCATTGACGATGTCTTTCGCCTGCTTCTTGGTACCAACAAACAAGATCTTCTTACCGCTGCGGGCTATCTGTTTCAGGACAGCTGCCGTTTCCTGCAGGCACTCGACCGTTCTGTTCAGGTCAATGATGTGAATACCTTTTTTTTCAGCAAAAATGTAAGGCAGCATTTTGGGATTCCACTTCTTTTTCAGGTGACCAAAATGAACGCCTGCTTCGAGAAGTTGCTGTTGTAGGGATGTATTTTGTTCCATTGTCTTTTTTTTGGGCTCCCCAAACCCCTCGCAAGGAGGGGCTTTCGGAAACTCTTTTATGTTGAAAAATCTTTTTACTATCAACGACTAAAATCCCCCTTTAGGGGATAGGGGCTTAACGCTTGCTGAACTGGTAGCTTCTTCTTGCTTTCTTATGCCCGAATTTCTTACGCTCAACTGATCTTGGATCCCTTTTCAACAGACCTGCTGCTTTCAATGCAGGACGAAAATCAGGATTGATCTCCAGTAATACCCTGGCGATACCAAGCATGGCAGCTTCTGCCTGGCCTTTTACACCACCACCTGCTGCATTGATCTTTACGTCAAATTTGTTCAGCACATCAACTGTTTTCATCGGACGTTCCACCTGGTTCTGTAAATAAACCAACGGAAAATAAGTTTTATAATCTTTTTCGTTGATGGTGATCTTTCCCTCTCCTTTGGAGAGAAACACCCTTGTCACCGCTGCTTTACGACGACCTATCCCGTTTTTTTGTTTTTCCATTTAATTTTAGCTTTTAGCCATTAGCTTTTAGCTTTTAGCTCATGGCTAATCGCTAACAGCTAATAGCTGTTTTTAGAATTTTAATTCTTTAGGTTGCTGTGCTGTATGAGGATGGTTGGCTCCAACATACACAAATAATTTTTTGTACATCTTGCGGCCCAACCTGTTCTTTGGCAACATCCCTTTTACCGCTCTTTCAACAACCACTTCGGGTCTGCGGCTGATCAGGCTTCTGGCCACTTCTTCTTTAAGACCGCCGGGGTAACCCGTGAAATGGTCATACATTTTCTGATCCAGTTTGTTTCCGGTCAATACAACTTTTTCGCTGTTGATCACAATGATATAATCGCCTGTGTCAACATGGGGGGTGTAGCATGCTTTGGTCTTACCGCGGAGTACCGCAGCAATCTTAGCACACATACGACCAACGGTTTGATTAGTACCGTCCACAACATACCAGTTGCGTTTTACGGTAGCCTCGTTCGCATGTTTGGTGGTGAAATGTAATTTGCTCATTTAAGAAAAGCTTTTAGCTGTTAGCTTCATCCGCCAACTGGCGGATTGTTACCTTCAGCAGTTAAATAATAAACAGCAGGAGCTATCCCTCCAACTGTCCCACTAACAGCTAATAGCTTAATGCCAGTAGCTTATTTTGGGGGTGCGAAGATAGGTTTGTGATAATTCACAACCTAAAAATCAGGGAAGTAATTTTTATTGAGCCTCTATAAAGTGCTGATTATCAGTAAAATTTTTGACCACTAATTTAAACCCTGAATTGGGCTTTATATTTACCACAATATATTCTGTAATTATCAGGTGGGAGGGCGGGTTGCTGGTTGATCTTTGTTCTTAGCGGCCCTGGGTCTGATTATACTTTTCTGATCAATGTTCTTTTGATGCAATATCAAGTAAGACAAAACCCTGACTGCCATTGGCACGTCAGGGCTTGTTTTACCACACACCAAAACTTACTTATTAAGATTTCTTTACTGTTTTAAATTCTTCCCAGTCACTCCCGCCGATTGACCTTAATACCATCTTTGAACCGGCGTTCTCCAGGGTAATGTAGTAGGAAGTAGTTGCATTTTTGGCCACTTCAAACAAGTCGCTGATCCAGTAACCATTGCCATTTTTCTTCAGGCTTATTTGCAGGTTCAGGGGCAGGTCAATGGGGCTGATATAACGGGTCAGGCCGAGCAGATTGCCATCCATGTTATAATAAGCAAACACATGTTTATCGTTATAGATAAAGGAGGCTTTGTAATAATCGATCCCGGCGGTCCACTCTACAACTTTTACTGTGTTGAATTCAGTTTTGAATGCGTCCAGTACTTTCTTGCTTACATTGTCTTCCCTGGCAAAGGCAGCTAAGCTGCTTACAGCAATTGCCAGTGTTAAAATCATCTTTTTCATAATCTGTTTATTTAGAAGGTTTTGTTTTTCTTTTATTTCTCTGATAAGTGTGACGCCACAAATGTAGATCAGGTTACAACCTGCGGCAAGCCAATTGTGTCCAAAGGACTCCTTCGGAGACTAATGGAGTGCCCTGTTAATTGATGTTAACAATAGTTATTTATTATAAACCGTCTGGCATTTTTATGAGCCGTTCATCCCCGTGTACCGGGCCCTGATGATATTTTGATGCTGAGTAAAACATCAGGAGATTTGCAATGCTGCTTTATTATTATTAATTTTTGAAAATTAAATCCATTCTTTATTAATTACCTGGCCCACGCATATTTGTCTTTTAATGACCCGGAAATACTGCTGGGCAATCTTATCAGCGATTTTGTAAAAGGAAAAAAGAAATTTGACTTTCCGCAGGGCATACAAAATGGAATAGCCCTGCACCGGGCCATTGACACATTCACCGATGCACATGAGGCTACCCGAAAAGCTAAAGAAGTTTTCCGAACTCATTACAGGTTATATGCCGGTGCTCTTGTAGACGTCATATATGATCATTTTTTAGCCATGGATGAAAACGAATTCACTGATTCATCCTTACATGATTTTTCGTTACAGGTTTATTCATCAATTGACAAATATGAACAATGGTTGCCCGAACGTTTTGCACTTATGTTTCCTTACCTGAAAGAGCATAACTGGCTGTATAACTACCGGACCCGTTGGGGAATCGGAAAAAGCCTGGGCGGCGTGGTCAGAAGAGCTGCTTATTTAACCGAAAGTGAAACCGCCTTCCGTTTGTTTGAAGAGCATTACCAACCGTTGCAGCTTTGTTATCGTCATTTCTGGGGAGAATTAAAGTCATTTGCCCGCCAGCAGTTTGAAATATTTCAGCAAGAGGACCGGGATCATATATAATTGGTAAGGGTTAAAAATCCGAAACGATTATTTTTGTAAATAACATATATATTATGAGAAAACTATTCATTATCATTTTTACAGTTGCTTTATCAACAGGATTGCGGGCACAAACAGGTGGCATGCCGGCACTTGATAAATCGCCGATGGACATGAGTTATTACCCGGCCAATTACCCGGTACAGAAGATACAGGACAAAATAACGGAACCGCTGGTGGCCCGTGCAATATACAGCCGCCCGCAAAAATCAGGAAGGGTCATTTTTGGAGGATTGGTAAAATATGGCGAAGTGTGGCGGGTTGGCGCCAATGAAGCCACTGAAATCGAATTTTATAAGCATGTAAAAATTGGCGGCAAAAAAATGGCCAGGGGCCGTTATACCCTGTATGCATTAGTCAAGGAATCCTCATGGACTATCATTATTAATAAAGAAACAGATACCTGGGGTTCTTTTAAATATGACACAAAAAAAGATGTGATAAGAGTGGAAGTGCCGGTACAAAAAACGGATGCAGTCATTGAGTCCATGGCAATGATATTCGAAAAAACAAATACTGGCTGTAATCTTACTATTGCATGGGACAATACCAAAGTATCATTGCCCGTTACCTTTTAAAATAAATCTATGTGGTTGCTTACCCGGTCTTATTTAATTATCGTTCCCATGCTGTTCATTATTGCCTGCAGCAATAAAGAAAGCAAACCTGTTGATAATAAAGGAATCATTGCCACCAAAGACAGTTCCAAAATAAAAGCTCCGGGAAAAAACGAAAACCCTTATGTCATTGTTGATGTCTCGCCAATGGATATTAGCTACTACCCTGCTGATTATCCTATACTCAAAATGACAAAAGCCATCAATACTGAACCTTTGGCAAGAATTATTTACAGTCGTCCTCATCTCCAGGGCCGTCAGTTGTTTCATAATTTATTGAAATATGGAGAGCCGTGGAGACTTGGCGCCAATGAATCCACAGAACTGGATCTTTATACCGATGCCCTTATACAGGATAGAAAAATAAAAGCAGGCCGCTATATATTGTACTGCATTCCCGAACCAGACAATTGGACAATTATTATTAATTCAAATATTGATAGTTGGGGGCTGCACCCGGATTCTGCAAAAGACATTGCCCGTTTTATCATCCCTATAAAACAAACTGCCAATCACCTGGAGTATTACACTATGATCTTTGAAAAAAAAGGCGATGGCGCTGAGCTTTTGATGGCCTGGGACAACCTGGAAGCAAGATTGCCTTTCCGGTTCTGAAGTTTAATTATCCTTCATCTTTCCTTTTTGGGATTTGCTACCGGGATTATTTGGATATTTACAGCATGTGTGGCATAGCCGGAATAATTCAATCAAATCCATCGTGGTTTAATCAGCATCACCTGAAAAAAATGACTGATGCGCTGGCTCACCGCGGCCCGGATGGGGAGGGCTGCTGGCAAAATGAAGCTGGCAATGTTTTATTCGGTCATAGGCGTTTATCAATAATAGATCTGAGTGATGCTGGTCATCAACCGATGCACCTCAACCCTCCCCCTTCTCCACTTTGTGGAGAAGGGTTGGGGATGAGGTATACAATTATTCACAACGGAGAGATCTATAATTATATTGAACTACGGTCAGCATTGCTGAAGAAAGGTTATTCTTTCCGTTCACAAACAGATACGGAAGTAATTGCTGCTGCTTATGATTGCTGGAGGGATGAATGTGTGGATCATTTTGACGGCATGTTTGCTTTTGCGATCTGGGATGAAAAAGAAAAAGAGTTGTTTGCAGCAAGAGACAGGTTTGGAGAAAAACCATTCTTTTATTTTTTTGACGGCCAGAAATTTCTTTTTGCATCTGAAATAAAAGCACTCCGGGCCGCCGGTATTGAATGCAGGCCTAACCAGAAAATGCTTTTTAATTTTATTACCATTGGCTATACCGATAATCCTGCAAACCCCCATGAAACTTTTTTTGAAAATATCAGTAAGCTGCCTGCCGCAACGGTTTTAAAATATAATGCCGGGAATAATCAACTTGTGCTGGAAAAATACTGGGATATTGATTTTGAAAAACAGGTTAAAAAAATTACAGATAATGAAGCCATAGATCAATTCAATCATCTTTTCAGCACCTCGGTGCAAAGAAGATTACGAAGTGATGTGGATGTCGGCACTTCATTAAGCGGCGGATTGGATAGTTCATCAGTTGTTGCTACGGCAGCCCCATTCACTATTCACCATTCACCATTCACTTCATTCACCGCCCTCTTTCCTGGGTTTGAAAAAGACGAATCATTATTCTCAAAGCAGGTAGCTGATCAATTTGGGTTACAACAATTCGCTATTAATATTTCTGCCGGAGAAATGCTGAATGATTGGGAGAAATTATGTCATTACCAGGAAGAACCTTTTGGTTCTGCCAGCATCTATGCCCAGTACAAAGTCTTTGAACTGGCAAAAAAACACAATATAAAAGTTTTGTTAGATGGACAGGGAGCTGACGAAACCCTGGCTGGTTATCATAAATACTACAAATGGTATTGGCAGGAATTATTCAGGAACAGGAGACTATTCCGCAGTAAGGAATTAAAGGCTGCCAGAGAAATGGGTGTACAGGAAAAATTTGGTTTTAAAAATATCATTGCAGCTTATTTTCCCGCTTTTGCCACTATTACATTAGAAAACCAATACCTGCTGAAAGCAATAAGGCATGAAGACCTTACGAACGATTTTGTAAAACTGCAGAGCAAAGAAGCCTATTATACCACCCCCGATCATTTCACACTCAATGGAGTATTGCATTTTAATACCTGCACGCATGGCCTGGAAGAGTTACTGCGTTACGCCGACAGGAATTCAATGGCGCATGGCAGGGAGGTTCGTTTGCCTTTTCTATCACATGAGCTGGTTGAATTTGTTTTTTCACTTCCTGCTACATTTAAGATCAGGAATGGCTGGACAAAATGGCTGCTCAGAACGTCCATGAATGAAAAACTGCCTGAAGCCATTACCTGGAGGCGGGATAAAGTCGGTTTTGAACCTCCGCAACTGCAATGGATGCAACATAAAAAACTGCAGGAAATGATACAGGATGCAAAAAACAAATTAGTGAATGAAAAAATACTGAAGCCGGAAGTAATGAACAAAAAGATTATACCCAAAGCTGCACATGAGGGAGACAATTATGACTGGCGGTATTTAACCTCTGCATCATTGTTTTAGATAGTAATGAACGCTATTATACTTAAATGAGATAATTCCATAATTTTTTGCAAAATAAAGAGAATCAAATCCCGGATTTGTACCCGGGTACCCATTGACCAGAACAACTTCCGGATATACTACATTATTTAATCTGAGGTTGGAAAATTTTCTTCTCATTTCCGATGCTGAACCATTAATAACATTACATCCTCCAATGTAATAACTATTCTTGTCTCTTACGTTAAAACACAACCAGGAAGGAGAACTTATATTACAACTTATAAACAGACTATCAGGGGGAAATATTTCCATAGAAAAACCAACACTGTCAGCAGTATAATAGTCATCGCAATCAAAATTTTTATAGGTTTTAGATATGTCGCCAAAAGAACAACGAAATTTGCCCGTTGTACCTGATGCTGTAATAAAGGTGACCGAATCCTTTCCGTGGTAAGGCAGCCATCTCTTTGCATCATTATCAACTGCAAGATTCCCTTTAATACACTTTGGGCATTGCGTCATTGACATGCAGATTATTGCAAAAAACAATATGAGGAAACCCCAGACAATTTTCATAAAATTCAGTTTCTATAAAATTAAGGCATAATACCAGAAAATACCAGGATTAGGTATCCTTAATGTATTACACAACTATCTTTGTGCTTAAAAAAATTTGTATGAGACCTGCTACAAAATACATCCATGCCGGCGCAGAACCAGATCCATCCACCGGCGCTATAATGACCCCTATCTATCAAACGTCAACTTATGTACAGGAAGCCCCGGCAAAAAATAAAGGTTATGAATATGCCCGGAGCCAGAACCCAACCCGTACGGCGTTGGAAAAAGCCTATGCCATCATTGAAAACGGGAACTATGCTTTGGCCTTTGGCAGCGGCGTGGCGGCCACAGATGCCGTGATAAAATTGCTGCAACCCGGTGATGAAGTGGTTTGCGGAAACGATATGTATGGCGGCACTTACCGGTTATTTACCAAAGTTTTTGAAAAATTCGGGATCAAATTCATCTATGTTGACACAACGAATGCTGATAATATAAAAAATGCTGTATCAGATAAAACAAAACTTATCTGGATAGAAACACCAACTAACCCGTTGATGAACATTACAGATATTGCCGCCGTTTCAGCTATTGCCCAACCAAAAAATATTTTACTCGCTGTTGATAACACATTTGCTTCGCCGGCCCTGCAAAATCCATTGGATCTCGGTGCAGATATTGTCATGCACTCCGCCACCAAATACCTGGGTGGCCACAGTGATGTGATACAGGGAGCATTGATGATGAATGATAAAGACCTGAGGGAAAAATTATACTTTATCCAGAAAAGCTGCGGCGCCGTACCCGGTCCGATGGATTGTTTTTTAGTGTTGCGTGGAATAAAAACATTGGGCGTTAGAATGAAGGCACATTGTGAAAACGGAAAAATAATAGCCAACTGGCTTCGCAATCATTCCAAAGTTGCAAAAGTTTACTGGCCGGGTTTTGAAGACCATCCCAACCATGCCATTGCAAAAAAACAAATGCGGGATTTTGGAGGCATGATCTCTTTTGAACTAAAGAATGACAGTGTAGATGAAGCTAAAAGAGTTTTATCATCAACCCATTTATTTTCCCTGGCCGAAAGTTTGGGTGGTGTGGAATCATTGATCAATCATCCTGCTTCGATGACGCATGCATCGATACCAAGAGAAGAGAGAATCAAAAATGGACTGAGTGACTCTTTGATAAGATTAAGTGTAGGTATTGAAGATCCAGATGACCTGGTTGAGGATCTGAAAAAAGCTATTGGATAGATCCGTGAAATAATGAATGAAAAAGAACTCAAAGAATTTTTAGATACAAAGGTTGATTTATACAATCAGCCTTCTTTTATAAAAAACGATCCGGTTTCAATTCCACACCTCTTCAGCAAAAAACAGGATATAGAAATTGCCGGATTTTTCTCCGCAATTTTTTCCTGGGGTAACCGGGCAACCATTATCAACAAATCAAAAGAACTGTTGCAATTGATGGATAATGCACCTTGTGATTTTTGTTTGGATCATTCCCCAAAAGAATTAAAAAAGCTAACCGGATTTACACACCGGACATTTAACGCCACTGACCTGCTATACTTCATTGATTTTTTTAAATACCACTATTTAAGCCACAAAAGCCTTGAAACAGCCTTCACACCTCACCCCCTCTCCATCCCTTCGACAAGCTCTGGGGAGAGGGGAGCAATACCCCGATAATAGAAGAGGCATTAAAATATTTTCATCATTATTTTTTCTCTTTGGAACATATACCGGCAAGAACAAAAAAACATATCGCCACTCCGGAAAAAAATTCAAGTTGTAAGCGATTGAATATGTTCCTGCGATGGATGGTACGAAAGGATAATAATGGCGTTGATTTTGGCATCTGGGAAAATATTTCTCCCTCCCAGCTAATCTGCCCGGTTGACCTGCATGTAGCGAGGGTGGCCCGGCGGCTTGGAATATTGAAAAGAAATCAAACAGACTGGCAGGCCGCATTGGAATTGACGCAATACCTGCGAACTTTGGATAAAAATGACCCGGTGAAATATGACTTCGCTTTATTCGGACTGGGAGTTATGGAAAAATATTAGCCACCGATGACAGCAATGAACACAGATTTGATTCCTGCTATAAACGATTCGCTTGAGATCAGCATACCTGTTACTGTGTCTTTGGAAGAATTAAAAGAGAAATTGGCGGCACATATCAATCATCTCATCAACCATGATTTTGAAAAACTGGTCTATTACCTGTACAGGGTTGATGTAAATGAAAATAAAATGCGTCAACTGCTTGATCGGGAAAAAGGAGAAAATACCGCAGGACTAATTGCTGATTTAATTATTGAAAGACAATTGCAAAAAATAAAAAGCAGAAAAGATTCGAAAAGTAACAATGATATCCCCGACGATGAAAGATGGTAATATGCCACTCCCCTTTTCCCAAAGGGATACCTATGGCAAGGGGCCGGGGTTTATTTTTCCCTCTTTTCGAACATCAGTTCTTTCACTTTTTCCTTATCCTCTTTTTCTTTCTTCAGGTCGAACATGGTGCCAAAAACATGATCCCAGATGGTGGAACTTACGCCATAACCATTATGTTCATTTTTATAATGATGCAGGTGGTGATTTCTCCAGAGTCCTTTCATCCACTTGAAGGGGGGGGTCCATGCATGAATAGCGTAGTGCATGGTGCCGTACATCAGGTAGCCGAATAAAAATCCCGGAAAGAACATAAAGGCATAAGATCCCATGATAAGATACATTAGTCCAAACAAGCTGGAAGAAATGATCAGGCTTGGAACAGGTGGCATAAACAACCGTTGCCGGTCCCTTGGATAATGATGATGGTTACCATGCAGTGTATAAACAAATTTGGTGGCCCCCGGCGTTTTGGGTATCCAGTGAAAAATGAACCGGTGAGCCAGGTATTCAAAAAAAGTCCAGAAAAACATACCTCCAAAGAAAATCAGCAGGATGCTTCCGGTGCTGTAATCATATCTCGTAGCTGCCGTATAAATGATAAAAGTCATAATGGGTATATACATGCCCCAAATCACAAGCGGGTTGGCCTTGGTAAGCGCTTCCAGGAAATCATTTTTGAATAAACGGGCCTGACCTTTATTATGAATTTTTTCGAAATGCATGGCACAAAGATAAGGAAAGAGATGTGGGGAGAAAACGGGGTAGCAGGCTGATTTTGGTCAATTTGTGAAAGCCGTTCAACTATTTGAAACTGACGGGGTTTTATATTCAATGCCTTTAAATATTTACCTTAGCGGCACTTATAAATATTCTGTATGAAATTAGTTACTTATCTCAAAGAAGAACATGAACAACTGGGCGTATTGATCAATGATATGATCTATGATATGGAAGTGCTCCACCCCGATCTACCCAATAGCATGAATATGTTTTTAACTTACTGGGAAGACAGTTTCCCGGTGGCGCAGGCCGGTGAATTGATGCTGAGGGAAGGAACAAGATCAAGTAATAAGGGCGTTGCGTTAAAAGATGTTCAGTTACTGGCGCCGATACCATTTCCTTCCAGTTGCCGGGATGGTTATGCCTTCCGCCAGCATGTGGCTGCAGCAAGGAGAAACCGTAAAGCGGAAATGATACCGGAATTCGACCAATATCCCATTTTTTATTTTACCAACCATCACAGCATACAAGGGCCGGGAGAAATAAGATGTATGCCGGATCATTTTGAAAAATTGGATTTCGAACTGGAAGCAGCGATCGTCATCTGCAAACATGGAAGAAATATCAAAGCGGGTGAAGCGGAAGAATATATCGGCGGGCTGATGATCATGAATGACCTGAGTGCAAGAAGATTGCAGATGGAAGAGATGCTGTTGAATCTCGGCCCGGCTAAAGGAAAAGATTTTTCCACCGTGATCGGCCCATGGGTCGTGACATTGGATGAATTGCAATCATTCGAAATTCCCTGCAAAGAAAATCATGCCGGCGCCAACTGGAACCTGCGGATGCAATGTTGGGTAAATGGGAAACAGGTGAGCGATGGCAACCTCGGTGATATGGACTGGACCTTTGCAGAAATAATCGAAAGAGCTTCTTATGGTGTTGATCTGTTTCCCGGCGATGTGATCGGCAGCGGTACCGTGGGAACTGGATGTTTTCTCGAATTGAACGGAACCGGTAAATTGAATGATCCCAATTTTTCTGAACAATGGCTGCAGCCCGATGATGTGGTGGAAATGGAGATCGAAGGGTTGGGTAAGTTAAGCAATACGATTGTGGCGGAAGAAACGGATTGGAGTATTTTAAAATTGAAGAAAATGTGATGGTTTAACCGCAAAGACGCTAAGGCGCAAAGAAACGCAATGAATAAAGAACAATTTGAATATCTGGCCACTCAAATTTTTCAGGCTGCATTGGAAGTACATAAAATTCTTGGCCCGGGCCTATTGGAATCAGTTTATGAATTCGCCCTGGTAAAAGAATTACAGCTTAGAAATATTTTTGTCCAATATCAGGTTAAGGTACCCCTTGTTTATAAAGGACATGACACAGGAAAAGAATTTTTCATTGATATATTGGTGGAAAATGAAATTGTAATAGAGGTTAAATCAGTTGATGCGTTGCATCCGGTTCATCAGGCCCAATTACTTTCATACCTGAAACTGTCAGATAAACGGTTGGGATTTTTAATCAACTTTAATGTAACGCTGGTAAAAGACGGTTTCAAAAGAATGGTAAATAGTTATTGACCTTAGCGAAACTTAGCGTCCTTGCGCCTTAGCGGTTAAACAAAAAATATGATTCTCGAACTTAAAGACCTGACGCCGACCGAAAAGCAGTATTACCTTTTGCATGTTGTTGCACCAAGGCCAATTTGCTTTGCCTCTACCATTGATAAAGCAGGTAACGTTAATCTAAGCCCCTTCAGTTTTTTTAATTTATTTTCCTCTAATCCACCTATCGTAATTTTTTCCCCGGCCAGGAGAGTGCGGGACAATACCACCAAACATACATTACAAAATGTGCTGGAGGTGCCTGAGGTTGTTATCAATATCGTCACTTTCGATATGGTGCAACAAACCTCATTGGCCAGTTGTGAATTTCCTAAAGGAACCAATGAATTCATCAAAGCAGGATTTACAGAAGAGCCCGCAACTATCATCAGGCCGCCGATGATAAAAGAAAGCAAAGTAAAGATGGAGTGCAAAGTGATCGAAGTAAAACCACTGGGCACAGAAAAAGGTGCAGGTAATTTAGTTATCTGTGAAGTGTTAAAACTGCATATTGATGATTCATTATTGGACGAGCAGCATAAAATGGATCAGCGGAAAATTCATCATGTGGCCAGGCTTGGTGGCGACTGGTATTGCAAAGTGGATGAAACCAATCTCTTTCATGTTCAAAAACCAAATACGGAACCCGGTATTGGTGCAGATGCATTGCCGGCAGCCATCCGGAACAGTACTATCCTTACCGGTAACAACCTGGGACAATTAGCCAATGTAAATGAAATGCCTTTGATCGATCCTGCTTTTGATGATGCGCGGCTGAAAGATATCATTCAATACTTCAGCATCAATCCCGATGAAATGGAAAAAGAACTTCACCGATATGCAAAAAAATTATTGGATGAAGGTAAAGTAAGTGAGGCATGGCAGGTATTACTGGTAGTTGCTTAACCTATTCTTTTTCTGGCAATACTTTTCTACCTTTAGTAAGCACTTAAAGGATTATTGTATGCCTAAAATAAGAACCCCCTATGTCCTGCTTGTGGCCTTCATCGCCTTTTATCTCTATTCCTGCGTGCCTCAGCAAAAAGCAATCACTCACAAGCAACAACTGGCTGTGCTGGACAGCCAGCTTGCACAGCATAGTAAAAAGCTGAAAGAACTGGATACAAAACGGCAAATCAAACAGGATCAGAATGAAATAGATGATACCGCCAGTACCCGCATAAAAAAATACATCGGCATCGCAACGGCTGAAATTGACAAACTGGTAGCACAGAATTCCATTCTTATCGGTAATACGGAAGTAGACAGGAACGACTGGAACAGGCTTAAAAAAGCATTGACCTTGTCAGGGGTCACTTCAAAAATGATCAGTGACAAAGTAAATTTCATCAACGACCTCATCAACAGGAACATGGTGGTGAAACTGGATCAGGATGTATTATTTCAGCCCGGCAAGTACACGGTGACGCCGGAATTAGCCGAAGCTATTGGTAAATTTTTTGAACCCGCCGCCAAAGAAATTGATCTCTTTACACAAAAATATCCCGACTTCCCGCTGTCATTGGTCATCACGGCCAAAGGATATGCAGACGGCACCTCTATTGTGGATGGCACGCCTCTTCATAAAGACCTGGCGGATGGGGTAAAACTAAGTGGTAAAACTCCCGATAATAAAGAGTTGAATAAAGAGTTATCCAGGAGAAGAGCGGAGGCCGTTATACAGCTTTTTAAAAAATATACGTATGGACGGTCCACCATGGGAGGCAGCGTAAAAAATATTCTTTTTCTTACGGAAGGAAAAGGAGATCTTCACCCCAATCCAAAAATTTTCGATTACAGTATTGACGATGCCAGGAGAAGAGTGGTGTTATTATTCTGGAGTGTGTTTCCCGAATGATCATTTATTTCCCCCGAATACTTTTTTCAGAATATCAGATGTTCTTGCCAGCGGATTTGCCCGGATATTAGCCTCTTCTTTCGCCACCTGGTCAAACAAAGCGTCAACAGCTTTCCCTACAACATAGGAAGTGAGGTCGGGATTAATTTTCTTAAAAGTAGTAGGCAGGCTGTTGTAAGAGTTGATGATGTTTGAATAATATTTGCTGGCATCCACTTTGTCCAGCGATGATTTTACAGAAGGCGCAAAGGCAATGATCAGTTTTTCCTTTGTCTTTTCTTTAAAATAATTCGTCGCCGCATCCTTCGGACCTTTGATGATATTCAGGGCATCGGTCAGCGTCATTTGTTTGATGGCATCCACAAAAATGGGTTTGGCAAAACCCACCGCATCTTCAGCCCCGCGGTTGATGGACAGAATCGCTTTATCAACCTGGGCGCCCATGCCGATACTGCGCAAGGTCTTTTCTACTTTTTTGGCATCCGGCGGCAACAACATTTTGTAAAATTCGCTGCCAAAAAATCCATCTGTTTTATTAAGATTCAAAACAGCATTGGCAACTCCCTGTGATAAGGCTTCTTTGATTCCCTGCCCGGCTTCGTTTTCTGTGATACTGCCACTACCCGTTGCTGTTTTTCCAAAAAGTTTTTTTGGCAACGTAATTTGTGAAGATGAAACAGCCGGAATCACTACCAGGCTGAACAGGATAATGCCAGAAGAAAATTTCATAGTGTTTATGAGTTTGTGATCGCTGCAAGATAACAGCAATCAGTGCTGCGAACAGTTATTGCAGATGATTTGACGTTATTTTATGCTTTTAGTTGCGTACCTGCCCTTACTATAACTGGTTTTTGCGGAAAATTACCATTTGGCCCCAAACACTTTTCTTAGTAATTCTGTCGTACGGGCTGCAATATTCTGGCGGATATTTAATTCTTCTTTTGCTACCAGGTCAAACAGCGCATCCGTGGCTTTACCGGTTACAAAACCCGGCAGGTCGGGATTTAGTTTTTTAAAAGTGGTAGGAAAATTATTGTACGTATTTATCACGTCACTATAGTACCTGCTGGCATCCTGTTTATCGAGTGAGTTTTTTATCACCGGCAGAAATGCCGCAATCAGCTTATCAGTAGTTTTCACCCTGAAAAAATGTGTGGCGCTGGTATCGCCATTTCTTACCAGCCCGATAGCATCACTGAGTGTCATGCTTTTAATTGCATCCACAAAAATGGGTTTGGCAAATCCGGCTGCATCTTCAGCTGCCCGGTTGATCTGGAGAATGGCTTTGTCCACCATTTTCCCCATACCTAAATCCCGAAGAGTGTTTTCGATCTTCTTTGCATCCGGTGGCATCAGAATTTTATAAAAAGCATCTTTGAAAAAACCATCGGTTCTGTTCAATTGCAATACAGCTTTTACCAGGCCCTGACCTAATGCCTCTTTAATACCTTCTCCGGCCTCTGCTTCGGTGACCCCGGTTCCGCCGGCAGGCAGTTTTGACAGAATGTCGCAGGAACTAAAAATGCCTGCAAATAAAAGTGCTGATAAGAAAATTCTCTTCAAGTAATTACGCTTTTTAAGGTATTCAATTTACCCGACAAATGTAAGGCTTTACCGTTTTCCTGCTGCCTGCAGTTCAACAAATTCAAAAAGGAACTTTGTTTACAAATCTGTATCTTTCTTTACCTTTTAAATAAGCAAATGAAAAAAAATATCTTTCTTACACTGCTGCTGATTATTTCAGTCACATCATTCAGCCAGCAACCGGCAACAGTAACTCCTGCAGTAAAAACAGATTATCTCAAAAAAAGTAAAAATCAGAATACCACCGCGTGGATATTATTAGGCGGGGGATTTGCATTTGCATCTACCGGGATAATACTCGGGATCAATGGCGCTGCCGAAGAAATAGCTGGAATTTTTACAGGCGAAAAGAGTAATAAACTGGAGGTAGGGGCGGTTTTTTTTATACAGGTCTTGCTTCCATGATTGGCAGTATTCCATTATTTACAGCTTCCACGAGGAATAAAAGAAAAGCAAATACCGTTTCCGCATCATTCAAAATTGAAACAGGTTCATTTGTCCGGCAGGCCGCGCTGACTAAATGCGGGTACCCGGCTATGGTTATAAAAATTAATTTATAGAATAATCAACAAGTAGAACAGGTCAATTACCACAAAAACTAACTGTATGAGAAAAATTTCTGTTTGGGCAAAACAGCATCCATGGGCTGCCCGTTTTATAATTATTGCATCTTTTATTTTATTGAATGTATTGGGTTTTACAACAGGTTTGCTGCTGCATGATGCCGGCATTTACCTGCCGCTCGCCGCCATACTGTTTTTTGCCTGTTTATACGCCACGGGATTCATAGCCTATCCCTTAAAAAATAAAAATGGGAAATACCGTATCAAGGCATCTCATTATGTTCGTCAAAAAACCTGTGATATTCTCCTGGCGGGATCCACTTATTTAATGATCGTTTATTTTGGAAACCATAAAGAAAATTTATTCCGTTATTCCCTTCCATTTAACCAGGCTGCGGCCAGCAATACCATTCTCCCCAAAGACAGCACGGTAAAGACGTATAAATCCATTGCCAATTTTTCCGCATCCATGAAAGACGAAAACGGGAATTTCTTAAAATGGAAAGAAAGAAAAAAATTGCTAAAAGAACAGATAAGGGCGATTAAAAATTCAAATGAACCCTCAGGTGGAGGAAAAACGGCTCTGATCATTCTTTCTATACTTGTTGCGCTGTTATTAATTGGTTTAATTGCAAGCCTTGCATGTAGTATTTCCTGTGGCGGCTCAGAGGTTTTCGCTGTAATTGTTGGCGTAGGGGGAACAGCATTGGTTATTTGGCTGTTGATCAGAGTAATAAGGAGCATTACCAGGAAAAAAATAAAGGAACCGGAAAAAGTACCTGGCGCTCATTAATTGGGCTTTCGGGAAATAAAAATGCTGTCGCACAGGATGCCCCGGCCGGGTAAGCAAAAAAATCAAAAGGCTGCCTGCCCGCGATAAGACAAGCTGCTGGCTTTCAGGGCAAAACGCTGGCTTTTTTATTTGGTCTTCAGGGTGTATCCATTATCTTTGCCTGCCGGGTAAAAAAGACCGGCCAAAATTTATAAAAGTCATTATTTTTAAGCTACTTTTCGGATGAATTGATTCAAGCCATATCTTGTGCGCAGGAAAGGAAAACCCCGAAAAGCGGCACAAGGAGGCAAATAAAAAACTACTGTTTATGAAAAAGACGATTCTTATTTTAGCTGCATTTATTTTCTGCCTGAACATCACGGCCCTGTCTCAAAAAACAAGAGTGGGAATTAGCGGGGGAATATCTGTAGCCAATCTTAGCAGAACTACCGGCGGAGCAGACAGGGACGGTGAATACAGGCTTGGCATTATGGGTGGATTACAGCTTGAAGTTCCGTTGTGCAAGAAAGGCAATTTTTCTTTCCAGCCCGACCTGCATTATATTCAAAAGGGAGCATCGGACATACCCACCACTCCAACGCTTAATAAAATCTATACAGCGCTTCGTTATGCAGAACTGGCCCCCAATTTTGTATATAATTTTAAAGCCGGTAAAGGATTTTTTTACCTTGGAGGAGGTCCTTACTTAGCCTTTAATCTTCCTTCCAAAAAAGTTACCCATGCACCCGGTACAGATAAAGTTGAAACCGAAGTTCTCTTTGGCAATGCCGTTGCTAACGATATGAGAGGTATTGATTATGGCGGTAATGTGGTAATGGGATTCAGGCTGGGCAATGGGATATTTGTTGCGGCCAACTATATACAGGGTGCCAGGAACCTCATTCCCCAGGAAGTTTTAGACCTGCCTGCTTCTGCTGATAATAAATTAAAAAATATTGCTTTCGGCATCCGGGTTGGTTATTTATTTAAAAACGCTGCCAAATAAATCGTATTTTATTTTTTGCTTTATTAAGAGCAATTCGAAAGCCCTGACAGTATCGTCAGGGCTTCTGTTTGTTCGCTGCACAGTAACCAGTACCTTTGCCTGCCCGACTACCGATAAATTATAAATGATATGGAAAGGCGGGCCCGCATATCTCATTTTACATTAATGAATACAGCACACTTATCTGAGCAGGAACAATTGCGCCGTGAAAAACTGGCCGAACTGATCATGATGGGCATTGAGCCCTACCCTGCCCCCCTGTATCCTGTTAACAGTAATTCGACTACTATTAAAGAGAATTATAAAGAAGAAAACAAAGAACAGTTTGCCAATCTGTGCCTGGCAGGACGCATCATGAGTGTCAGGGATATGGGCAAGGCCAATTTTGCCGTAATACAGGATGCACATGGGAGAATACAATTATATATCCGCCGCGATGATATTTGTCCCGGCGAAGACAAATCACTTTATGATATTGTCTGGAAAAAATTGATTGACATCGGCGATATAATAGGCATAAGAGGTTTTGCTTTTATCACCAAAACCGGCGAAACTTCCGTGCATGTAAAAGAGCTGACCCTGCTTAGTAAATCACTTCGCCCTTTGCCCATTGTAAAAGAAGCCGAAGGGCAAACATTTGATGCGGTAACCGACCCGGAATTCAAATACCGGCAGCGCTATGCTGATCTTATTATTAACCCGGCGGTAAAAGAAACTTTTGAGAAACGAACTAAAATGATCCGCTCCATCCGTGAGTTTTTAGATAGCCACGGCGCACTGGAAGTGGACACTCCTGTTCTGCAAAGTATTCCCGGTGGCGCTGCGGCAAGACCTTTTGTTACCCATCATAATGCATTGGATATGCCTTTGTACCTGCGGATTGCCAATGAACTTTATTTAAAAAGACTGATCGTTGGCGGGTTTGACTGGGTATATGAATTCAGCCGCAACTTCCGTAATGAAGGTATGGACCGCACCCATAACCCGGAGTTCACCATTCTTGAATTCTATACAGCATACAAAGATTATTTCTGGATGATGGAAACCACCGAGCAGTTACTGGAAAAAGCGGCGCTGGATGTTTGCGGAACAACCGATGTGCCGGTTGGTTCAACAACTATTTCTTTCAAAGCCCCTTTCAAACGCATAAGCATTTACGATGCCATAAAAGAACATACCGGCATTGATATAAGCCACATGCAAGAAGAACAACTCCGTTCAATTTGTAAACAATTACATATTCATGCAGACAATACGATGGGTAAGGGCAAGCTGACCGATGCCATCTTTGCCGATAAATGCGAAAAGAATTATGTGCAACCCACTTTTATTATTGATTACCCGGTGGAAATGAGTCCACTGACAAAAAAGCACCGCGACAAGCAGGGGCTGGTGGAAAGATTTGAGTTAATAATTAATGGAAAAGAAATTGCCAATGCTTACAGCGAGCTGAATGACCCCATCGACCAGCGGGAACGTTTTGAAGAACAGGCGAAGTTGATGGAACGGGGCGATCATGAAGCCATGTTCATTGATTATGATTTTCTGCGGGCATTGGAATATGGGATGCCGCCAACTTCAGGCATAGGTATCGGTATTGACAGACTTTGTATGCTGCTTACCAACAGTTCTTCTATACAGGATGTGCTATTGTTTCCCCAAATGAGGCTGGAGAACAGACCCGAAGGAGCAAATGAGTAATTATTAGTTTAACATTTTATCTGTTTTTTATTAACAGGATGGTTTGTTCCTTTATGCAAAACCACCAACATGCAAAAGAAATTTACTCTCTTTGCTGTTTTTCTTTTCTTTAGTATAATCAGCCTTGCTCAATTTCAAAAAGGAAGCGTTACAGCCAGCTTCAATATCGGAGATATCCGGTACGTGAACCTGGAAAATAAAAATTTACAAAAAGACAATTACTTGTCCTTTAACCCCGGAATTGGTTATTTCATAAAAAACAACTGGGAGATTGGGGTCGGCGTCAACTTTAGCAGTTTGCATTTAAGGGACTCTGCACATGGGGGATACTATCAAAATAGCAGAACTTTTGGAGCATTCGCCTATACAAATTATTATTTAGGCAAAAGAAAACTTAAGCCCTATCTCACATTTCAAACCGGTTTGAATTATACAGCAGGCAGATATATATATAACGCAGATCCTCTGACTCATTTCCGCATCAGAGATTTTTATTATGGTATTGGCGGCGGTCTCAACTGGAATATCAGTTCCCGTTTTTCAGTTTTCACAGAAGCCACCTACCGTAATGAATATCCTTTTGACCCGAATGGAGGCGGCCGGCTGAATCTAACAATCGGCGCCCGGTTTTTTTTCAATAAAAAGAAGAAGTGATCATCATACAAACAAATCAGTCTACAGCTGTGCCTGATGATGATTTTCTGCGAACCCTGGAATTGTTTTTTTCCCAAAAAAACCGGGTAAATCCTCGTGTTGGTCAATCAGTAAGATCTGTAAATTTATCAGGCAAATTTTCCTGGTGAAAGAAGTTATATTAAAGCCACTGTTGCATCGTGGCATGGAGTGTATTGGGATCTGCTTTGAGATCAATTACAAAATTCAGGGAGCACTACGAAAGAGCGGTGTGGTTAAATTCAGTACAACTAATAAATGCTGGTACACTCCATTAAGTAAAGAGAATTACAATAAAATTTTCTTTGCGCTGAAGGGGCTGGCTAATATAGAACAATCGGCATTGCATCTGTACCTGGAGGATAAAAAGAAAAAAGATAGCAGCGGGGCAATAATACCCCATCAATTACCTGTAAAATCCAGGGTCATCAATAGCACAACAGTTCCTGCAAAGCCGGTTGTAATTATTACTAACCCGGCGCATAACCCTGTTACCATTTATAAATCAGGGAAAATACATGCAATAAATGCTCATGTAATACCTGCCATGGAGCAGCAGTTGAAATTAAAAGCATACAGCAGTTCCACCATCCGTACTTATTTGCAGGAAATGATGCACCTGCTGGGGATGCTGAAAGACATAGCGGCTGATGATTTAACACCGGAGCATCTGAAAAGATATATGGTATATTGTAGCCAGGAGATGAAATTAAAAGAAAACAGCTTACATAGCCGTATCAATGCACTTAAATTCTACTATGAGCAGGTGCTGCATCGTGAAAAATTTTTTTGGGAGATACCCCGGCCAAAGAAACAATTGATATTACCTAAAGTGTTGGGTGAAGATGAAGTTGCCCGATTGTTTAATGCACTTACCAACCTGAAGCATAAAGCCATGTTATTTACGGTTTATAGTGCCGGGTTAAGGGTCAGTGAGATCGCCGTGTTGAAAATCAGGGATATTGACAGTGGAAGGATGCAGATAAGGATCGAAAATGCCAAAGGCAAAAAAGACCGGTATGTAAATCTTAGTCCGGTATTGCTTGATATCTTAAGAGCCTATTTACGGACGTATAAACCCCGGCCCCGTCTTTATTTGTTTGAATCGGAACAAACAGGTGAAGCCTACCCGACCCGAACCATACAGCGGATATTTCAGTTGGCCAAAGAAAAGGGGGGTATATTAAAACAAGTGGGTATCCATTCACTCCGGCACAGCTTTGCCACGCATATGCTGGAGAAGGGAATTGATATCAGGTATATAAAGGACCTGCTTGGTCATTTTAGTATTAAAACGACAGAACGATACCTGCATGTAAAAAAAGAGCAACTTGTAAATATCATCAGCCCGCTGGATGATTTGTGGCGGAGTGGTAAAATAGACTGGTAAGTAATGAAACCTGCCGGTAGCTACAAAAGGGATTTTTCACAAAATTTAATTTCCGGCAACGGGTAAAATCTTTACCTTAATAGGCTGGTTTTTGGACAATTACCCGCCTGGTTATTTCCTCTGATTTATTAGTACGTATTGAGAAGCCCATGAGTCATTTCTGTGATTGAGATGCACGAAGTGCAGAAAGCGGGAAAAAGAACTATAAAACATTTCTGCAATGAAGATGGCGAAGAGGCTAAAAAGTTAGATTGCATTGCTGTAATTACAATAAAGATGGCGAAGATTAAAATATTGATTTCCAGATATGAAATTTTGAATAGTTAGGTTTCCGTATCGTATATTTATGTGTTGGCTGTAATGCTAAGTGACACCCCGTTAAATTCAAAAAAATAAGTACAATGACAATTTCAAAATCCTTAGCCCTGTCAATCTTTGTTAGCTTGAATCTATTAGCTAACACAAATTCCATAGCTCAAAATAATAAATCTAAAACTTCAAAAAAAGAGCAAGCAAAATCTTCCTTGACATCTTATGAAAAATATATTGATGATAATAATGATGCACACTTAAAAGAATTAATGGAGTTGGTTTCAATACCAAGTATTTTTTCTATTCCAGCAAACAAACCTGATATTGACAAAGTTGCCGCATGGATAGTGAATAAATTAAAAACTATTGGAATGACAACGGCACAAACAATACCGACTGACGGAAATTCTGTTGTGTATGGAAGCTGGGACAAAGCACCGGGTAAACCCACAGTTTTAATTTATGCTCATTATGATGTGCAACCCGTAAAAGAATCGGAATGGGATAATCCACCTTTTGCACCAAAAATTGTAGATGGGAAAATTTTAGGGCGTGGTTCAAGCGATGATAAAAGTGGTGTTTTGATAACTATTTGGGCAGTTGAAGCAATGTTGCGTACAGACGGTAAATTGCCTGTGAACGTAAAATTTATCTTTGATGGGGAAGAAGAAAAAGGTAGTCCGAGTTTTAAAAATTTTCTTGATAAAAATAAAGATTTATTAAAATCAGATTTCGCTTTAAATGCCGATGGTAGCCAATACAGTGAAACTACGCCATCCATTTTGATGAGCTTAAGAGGTTCGGCAATTCTTGAGTTTAATATAAAAACAGCCAATACTGATGCTCATTCAGGGCAATTTGGTGGCAAAACCCCCAATGCCGCTGTGGCTCTATCTCAAATTATTTCTTCATTTTATACCAAAGAAGGAAACGTTGCAGTGGAAGGTTTTTATGACAAAGTGGTGACAGCCTCTTTGCAAGAAAAAGAAATGATAAAAAAAGTGCCCTATGATGCTTCAAAAGATATGAAAGTGTTAGGCACAACAGCAGAAACAGGCGACACAACTTTTTCGCCACTGGAAAGAATTTGGTATCGTCCTACACTTGAAATAATTGGTATGCAAAGCGGCTATACAGCACCAGAAGGACATTCAAATATTATTCCTGGCAATGCAATGGCAAGAATTACTTGCAGGTTAGTAAACAATCAATCTGGCAAAGAAATTATTGATTTAATTGTAAAGCACATCAATAAAAATCTTCCAGCTGGGGCTACTGTAACTTATAAATTTAGTAATAGCTATACAAGACCTATGAAATTCCCTGCTGATACTAAAGCGTATAATTATGTATCAGATGCTTTGTTTAAAATATACGGTAATCAACCATTGCAAATTGGACATGGAGGTAGCATTGGTCCATTGATAGATATAAACGAAACTTTGGGAATCTATGCCTATTCATTAGGACTGCAACAGGCAGACGAAAGAAAGCATTCTGCAAACGAATTTTTTAGGTTATCAAGCATTCGTAAAGGACAATTGATTTATTGCTACTACTTACAACATGTAGCTGACGAAGAAAACAAACTGACGAAGTAAAAAGCACTACAGCCAACATGGGGTTTTGTGCAAGCAGGGCTTGACGTTCAAACTTCGGCTGTTTGCATCGCTGCACTTTGGTTCGGGCTGGACGGAATTCTGTTGGGCTTTTAGTTGTTATCTTGTGCTTTTATTTCTTTATTGGGCTTCAGTTCCGGGCTGGACAAACAACAATGCCCTGCCTGCACAAAGCCCTGCCCGTTACCTGCAAGCCATTCGAATATTTTCACAGCAGTTAGTCTCCTACTCTTTAAATCCATTTCTAAATTT
>CAZGGQ010000046.1:0-23515 GCA_964525285.1 uncultured Chitinophaga sp.
GGGACGATTCAAAATCCGTTAAGCTTTCTTTGTATTTTTTTTGCTGGTACCGGCATATAGCCCGCCAGTAATATAAATTGCCTAATGAAGTATTGTCGGAAGAATAGTATGAAATAGCGCTGCCAAAGTCACCCGCAGCATCCTCATAATTATTAAGACCATACCGGCCCATACCCCTGTACAAGTAAGCAGCACCATTCGGGTAAGCATTCAATGACCGGCTGGCATTATCAATTACATTAAGATAATTCTTTTTATCATATTCTTCTTTTGCGATGTTGTTATAGTAGGTATAATCCTGGGCAAATCCTGTTGTAATGGCACCCATAAATACTGAACAGGTAACCAAAAAATAAAAGCGTTTCATAACAATAGTATTGAAGTGATAAATTTGTAGTGTAAAAGATATAACATGTAGAAATCGTTCAGGATGACAGCCATCACATTGAACCCTGATACATCTCAAGCAACAAACTTGGGAAACCCACTAATGGTTGAGGCCGATGGGTCTTAATAAAGCTGTGAAGAGATCAGTTTCAGAAACTCACTCCGGGTGCTGTTTTTAAGAAATTCGCCGTCAAAAGCTGAAGTAGTAGTTACTGAATTCTGTTTTTGCACGCCCCGCATCATCATACATAAATGTTTTGCTTCGATAACCACAGCTACACCCAAAGGATTCAATGTTTCCTTGATGGCATTTTTGATTTGAATAGTTAACCTTTCCTGCACCTGCAGGCGGCGGGCAAAAACATCTACTACCCGGGCAATTTTACTCAATCCTGTAATCCAGCCATTCGGTATGTAAGCAATGTGTGCCTTCCCGATAAAAGGAAGCATATGATGTTCACACATGCTGTAAATTTCAATATCTTTTACGACTATCATTTCACTTACTTCTTCATGAAACTTAGCAGAGTTAATAATCGCTGCAGCATCCAGCTGATAGCCCTGTGTCAGGTATTGCATGGCTTTTGCCAGTCTTTCGGGGGTTTTCAATAATCCTTCCCTTTGCGGATCTTCACCCAGCAAACCCAATACCTCCCGGTAATTATTAATTAAGCCGGAAGTTGTTTTTTCATCGTAGTGTTCTGTTTTTTTATATGCCATAGTGAATAAAATTCCAAATTAATAAATTACAAATACCAAATCTATTCAACGGGGTATTCTACAAAATTTCTCGGTGTTTCATAAAGTCTTACCTGCATGTCCAATTTTTTATCAATATGCGGTCGCAGTAATTTATAAATAACTACAACTATATTCTCAGCTGTCGGGTTCAGTTTCCTGAATTCTTCAGTATCCAGGTTCAGGTTCTTATGATCAAACCTTGTATGCACTTCTCTTCTTATCAATTCACTCAGCTCTTTTAAATCTATTACATAACCTGTTTTTTTATCCGGCTTACCTGTTACTTTTACTTCCAGTTCATAATTGTGCCCGTGATAATGGGGCAATGCACATTTGCCAAATACTTTTTCGTTCGTGGCTTCATCCCAACCGGGATTAAACAGCCGGTGGGCTGCATTAAAATGTTCCTTCCGGAAAACTGCTACTTTTTTGCTCATAATAAAAGTTCCAAAGGTTTAATAAGTTCCAGGAGTTCCAGAAGCTTTCAATTCCAATAATCAACAAACATTTTATCTCCCAGATAAGTTTCAAAGTTTTAAGAAGTTTAAGAAGTTTTCAACCTTTATGAACTTTGAACTATTGAACTTTTGGAACTTCTTAAACTCTTTTCTCTCCAAAATACTCCACATAAATACGTGGGGTCTCATATAATTTTATACAATGCAACTGAATACTTTCCGGCAAATGAGGTTGCAGTTCATTCCAGATGGCAACAGCAAAGTTTTCCGTGCTGCACATTTTCCCTTTCATAAATTCCACATCAACATTCAAATTGCGATGATCCACCTTTTCAATAATGTGTTCCTTAATAATATTGCTTAGTTTCTTTACATCAAATACAAAGCCGGTACCGGCATCAGGCTCTCCCTTTACAGTTACAAACAATTCATAGTTATGTCCATGCCAGTTCTCATTGGCACATTTGCCAAATACCTCTTCATTTTTACTGTAGCTCCATGCAGGATTATAAAGGCGGTGGGCCGCATTAAAATGTTCTGCTCTAGTCAGGTACAGCATAATCTTTCAAATGAGAGGTAAAGTTAATGTATCAGCAATTATCACAGAATGGCGACATTTGCCCAATAATTATTTGCATGAACTGTTTATTGGCGGCTGCCACTGTTAAAGAAATTACTCCTTTTCTGGATCATTACCGTAAGGCTCAGCAGAAATGGGCTTCCGGCCTGACTATTGATATATTGATTACCGGGATTGGTTTAACAGCAACCGCTTATAGCCTGACCAAACAGTGCGGTCTTAAACGGCCTGACCTGGTGATCCAGGCCGGTGTGGCAGGTTGTTTTGATAAATCAATCCCATTAGGAACTGTAGTGGCCATTAAACAAGACACAATCGCCGATGAAAGCGTGGTAGAATTGAAAAAAATGAAAACACTTTTTAATCTTAAATTGGTTCCGCAAAACCAGGCTCCTTATAAAAAGGGTTGGTTGGTAAATCCTGCTGGGGCATTGCTTAAAAGATCCGGGTTGAAACCAGTGAACGGAATTTCTGTAAACCAGATCACAACATCCAACCGGGTGATACAATTTTATAATGACGAATTCAACCCGGTTACTGAATCCATGGAAGGAGCTGCCTTGCATTATGTTTGCCTGCGGGAAAAAATTCCTTTTCTCCAGGTAAGAGCTGTGTCAAATTATATTGGTGAAAGAAATAAGAAGAACTGGAATATGAAGGAGTCGATTGCCAACCTGAATCGTGAATTAATTAATGTGGTTGAAAGAATGTGAATCCCAATCAATCATTATAAATTAATAATTATTGATTATTATGAAACTAACCCTCGGCTTTAGCCCCTGCCCCAACGATACATTTATTTTTGATGCCCTGGTCAATAAAAAAATAGATACGGAAGGATTTGAGTTTGAAACTATATTGGCAGATGTGGAAACACTCAATCAATGGGCATTGCAGGGCAAATTGGATATCAGCAAACTCAGTTTCCCGGCTTTTTTCAAGTCTTTGGGGAATTATACATTGTTGAATGCGGGCAGCGCTGTGGGCAAAGGGGTCGGGCCGTTATTAATTACTGATTCGCAACAAAAAATTACAGATGATGAAATAAACCAGGCCTCTATTGCACTCCCCGGTGCAAACACCACCGCTGATCTTCTCTTTAGTTTTGCCTACCCCGATGCAAAAGATAAAAAATTCATGATTTTTTCTGCTATTGAAGGAGCGTTGGTCAACAAAGACGTTGACCTCGGTGTTATTATTCATGAAAACCGTTTTACTTATCAGCAAAAGGGTTTACACAAAGTGAAAGATCTCGGTGAATACTGGGAAGAGAGAATGGAACTACCGCTTCCTTTAGGAGGCATTGCCATCAACCAATCCATAAAAAGATCGGATGCCCTGAAGGTAAATGAGTTGATCCGCAAGAGTCTTGAATTTGCTTTTAAAAATTATCCGCTTATTCCTGATTATGTCAAACAACATTCGCAGGAAATGAGTGAAGAAGTAATGAGACAGCATATTGAACTGTATGTAAATAATTACAGTCTTGATCTGGGAGAAGAAGGGAAGCTGTCTATCGGGAGTTTGCACCAGGTATTTCTTGAATTGAACAACCTGGAAGCTGATGATGAAGATGTTTTGTTTCTTTAGATCTCTTGCACAAGCTGATATCGGGACTGCTGTTTTCATTTTGTGCGGACAAAACAAATTGTATTTCTGTTAACAATAAATGAAAGAGCTTTCAGGTTATTAGCCCGGCCCTGCGAATACTGCGGAAACCAATAACCACAAAACCCTTGGTTATGAGAAAAAACATTGTTACAGGCTGTATGGCTGCTATTTTTTTCTTCACTGCTTCAGCCCAAAAAGATACTAAGATCACCGGCAAACTAAAAGTCTTTATTGACTGCAGCAGCACCTGGTGCGATATGAACTTTATCAGATCAGAAATTAATCTTGTCGATTTTATGCTTGACCGTATAGCAGCTGATGTTCATGTGCTCGTAACCAATCTAAGCACTGGCAGCGGTGGCAGTAAATACCAGCTTATTTTCTTTGGACAAAATCGTTTTAAAAACCTTCAGGATACACTTCATTTTAATACGGACCCGAATTCGACAGATTTTGAAAGACGGGATATGCTGATCAAATACATGAAACTTGGCCTTACACCCTTTGTTGCAAAAACTGATGCGGCCAAAGATGTAATTATCAGTTTTAAAAAAACCGAAACGGCTACAGATAAAAAAGATTCAACAACCAAAACTGCAAAAGACCCCTGGAATTACTGGGTGTTCAGGATCAGCACTAATGGTTATATCAGTGCCAATAAAATAATTAAAAGTTACCAGTATAACGGGAATGTTTCCGTTAACCGTATTACCGAAGAACTGAAAATGAGTATCAGTTCATGGGGTACGAATAACAGGACTATTTATGTATTTGAAACTGATTCTACCAATGAAAAATTCATTGCCAGGAACAACGATTATGGCATACAGCATTATCTGGTAAAAAGTATCAATGATCACTGGAGTGCCGGGTATGAAGCCATTTACAGTAACAGCAGATCCTCTAATTACAAAGGGCAGCTGTATCTGAGAACTGCTGTGGAATACGATATATTTCCTTACAAAGATGTAAACACCAGATACTTTACATTCAGTTACGGTATCATCACCCGTTTTAACAGGTATTACGATACAACCATTTACAATAAAATGAAAGAAACCTTATTGGCTCATTCTTTTGAAGCAACCCTTACATTAAATAAAAAATGGGGCACTATATATTCCGGATTTTCTTACAGCAATTTTCTCCATAACTGGAAACTGAATAATATAGGAGTAAATCTCGGTGTGAACGTCCGAGTCACCGGTGGGCTGTCTTTCAATATAAATTTATTCGGAGAGCTGGTGCATGATCAGGTTTATCTTTCAAGATACGGTGCAACGGAACAGGAGGTATTAACCCGCATCAGGAAGTTAAAATCCAGTTACAATTTTCAAACCAGTTTTGGTATCGGCTATCGATTCGGCTCCAAACTCAACAATTTTGTGAATCCAAGATTTGAAGGAGGAAATAACTGAGATGGCCTACAATGGAATTGTTTTAATAAAGCGGTCATAAATTTCCAATGTCTTTTGATTGCAATAAATTTTATCCCTGAATTGTTTCACCCAACGGATCCCATTGATTGCATTCGTAAGAAAGACTTCATCAGCTTTTTCAGCATCTGCTGCTGATACAGAAGTTTCCCGTATTTCGAATCCCACTTCCCGCATCTTTCCCAGCAAATATCTCCTCATCACACCATTTACACAACCTTCGTTTAATGCGGGAGTAGTAATGATCCCATCCTTAATGATAAACAAGTTGGCAGTTGTGGCGTCAGCAATATGGCCCGATTCATTCAGCAGCAGGCAATCATTCAGTTTATTTTCTTTTGCATACATCGCTGCCATGCTGTAGGGAAGAAAATTGGCAGATTTAAGATTGGAAAAAATATCACAGCTTTTCCTGGCATCCGGGTAAATATCAATCACAAATCCATTTTCATTCAATTTATTTACCGATTCATTTAATGGCCGGCATTCAATAACATACTGAAGGGTTCTGTCTTCATCATACAGGCCCCCATTCCCCCTGGAAACCGACATCCTTACCCTGGCCAGATTTTCACATTGATTCTTTTTACACAGACTCCATATTTCCTGTTTTACAGATTCGACGGTGAATAGCACCGGAATTTCAAATTTTAGTAAGGATAACCCGGAAAATAATCTTTCAAAGTGAAAGGACGCCAGCAGAATTTTACTATTCATCAACTTCATGGTTTCAAACAACCCATCGCCGTACCGGTAACCCCGGTTGGAAACAAGCAATGCCGGTTCATCAGCAACTTGTATTTTACCATTGAGGTTGATATAATTCATTTGCTCAAAGTAAAATAAAAAAGTCATCCCGACAGTAAACGTCGGGATGACTTTTCTAATATCAGGATCTTCGTCCCCCCTCTCCACTTGTGGAGAGGGTTGGGGTGAGGGGTTTATGCTTGTTCTACCAATCCGGCCTTCACCGCATACATTACCAGGCCAGCCATTGATTTGGTGCCTGTTTTGGTCTTTAACTTGTCCCTGATGGCTTCCACCGTGCGGGGACTAAGGTCAACCATATCAGCAATTTCCTTAGTGCTCTTTTCATCACACATCAGTTTCAGAATGGTTATCTCCTTATCGGTAAGGTGTACATCCTGCGCCATGGATGATTCACTTGTACGCTTGGTACGCAACCCGCTCAGCAGGGCTTTATTGGTAAGGTCATTAAAGTAAAAATCATGTTCATATACACCACGGATAGCTTCATAGATCATTTCCGCTCCCGATTCTTTGGTGATATAGGAGTTAGCCCCTATTTCCATCATTTTGGAAATAACTGAATGATCGTTGAGGAAAGACAGCATGATCACTTTAATCCCGGGATATAATTTTTTTATTTCGGGTAATGCCGTCAGGCCATCCATTACCGGCATCTGGATGTCAAGTAATACTACATCGGGTTGTATATGCCGCAGCAGGTTCATCAACTGCATACCATTTTCAGCCTCTGCTACCATTTGTATGTCTTTGCGGGATTGCAGGGAAGTTTTTACACCGGTGCGGAACAAGGCATGATCGTCGGCAATAGCTACTTTAATTACGGAGTTGGATTCAGGGTTTTTCATAATTGGATTATTAAAATAATTTTAACAAGAGTATAAATTCACTGATGCAAGGTGGAAAAAACCTGCAACATATACCATAGTATAAGTACTTGATTTCAAATTTGTGGAAAGTACCGGGCAATTTATGCCATAATCGGAACTCTACGAAACAAACCAGGAAATAGTACGAATCATACAGTAAAAACCGAGAAGGTAAAATAGGGCAGTTATGCTCTTGTTAACATATACATGTGAGCATATTTTTGATTCAGAAAGTTGATTGACACGGATGATCTGTTTTTTCCCTCTCATCCTATGTCCAAATACCGTCCAGAAGTCTTTTTCCAAATCCCTTGAAAAACCAACCCCGATTCATCGGGGAGACACTTCACCGGCCAGTCAACTTTCTCTTTTGCTGTGAAACCGTTTTTAAGATCCAGATACCCTGTCTGCCGGCAGGCAGGCTGTTAAAAAAAACCATGCAACCGTTAAACCTTGTCTCTGTGAAGCGCAATGCTTAAATTTTTTTTCTATTCATAACAGTAACGTAAGCCCCGGTCCTCATAACGCCGGGGTTTTTTATTACCCCTGTCATCCACTATATTTTTTCCGCCACGAAGTAGGCTCTTGGTTCACCGGGTGCAAATTCTTTCCGACCGGGGATACTGTAAATTTTTTTTAATGTTAGACCGGCTTTGCTCAGCATCATTTCCATTTCATTAATGGAAAAAATATAATCAACCCCGGTTTTTACTTCTGTTTTACCGTCATTGGAGATGATAGTACTTTCTGTTTCTATACGGGTAGGCTGAAAAAGGAATTTACTGTCAGTCAGGAATTTCAGTTCGCCGATCTGGTTCCAGCTTTTTTCTTTGAAATTTTTGATAGCGATCTCAGCAATGGACCAGGTATTGATCAGCAGCTGCCCTCCTTTTACCAGGTGAGCAGAAACCATATTAAGAAGCTTCGACACATCTTCTGCATTAAAAAAATTCAGGCTGTTGCCCATGCAGATGACCAGGTCAAATTGTTCACCGCTCTTGTATCGCAGTACATCTGTCTTTACCACTTGTATCGGCAATTGTTCTTTTTCCGCCACCGCACTGATCTCGTTAATATAATCACTGAGGTTGTCAACCGCTGTAACAGCCATTCCTTTTTTGGCCAATGCAATGGCATGCCGGCCATACCCGCACATCAGGTCAAGAACCCTGCTTCCTTCTTTCAGGTTAAAATAAGGGATCATAAAATCAACTTCTTTCACGGTCAGCTCAGCAGGAATGATCGTTTTCCATATCTGCCTATAATAACCATCAAAAAAACTATCGTTGATATTGCTCATGCTTTTAAAAAAGGGGATATTCAAATAATTCAGACTCTTCGAAACTTCCCTCTCCACTTGTGGAGCAACCGATCCGCCAAAAGGCGGAGAAGGTTGGGGCCAAAAGCCGCAGGGTGAGGGGTGAGGTCATTCTAAAAGTTTATTCCGCATAGCATACATCACCAGCCCCGCAATCGTTTTGGCGCCCACCTTCTGCTTCATGTTTTGCCGGATCGTTTCAATGGTCCGGGGGCTCAGAAAAACTTCCTTTGAAATTTCTTCTGTTGTTTTATCTTCTGCAATAAGCTTCAGGATCTTTAACTCTTTTTCGGATAGTTTTACGGGGTTGGGGTAAAACTGCCTGACCGTTTTTTTATGCTGCAGTTTCAGCAGCACGGCCTTATTCACCAGTTCGTTGAAATAAAAATCATCATTCATGCAGGTAAGGATGGCCTGGTAAATTTCTTCGGGATCGGTCGTCTTGGTCAGGTAGGCATTGGCGCCCATTTCCATCATCTTTGTGATCATCTCCTGGTCATCGTACATAGTAAGCACAATGATCTTCAGCGCCTCGTATTCTTTGCGGATAATGCTGATGGCATTGATACCATCCACTTCCGGCATCCGGATATCCATCAATATACAATCGGGGAGTTTAAGCTTCAGCTTATGCATCAGGTCCCTTCCGTCCTCTGCTTCCCAGATTATTTTCAGGTATTCTTTGTCTTTGAGCGCCATTCTTATTCCGTCGCGGAATATTTTGTGGTCATCAGCAATGGCAACTTTTATTTCCTGGTTGGGCATGAGGTATTGGTTTTGCAATTAATTTATTGGGACTGCCTGCCCGTAGGCAGGTATAGTTAGCGTAAAAATACTCTTTTTTTAGTATAAACAACATTTGGATAATTTCTTCCCGAAATTCTTATTCGTATCAGCCCGGCTCATCTTTCATTCTATTCAACGGATTTCCTATCCCCAGCCCGTCCGGCCTTGCTTCTTGCCCTCTCGCTAAAGCAATGGCGAAAACGACTGAAGCTTTGCAAAGGCGCAGTCAGACAGACATTATGAGCGGGAAGAACATTGCCGGCAATAAGAAAAAGGGAAGGGCTGAGAGTAAAGCTAAGGCTAGCGTAATGAAAAATTAAACGAAAACTGGTAAATGGGCAATGAGTAATTTATTTCTGGCTGTTTTATATATTCATAATAAACAACTTTAATATTCACCAGGTTATTAATTACTTTACAACAGGCCAGCGACCAGTCATGATACAAACCATTGGTTTGAATGCCGGGCAATATATCTTTTAGTTGTTTCTCCCCTGTCTTTCAAAAGATATAACGACCCGCCAGCCGGGATGAGCCGACATTTATTGAATTGTTTTCTCCCATACTCCTGTTTGAAAATATAAGCCGGCCCCCTTTCAAAATTGCAATTGTCTTTACATTCATGCAGGGGGAAAAAAACATTTTAAAATGTTTTTTTCTGATAGCCGTGTAGCTATCATTTAAAGTATCAGTCATTATCTTAGCCGGGTTAATATTGACCAATGGATTTTAGCAGGCTTATAGATCAATTTCAAAATACTTATTATACTGAATTGCTCATGCTCTTTGCGGAGTTGACAGCGCTAATCATTGGCCTGCTTTATGTAAGAAAGGATAAAATCGGTCGGTTTTTTATAGCTTATATCGCATTTGATCTTTCCATTCTATTTGTAGATTGCTATTTTGTAACAGACATTAGCATTAGCCAAAAATTTAAATCTTATTTCCGGAATACAATAAATACCCTTGTTGCCTATGTGGAGCTGTTAGTTTATTTCAATTTTTTCAGAAAAATATTGGAAGGAAATAAAATAAAAAAAATATTAACTGGCCTTGCGGTATTATATAGTTTAATTGTAATAATTTATATTACAACTAAGTTTGGTTTTATTTCTACCCGCTATGATTATAATGCATCAATAATCGGTGCAACAGAGTTTGTGTTTCTGTTGGTTCCCTGTGTTTATTATTTTTTACAGTTATTTAAAACCAATTCTCCTTCCCGGCTAACCGACAGGCCATCATTTTGGATTGTTACCGGCATATTTTTCTTTTGCTTTATTTCTGTTCCTTTTTATGTTATTAGAAGATATTTAATCAATTCTAATCCTGAGCTTTTTGGCATTATCGGAGCCACCTTCTTTTATATTCCATTCATTGTCAATATTCTCTTTCTTATAAAAGCTTTCTTATGCAAAAAATCCCTTACGATATAGTTGTTTTCCTGGTAGTGGTTTCGGGGCTTATCGTTTTCATGGTGGCTTTTATCGTTTTTATGTTATACCTCTACCGAAAAAAACAACAGGGCTTTGAAAAAGACATCCTGCAGATAAAGCAAGACCATGAAAAAACGGTTCTGAATGCACAGCTCGAGATCCAGGAACAAACCTTTCAGCATATTGCACGGGAAATACATGATAATATCAGCCTCTCCCTTACCCTGGCCAAACTGCAACTGAATACTTTCGACTGGAACGAAAAAAAAGGCTCTAACGATAAACTAAACAGTTCTGTGGAGTTGCTTACCCAATCCATTGCTGAGCTTAGTGATATTTCAAAGGGGATGAATGCAAATATCATTATTCAACAGGGCCTGCTGCAGGCCGTAGAAGAGGAAATAAGACGCATTCGCCAGACAGGATTGTTTATCCTGGATTACACGGTTACCGGTGTGCCGGTATATATGAATGCTCACCATGAATTGATCATTTTCCGTATCATACAGGAAGCATTTAACAATATCATTAAACATGCAAAGGCCCGGAGCGCCAGCCTGCAGCTTCATTATACGGATATGAAAATGCACTTTACCATTGGAGATAACGGGATTGGCTTTGATACAGGACAATCCGCCAGAAACAGGCAGGCCGGTTTGTCGAATATGGTAGCACGAACCAAAATGCTTGGCGGCACAATGATCATTGAGAGCCGTCCGGGTCACGGCACTTCACTTAACTTTACTATCCCTTTTGAAAAACAATGAGCAAACTTTCACTTCCCCTGATAAAAGTGGCGCTGGCAGATGATCATATCCTGTTGCGCAACGCTCTGGCACAGTTAATTGATAGTTTCGGCAACTGTAAGATCATCCACCAATCCGGCACTGGCAGGGAACTTATTGATAATATTTCGGCTGGCCGTTTGCCCGATGTAGTTCTGCTGGACCTGAACATGCCCGTAATGGATGGCTTTGAAACTGCGGCATGGCTGCAGAAAAATGCTCCGCTGGTGCATGTACTGATGCTTACCATGTATGATTCTGAACTTTCCCTGATCCGCCTGCTAAAGGCAGGTGTAAATGGTTTTTTGAAAAAAGATATTCACCCCTCCGAGTTAAAATTTGCTATCCAGTCTGTTGTCAACTCAGGTTATTATTATTCCAATCATTCTACGGGCCGGCTGATGAACCTTTTCAGAAATAATCCTGACGGCAGTATGAATTTACAAAAGGCAATACTGTCCGAACAGGAATTACAGTTTCTGAAATTAGCCTGTTCTGATCTTACCTATAAAGAAATAGCACAGTTAATGTCGCTGAATCCAAGGTCAGTTGATACATTAAGGGATCAGCTGTTCATCAAATTAGATGTAAAAAGCCGGGTTGGGTTGGCGATGGTAGCCATTAAGCAGGGAGTAGTAACATTTTAAGCTCACCGGGGTAGTATCCTACTAGCCTTAACAATTTTCCATTCTCCACAAGCTGAGGGCTGAATGAAAAGTTTCAGGCAATTTCATGATAATGGCGTGAGGTAAAACCCTTAATCGTATATTTTCATTCTGGCTACCGTGTATTTTCATTTCCACTGCGGAACACTACGAGCTACACAGTAAATGCCGAATGTCCCAAACCGAGGAGTACTTCTCTTGTACACACCCGTTTGTGGATATATTTTTGATATAAGTTGATTGATGGAGGATCGAGCCCTCAAATCGTCCAGTGTTCTTACAAAACCGTCCAGAATGTAATTTCCAATTCCTTTGAAACCCATAAGCCAAATCCAATGTCAATCAACTTCTTTGCTTTTTCTGTATCTTCTGATCGATCAAGTTCGCCCTTGATTATAGTTCCTCCAAAAAGCGATTTTTAAGCCGAACACTTAGTCCTCTTCTTATCCACAGCTGTTAATAACCGTGAATTTCCCGGTAAGTTTACTATTTATATAACCGTATAATTACTATTTTTACATAGGAATATTACTTGTTTCTTATTAGTATAGATACGATAATAAATGGCTAAACCCCTTGTCTGCATTGAATTTGGTAGTGATTAAACAATTTACAAACCTAAATCTCTGCTTGTGTTCTCTGAGGTTTCTGACAATTTTTATACGGTAAATTGATTTACGAAAGGCTTAAAAACGTTACTGTTATGAAAAAGAATGTAAGAAATTGCAGAGCTTGGGATGTTGACACTCTGACTGTTTGGGAATAAGACTCCCAGGGAAAGAACATCCCGAATTATTAGTCTTTAAGAAAAGTTTTTCTATTTTTGGAATTCAAAATCCAAACAATAGAAAAGCTTTTTTATTATATAGTTGCTTACTCTTACCTCTTATTCCCAATTTGTTTCTTTTTCATAGGAAATAAAAAAAAGGAAGCTATCCCCATATTAATCGCATTATATGGGATTGTTTGTTTTTGCTTTTTGATATACTATGAGGAAGGGGGTATTCCCAAAGATGTAAAAAAGTATTTCCTAACATCCTATACAATCTTTGAGTATAGTATTTTCACTTTTATATTCTGGATCAATTTCCGAAAAGATAAATTTAGGCGCCTACTTTTACTTGCATCTGTTCTATTTTTTGGATTTCAGTTGTTTTATGTTCTCACTACTAAGGTAAAAGGGCTTGACTCTGTGCCAATTGGTATAGAAACAATTTTAATTCTCATTTATGTAGTTTACTTTTTTTATTCCTTTTCAAAGCGTCTTAGTGATTTTTACATTTATAATCATTATGTATTTTGGATTGCCGTTGGAATATTGGTATACCTTGGAGGTTCCTTCTTTTTCTTTATTCTATTTCAACAACTAAGTACTGATCAGAAAAACAATTTCGGAAATATTACCTATGTGGCCGAGATTATCAAGAATTTATTATTTGTTATCGCTTTATTTACTTATACCCGCTATCCTTTTAAAAAACCAGAGAAAAATTCAAACCCAGTTCCGTTTTTAGACTTGATTTAAAACTGTTACCAGCACTAACCTATTATGTTCTTTCTGCAAGCCACCAAATCAGGAATTTCCACTGTGCTGTTCCTCGGCACCGTAGGCATGGTAGTGCTGGTAGGCAGCCTTATTATCTTCCTCATCATGCACCAGCGCCGGGTGCTTCGCTTTCATAAAAAAATACAGCAAATGGAACAGGAGCAGCAGAAGATACTGCTGAATGCCTCCATCAAATTGCAGGAAGAAGAACGTCAGCGCCTGGCGGCCGACCTGCATGATGACGCCGGCCCGCTGCTGGCCACAGCCCGCCTGTACCTGAATGAAAACCTGGTGAACCAGGACAAGGCCACCCAGCTGCAATCCATCTTCCAGACCCGCCAGATCATTGATGAGACCATCCAGCTTATCCGCAACATCAGCCACAGCCTGATGCCGCCTACACTGAAGAATTTCGGGTTGGAGTCGGCCATCAACGACCTTTTTCAGAAAATCAGCGGCTCAGGCAGTATCAATGCCAGCAGCCGTTTTCATGAATACAAAGACCGCCTGAAAGAAGAAAAAGAACTGATTGTCTTCCGGGTAGTGCAGGAACTTATCAATAATATCCTTAAACACAGCAACTCCAGTTTTATTCACCTTACTCAGAATGTGCATGCCGATAAGTTTTATCTCCGTATCCACCATGACGGCAGGGGCATCATTCAATCCGATTTTGAAAAACTGAATAAAAGTAATGTGGGGCTGGGACTGAAAAATATCCGTAGCCGGCTGAGTGTAGTGCAGGGAAATATAAATTTTGAAAAAGATATTTCACAGACCTATTATAAGGTCACCATCGAGCTTCCGCAAAATGAAGAGATTCAGTAATAGTTTCAGGTTCATAAAAGGATACCAGGGTTAAAAAGATCATGCCTATTTTTTTTAACATCATGAATTGAGTAATATGTATACTCTTCTGCCGGAAACTTATTAACGGCCCGGTTTGTAATCTGATTAACTATTACCTTTGCATTTTATCTGATAACTATGGGAATCATTAAGGTAGCCATTGCCGACGATCATAAAATTTTCCGGAAGGGGGTCATACTTTCCCTTCGGCCTTATTCCAATATCAAATTTGTGCAGGAGGCAGAAAATGGCGATGAACTGCTGAATGGTATTCAGGCAGCAGATCCTGACGTGGTATTAATGGACCTTCGTATGCCCGGCAAAGACGGAATTGAAGCCACCAAAACGATCAGTAAACAATACCCGAAAATAAAAGTGCTGATACTGAGTATGTACGAAGATGAAAGATTTGTATATCACCTGATGGAGAATGGGGCCAATGGTTATCTCCTTAAAAATGCGGAACCCATTGAAATACGGAGGGCCATCATGGAAGTATCTGAAAAGGGATATTACCTGAACAATTTTGTAAACCGGATCCTGCTGAAAAAATCACATTCCAGGCAGAAAGTAGTGCCTTCTCTTAATAGCGAGATCACTTTAAGCAGCAAAGAAAAAGATGTACTCCGTTTCATCTGTATGGAATTTACCGCCCAGGAAATAGCCCAAAAAATGGAGATCAGCCCACGAACTGTAGAAGCTATAAAAGACAGGCTGATGGAACGTTTTGGCAGCAAGAATACGGCAGGACTGGTTTTCTTTGCAGTAAAAAATAATCTGTTAGATTGAGAACGGAAGTCTGATAGTTACCTCCTGATGAAAATTGTTTATTGTATTCAAGGCAGTTAACTTGCAAATCAAACTTCTCCTCTGACCTCAGACCTCCATTTCAGGAATTTCCCCTTCAATAATAAGTTTTCCGGCAGTTTTTGATCTTATTTCTTCCACACTTACACCCGGAGCTCTTTCCAGTAACTTAAATCCTTTATCAGTTACATCCAATACAGCAAGGTCGGAAACGATCTTCTTGACACACCTGACACCAGTCAATGGCAGTGAACATTTGGGCAACAATTTGGACTCACCTTTCGGGTTGCTGTGCATCATAGCCACAATAATATTTTTGGCGCTTGCCACCAGGTCCATAGCACCACCCATTCCTTTTACCATTTTGCCCGGGATTTTCCAGTTCGCAATGTCTCCTTCCTCGCTTACTTCCATAGCACCCAGCACTGTCAGGTCAACCTTGCCTGCCCTTATCATTCCAAAGCTCAAAGCTGAATCAAAAAATGCAGAACCCGGAACTGTAGTAATGGTTTGTTTACCTGCATTGATTAGGTCCGGATCTTCTTCCCCTTCAAAAGGGAATGGCCCCATGCCCAATAAACCATTCTCGCTTTGAAGTACTACGTTTATTCCTTCCGGAATATAATTGGCAACCAGCGTAGGTATCCCGATCCCAAGATTCACATAGTACCCATCTCTGAGTTCCCTGGCGATGCGCTGTGCGATCTGTTCTTTTGTAAGACCCATATGATCTGTTTGACTTATTTGAGCTATTTGACTTATTTAACCTTTCTCACTGTTCGTTGCTCAATTCTTTTCTCATAATTTTTTCCCTGGAATATCCGGTGAACATATATACCCGGCGTATGAATAGCATCAGGCTCTAATTGACCTGCCGGCAGCAATTCCTCCACTTCTGCTATGGTTATTTTGCCTGCCATTGCCATTAAGGGATTAAAGTTCCTGGCAGTCTCTTTATAAACCAGGTTGCCATCCGTATCGCCCTTCCATGCTTTTACAATGGCAAAGTCAGCATCAAAAGCAAACTCCAGTAAATAATCTTTGCCATTAAATTTTCTTATTTCTTTTCCTTCCGCTATTTCTGTGCCTACCCCCGCAGGTGTAAACACAGCGGGCATACCATAGCCCGCGGCCATGCATCGGGTAGCCAGCGTTCCCTGTGGTATCAGTTCCACTTCCAGTTCCCCGCTAAGTAGTTGCCGTTCAAATTCAGCATTCTCTCCTACATAAGAAGAGATCATCTTTTTTACCTGCTTTTGTTTCAGCATCAGGCCGATTCCAAAATCATCCACGCCGGCATTGTTGGAAATACAGGTAAGATCTTTCACTCCTTTTTTTACCAAAGCAGCGATGCAATTCTCAGGAATGCCACAAAGTCCAAAACCACCCAGCATTATCAATGTTCCATCCCGGATATCTTTAACAGCTTCGCTGGCATCAGCAACAACCTTATTCATGTAAAAAAATTATGTGTTGGTAAAATTAGGAAAGTTGAAGGTATAATTACTTTATACCGTTTAATTCAGAGGAATGATTTTCTT
The DNA here is from genome assembly GCA_964525285.1 of uncultured Chitinophaga sp. Lineage (GTDB taxonomy): Bacteria > Bacteroidota > Bacteroidia > Chitinophagales > Chitinophagaceae > JJ008. The sequence goes on from CAZGGQ010000046.1 coordinate 16,584, forward strand.
CTTTCTAAAACGTTTTACAGTATCGGCCTGTGGCATCCTCTTCCGCGATGCCTGAAGGCTATCCCCGGGGACGGGCTGCTTTATCATTTCAGCAGGCGCCTCTGTTTTTGGAATGCTGAGTGAATCCATGATCACTTTAAACAAAGCAGGATGTGTTTTGTAAAAAGAAAAGCTTTCCCCGAATTGTTCCTTACTGATTTGGTGAATAGCAAATACCTGCCCGTAAAGCTTTATGCTTTCAGCTCTTTTATCAAGGCCTGAATCTTTGTTGAGAACAAAATCACCCAGGAACTGGTCAGCCCTCATCATATCCCATAATATAGCCTGCATTTTTTTTTGCGGTATAATATCAGCGGGGATCCTGTTTTTATTTTTACACCCGGTAATAATAAATAAGCAAAAAATAATAAGAAGTCCGGTCCTCATTTCAATTCTTTATACGCCATGGCATTGGTAATGTCAAGCTTTGTCAGTAAATCCCTGGCCTGGCCTTTCTGGTCGGTATTCGCCTTACTGAAGACTTTTACAAATTCATTGCTTTTCCCCTGGAAAAAGAACTGCAGCGCCATGGAATTAGGATTTTCGTTGTTGATCGTGTTGAGAAAATTCAGGCAGTTTAAAATACCCGTACGGCCGGCATCTTCATTTTCATAAAAAATATCCATGCCTGAACGGTAATAGGAATAAAGGGCATCATGTATCAGGGCAAAGCGGTTGTTATTGAAGTTTTCAGCCAGCCAGTACCGGTTACGCAAACTTTCAAATGACTTCCATCCGCCGATATCCTTGTTTTCAGGTGCGTTGTTTACAATATTCCAGGCTTTCTGGAAATAGGCATCCCCGCCCTTCAGAGAAAATGAATCATAATCAAGTCCCAGTATAATATTGACATAAAAAGCGAGTACAGCAGTAATATTGGCTGCCAGCGGGTCATTTCCCTGCACCCGGTTTTCGTTAAACTCAATTGGTTGAAATTCGACATACCGGAACGTAACATTATCATCAAGGAAATTCATGATGGGAGAATCGTAGCTGGTATTATAAACCGGGCGGGCGGCCTGCGCCGTCAGTTTACCTTTAAATACGTTACTTCCCAGGTCCTGGTCAATAGTCAGTAAAAAATTACATTGTATTTTCTCTCCCGGCTGAAATACATCATTGGTCCAGCGGCGGCTATTTAAGAAATTGGTTAGCGCTGTTTGCAGTGTCAGGAATATTTTCTTGTCAACCTGCGAACTAACTTTACTTACTATCACCGACAGGCGGGCCTGAATCTCCTGCGCCTGGGTTGTAAAGGCGAAAACAACAAAAAACAGGCAAATTAAAAATTTTTTACGCATAATACAGACTGATTAAAGTATCAACAATATCTTTTGCAGTTTCTTCCTTTGTTTTTGCAGCAAAATCAAATTCCTGTCCTCCTTTATCGAAAATAGTGATCTTATTGGTATCATATCCAAACCCGGCGCCTGGATCCCTGAGCGAATTCAATATGATCATATCAGCTTTTTTCGTCTTCAGCTTATCAAGTGCATTTTCTTTTTCATTATTCGTCTCCAATGCAAAGCCCACCAATACCTGGCCGGGTTTTTTCTTTTCACCAAGGCTTTTCAGGATGTCTTTTGTTTTTGACAGCTCAATGGTAAGTTTCTCTTCATTCTTTTTAATCTTTTCCACTGCCTTTACTGCCGGGGAATAATCTGCCACTGCTGCTGCCATTATTGCAATATCAGCTTTGTCAAATAGTTCATGTGTGGCAGCATACATTTCTTCCGCTGTTGTCACATTAATCAATGAAATACCATTGGAGGAAAAAATAAGTTGCGATGGCCCCATAATTAATGTTACATCAGCTCCCCGGTTATGTAATTCTTTTGCAATAGCTACTCCCATTTTACCCGAAGAATGATTACCAATAAAACGGACGGGGTCAATGGGTTCGTAGGTAGGTCCGGCTGTTACAATTGCCTTTTTACCCGCCAGCTGGCGGCTCAAAAAAAAATTGCTGTTTATAAAATCAATAATTTTTTCCGGCTCAGACATTCTGCCATCTCCGTGAAGTCCGCTGGCAAGGTCACCTTTTTCTACCGGAATTATTTTATTGCCAAAAGATGAAAGCTTCCTGATATTCTCTTTTGTTGAAGGATGATGCCACATGTCTTCATCCATTGCCGGGGCAACAACAACAGGGCAGGTGGCAGAAAGATAAACGGCCAACAATAGATTATCACATTGACCGTTGGCCATTTTTGCCAGCGTATTGCAGCTTAGAGGTGCAATAATCATCAGATCGGCCCAGCGACCCAGCATGACATGATTGGACCAGCTTTCCCCGTCAAAAAGATCAGTCAATAACGGATTACGGCTGAGGGTTGAAAGAGTAAGGGGTGAGACAAAATCCTTTGCAGATGGAGTAATAATTACTTTCACTTCAGCACCGGCCTTCACCAGCAGACGTACCAGGTAAATGGATTTATAGGCAGCAATACTGCCCGTAACCCCCAGTAATATCTTTTTTCCATGTAACATGGTCTGTCAAAAATACCATTTACTTATAAAAGCTCATAACCTGTCAAATAATCCCCTGTTAAAAGTAAAAAAGCGACGGAAGCCCATCGCTGAAATATTTAACTTGTTGCCAGGAACGCTGTTTAGCTGAAAAGTTCATCTTCTCCCTTGCGGAAATACACTTTATCTTCCATAAATTCCTGGGTAGCCAGCAGTGCCGGGTTCGGCATTCTTTCATAGGCCCGTGAAATCTCAATCTGCTCTTTGTTTTCATGAATTTCTTCCAGGCTATCGGTATGGCTGGCAAATTCTTCCAGCTTGTTATGCAATTCTTCTTTTAAAGAAATGTTGATCTGGTTTGCTCTTTTACCAACAATGGAAATTGATTCATAAAGATTGCCTGTCTTAGCCTTAATATCATCAAGATTACGGGTCTCTACATTATTGGTAATGCCGGCGCTAAGCTGACGTCTTAATTTGCTCATTGTTTAATTTTTTAATATTGGTTTGTGATAAGTTTAAAAATTCTTCGGCCTCTTTTTTTAGCTTGCTGTCAGGGAAACGGTCAGCAAACTCATTGCATTCATTAATCACCTGCTCATACCTTTCCACCTTCTTTTCCTCAATACTCAGCTCAGCAAAGCGGTAATATGATTTGATGATCATAAGCTTGTATTCATCTGCCCTCAATGATTCAGAATATAAGTTCAGCAACGCCGTAAACGCCACACCTGCCGCTCTGAATTGACCAAGGTCATAGTATAACTGGGCACTTTGACGATCCTTGGTTTCCAGTTTGCCCCGGCAAATATCAATTATTTCATTTGCCTCTTTAATCCTGACTGAACCCGGATGCGTGTTAATGAAAGTCTGCATTTTACCCATGGCATTAATGGTACTGGTCTGGTCAAGTTCAGGCTTCGGGGATTGTTTGAAAAAACAATAAGCCCTCATATAATCCACTTCTTCAGCTTTCATACTGTTAGGGAAAATCTCCAGGTAGCTCTTAAACAGGCTCTCTGCATTCATATAATCTTCCAGGTAGTAGGCGCAATAAGCATATTTGTAATAAATATCCTCAAATTCTTTTTCTACTTTGTAATAAGGCATCACATCTTCATACACCTGCTGGGCTTTAGTATATTTTTTTTTCACAAAGAACTGCTCTGCCATCCGGAGTTTAAAAGCAGGGTCAGGATTCTTCAAAATCTTACTGATGCTCTTTTTCGTTGACGCAGTCTTTTTTGCTACTTGCTTACTACCGCCGCAACCCATTAAAAACAACGCAATAATCAGAATAAAATTTAATCTCATAAAAGGTTTGCAAAGTTAACTGATACTGGCAAAACTTGCTCAAAAAAAATAAGCCTCCAAAACAGGGCAGTTAAGGTTTTGATAAAGGGGGCATCTGACGTCTCAAAGAGCGTCTGATGCCTATGAATAAGGCTCTCAGCTAAATTGTAACTTGTCCGGGTAGTTAAAGAAGACTTATACTGTTTTCCTTCCGGGTAAAGTTGTCAGACGCACTTAAGGCGTCAGACAAAAAAAACCCTCCCGGGGAGCCGGGAGGGTTATCAGCAAAAAGTATAATCAACTATTAATTCTTCCTGAGGTTGGGGTGTGGTGGCTCTACCCTGTTTGGTCCGTCTTCTCCATCAGCAGCAACACGGAGGTCAACTGTATTGCAGTCACCGCCTTCCTGGCCGTAATTGAAGATAAACCGGTCGGCACTGATACCTTCACTATCTACCATGTAGTTAATCACGGTATTTACATGATCCCAGCTCAATTGCTGCTCTTTCTTGTTAGATGAGCAATAACCGATAACTACCACTTTACAACCCGGGTTGTTACGCAGTTTGGCAGCTACTGTAGACAATACAGCTTTAGCGTCATCACTCAGTTTGTTAGTACCTGCTTTGAAAGCAACACTTGGCAATGAACCCATAAGCTCAGAGCAAGTTTTTACTGGAGGAGGAACACCCACACAACCTTCCGGACATGGGCACTTACCAATACCATCAGCATCAACAGGCTGGCAATATGTTGGAGTAATGAGTTCTTTATCCTTACAATCAGGCACACCATCACCATCAGTATCCTTGGTTACGCCATGGCTGTCAACAGGACAACCTGCGGGTGTTTGTTCCTGGTCAAACTGGTCAGTTACGCCATCGCCATCGCTGTCAGGCAGTACTGGTTTTGGCAAACGCATCAAACGGGGGTTGCGGATCTCGCTGTAAGCATAATCCAATGGATTCAGCCACCAAAGCGGTTCAACAGATTTAGAACCAATATTGATGTTCAATCCAAGGCTTAAAAAATTATAGGAGTCAAAATCACGGGTCTGTACAGCATCACCCCAAGCCTGCTCTTGCCAGCGTTGGCCATCCAGAAGATCGTCCTTTACAAAAGTCCAGCGATCTTCCAATGCTAAATTGATCCTGTTGGATAATTTTAAGGCAATACCCATTCCAATAGTTGCAGATGGTTTAAATGTATCGCCAAAAAGTTTTGGACGACGTTCACCCTGGTTCTCAGCTGGTGTTTCAAAAGTCTTATCCAACACGGTATTCCTCATATTCTTCAGGAAAGTCTGGCGGGTTTTATACGGAGCCTGTGCAATAAGATTAAAGTCATATTTTGTAGCCCCATTTAAAGCGTTCACTTTAGTATCGTAAATCGTTCCGCCAATACCGGCAATTCCATAGACATTAAAGCCTGTCTTAGATTTATGAAAGCGGATGTTATTAAGTGTGATTATTCCTTCCAGGCTTAAATCCTGAACAACGGTTTTATAGTTGTAATATACCTGTTCCCACGGTGCATTAGCAGGACCGAATACCGGGTCCAATGACATCGTGGATACAATTGGTCCAGCCGGTGTTCTGTATGGCGCTGAATACCTGGAAGCCGCACTGGGTCCCTGCCATGCCGGATTCTTCCCATGGTTATTTGTCGCACGGAAATGATAACCCTTTCCAATTCCATACATATATTCCAGACGCAAGGAGAAAATGTAGCCAAAGGCCTTTCTCACATGAATTCCAAAACCGGGAGAAAGAAACTTAGCAGGAATATCTCCGCTAACCTGGAATAAACCTCCTTTAATACCAATTTCCCACTGGTTGCGGGGTTTGGCAGGAAAATTATAGGTGCCGTTCAAAAACTCAGTATGCTGAGCCATCCTTTTTTGTGGAATCTGAGAAGAGTCATAATAGGTCCCTATTTTGACCTGGGAAAATGAATTAACGGTAGTAAAAATAATTACTGCCAGAAGTAATAGATACTTTTTGCTTGCCATAACTAAGAATTAAGATTTGATAATCGATGTCCTGAAAATGTCCAATAATAAGCAAAAATAGAATTTGAGAGCTAATTACCAAAATTTTGTGATAAATATTTGCCCTTTTGCCTGTTATTTTTCAATTACTTAGTCAGTTTTAGACTTCATTTTGTTGCTTTAGAAGGCAATTATTTTTTTGCCCGTAAATTGCTCCGGTTTTACAAAATGCTTTTACCCACCAATCTGATAAGTGACGAGCTGCAAATCTTTGAAAAACGTTTCAAAGAAGCTGTAAGGAGCCAATCCCCTCTCCTGGATCGTATCATGAGATATATTGTAAAACGTAAAGGAAAACAACTGAGGCCTATGTTTGTGTTGCTCTCAGCCAAGCTTTGCGGGGAAATAAATGAACCGGCTTACCGGGCAGCTTCTCTGGTAGAGCTGCTGCATACCGCCACCCTGGTTCATGATGATGTGGTGGATGATTCGATGGAACGGCGTGGTTTTTTTTCCCCTTATGCACTCTGGAAAGCAAAAGCAAATGTGCTTATTGGTGATTACCTGCTGGCAAAAGGCCTCTTACTTTCATTGGATAATAACGATTACCAGACGCTGCATATTCTTTCTGATGCAGTGCGAAAGATGAGTGAAGGTGAATTACTTCAGCTGCAAAAGGCCCGCAGCCTGAACCTGAAAGAAGATATTTACTACGAAATCATTCAGAATAAAACAGCATCATTGCTGGCTTCTGCCTGTGCTGCAGGCGCCTGGTCAACCAGCAATGATGAAAAAATTACTGAACAGATGCGTTTGTTTGGTGAAAAAACCGGTATGGCTTTTCAAATCAAAGATGATTTATTTGACTATGCCAGCGAAAATGTTGGCAAGCCTACCGGCAATGACATTAAGGAAAAAAAACTGACGTTACCATTAATTTACACATTGAATAATACTGATGGAGCCACCCGGCGAAAAATTATTTATATAGTAAAAAACAACAACCAGGATAAAGAAAAAGTGAAGTGGGTGATCGGGCAGGTGGAAAAGGCGGGAGGCATCGCTTATGCAAAAAATAAAATGAATGATTTCCGGGATGAGGCGCTTACCTTACTTCGCCGGTTCCCTGAAAGCCCTGTCA
>CAZGGQ010000046.1:23525-37798 GCA_964525285.1 uncultured Chitinophaga sp.
TATTCTTCGCCAGTTTCCGAAGAGCCTGGTGAGGCAAGGGTTAGAGGATATGGTTCTTTATGTTACTGACAGAAAGTACTAATTCGGCCGGGGCGCTGAAAGCGACCTGATCGTTACTTTGAAATGAAAACCCATCAGGCCCCCGCCATGGCTGGGTTCCGATGGAAAATAATGCATGGAAAAAAGATGGAACATATCAACCGCTGATGAAGAAAAGATAAAAGCATTACAACAAACGCTGAACATTCATCCTGTTATTTGTAAAATTTTAGTTCAAAGGGGAATAGAAACTTATGACAAGGCCAAAGATTTTTTTCGTCCGCAACTAACGGACCTGCACAGCCCATGGCTGATGAAAGACATGGACAAGGCTGTTGAAAGAATTATTTCTGCCATTAGTAATGAAGAAAAAATTTTGGTGTTTGGCGATTATGATGTGGATGGAACTACTTCAGTAGCCAGCATGTACCAGTTCCTGAAAAAAATTCATTCCCATCTTGATTTTTACATTCCGCATCGTTATCGTGAAGGATATGGCGTAAGCAAGGCGGGGATTGATTTTGCAAAAGAAAACGGATTCACCCTGGTCATTTCGCTTGACTGTGGGATTAAATCCGCTGACCTGATTGCTTATGCAAAAAATATTGGCATAGATTTTATCGTTTGCGATCATCATCTGCCTGATAAAATATTACCTCCAGCCATTGCCATTCTTAATCCAAAACAAACCGACTGTAACTATCCTTACAAAGAATTATGCGGTTGCGGAGTTGGATTTAAACTGATGACAGCCCTTGCTGATAAACTGAATTTGCCGGATGAATTTCTTTTTGAAAATCTTGATTTATTAGCCACAGCCATTGCAGCTGATATTGTACCCATGACAGGAGAAAACAGGATCCTTGCATTTCATGGTTTGAAAAAAGCGAATGAAAAACCCAATTATGGCATCAAAGCCCTTGTGCAACTCAGTAAGCTGATAAACGAATTGCATATCAGCAATCTCGTTTTTATGATTGCCCCACGGGTAAACGCAGCCGGAAGAATGGATGACGCAAAAAAAGCTGTGCAGATGTTTATCTCCGAAACCTATGAGGAAGCATTGCACTTTGCCGAAATGCTGCACAGTGATAACACGGACCGGAAAGAGGCCGACAGCAGCATAACAGAAGAAGCCCTTGCATTAATTGGAGAAAACAAAGAATGGATCAACCGCAAATCAACTGTTGTCTTTCAACCGCACTGGCATAAAGGCGTGGTAGGAATCGTCGCTTCAAGATTAATTGAACATTATTACCGGCCAACCGTTGTACTTACCCAATCCGGTGAGTTTGCAGCAGGCAGTGCCAGAAGTGTTCCCGGATTTAATTTGTATGAAGCCATTCATGCTTGTCGTGAACATCTCTTAGGTTATGGAGGTCATTTTGCCGCAGCAGGAATGACATTGGAAACAGATCAGGTAGATGCTTTCAGAAATAAATTTGAAGAAGTTGTTGCTGCCACTATTACTCCTGAATTATTAATTCCTGAAATTGTAATTGATGCTGAAATATCATTGAAAGATATTAAACAATCTTTCTATGATATCCTTTGCCAGATGGAACCATTCGGACCGGAAAATCTTCGTCCTGTTTTCATTGCCAAAAATGTAAAGGATACCGGCTGGTCAAAAATTGTAAAAGAACAACATATCCGTTTTTCATTGAAGCAGGATAATACAACATTTACCGGCATCGGATTTGGCATGGCTGAAAAATTTCATTTGCTGCAACAGAAGCAACCGGTAGATGTAGTTTTTAAAATAGATGAAAATGAATGGCAGGATCAAAAATCATTACAGCTCCGGATGATTGACTTCCGGCTTTCTTCCAAATAAGTTTATACTACATTTGTTATCCGAAAACAGGAACATGAAAAAAATTTTACCCTCCCTTTTATTTATTCTGATAATCTGTACAGCGGGCAAACTTATTGCACAAAGCAGCGTTAATACTCTCGATGTGGTTGGCTGGAATGTTGAATGGTTTGGCTCCCCTTCCAATGGCCCTGCCAATGATGACCTGCAGGAAGCTAATACAAAAAAAATTATGCGTTGGCTGGATGCAGACCTCTATGGAATGGTAGAGATCGTAGATACGATGCGGTTCAGAAGACTGGTCGATTCACTCGGAAATACTGAATTTGGATATGTGATTGCCCCTTATTGCACACAGGCCACTTCCCCATCAGGCGGCGCCTGGTTAAACGGACAAAAACAGGCATTTATTTATCGTAAATCAATTTTTTCCAATATTACTACCCGTGGCCTGATGAGAAACAGTGCTACTGCCAATACAAATTTTGCAAGTGGCCGTTTTCCCTTTATGTTTTCCGCTACTGCTACTATTAATGGCATCAGCAAAAATGTAAATTTTATTGTTCTTCATGCCAAAGCCGGCAGCACCCTTGATGATTTTAATAAGAGATTAGGCGGCGCACAGGAACTAAAAGATACCCTGGATGCACAATTCAGTACAACTAATAATTTTATTATCGGCGATTTTAATGATGCCCTTCACAACAGCATTTATACAGGCAGCCCCACTTCATCATATTTACCCATAGTAAGCGATAGTACTGATTCGGACCATTATAAATCAATTACACTTCCGCTGGGCGCAGCCGGACAAACCAGCATGATCAATTTTCCCAACGTTATTGACAACCATATTATCTCCAACGAGGTGGAAGCTTATTATGTGCTTAATTCTGCACAGGTAAGAACCGATGTTACTTCTGTGGTTCCTGATTATGTTACTGCCCACAATACATCAGATCACTACCCGGTTTTTTCAAAATATAGTCTTGCGGGTATCATTACAAGTGTGCCAAATGTAACGGCAAATGAACTGGGTATTAAAGTTTATCCCAATCCATTTTCACAAAACATTTATATCACTGCTGCTAAAACATTATCTAATGTTCAACTCAGGCTGGTTAATATGGAAGGACAAGTTTTGAATACCTGGTCTTATGGATTTATTTCAGCTGGATCAATTGTTCAACCCTCATTTCCGCCAATGGCTAAAGGAATTTATTTCCTGCATGTGGAAACAAAACAATTTAAAACAGCCGTAAAATTGGTTCGCTTCTAAAAAATCACCATAAAAAAAGCCACGAATAATTCATGGCTTTCTTTTTTACTTTCTTTATTAACTGTTTACAGGATCAAAACATTTCTGGTTGAAAGTATTTGATGGTAATTGACCAATTGCACCCTGTAAATACCAACCGGAAGGTGACCTGGGATGGTAAAGGTTTGGTTGATAAAGTTTACCTGGATGTTCATATTCCATTGATAAACTAATTTTCCATCGCTATTAAAGAACAACAGGCCATAATAACCGGGAGTAATATTATTCATGGTCACTCTCATCTCCGTTCCCCTGTCTGCAGGAACAGGATACAATGTAAATCCATCGGCAATGGAAGGAACCGTGAATGATTGCTGAAGACCGTAAGATGTTCCTCCGTTATTAACAGCATAGGCTTTATAATAATAAGTTGCGCCCTGTACCAGTCCCGTCATGGAAGATGAAAAATTACTGCCGGATAGATTAGTAGATGATACTTTTGTCCCGTTGCCATTTGCAAATCCATTGATACCACTGAACTCAATGCCATAGGCAGTAACATTTGAGCAGCCGTTTGCCGGTATTGAACCTGCCAGCGTGCCGCTGTGATTAGTCAGGTTACTTGCCGCTCCCGTTATTACCGTTGCCAGTGTATTAACCCCATCAGCTGCAGCAGCAACATTGATGGAAGCAGCACCGCCTCCGCCAACAGGAATATTTCCATTATAAGATTGTACAGCTAACGGGCTGAATTTTACAAATACCTGTTGTGAAAAAGCGCCACCCGGTTGTGCAATGCTTAATGAAGCTGTGTAGGTTCCACCAGATGTGGTAGCAAATGTAAATCCTGCTAATGGCCCTGCTGAAACATTAGCAGTTGAAAGACCAACACCTGTAATTGTAAACGAATTAGGACCGGCTGTTGTATTGATACAGGCTGTGCCAAATGGCGTAAGAGCCGTTGCCGTCAGCACCGGGGGTAAGGTTGTAAAGGATTGCTGGGCTCCATAGCCGGTTCCGCCAGCATTGGTGGCATAGGCTTTATAATAGTAATTTGTATTTGAAATTAACCCACTTAACGCTGATGAGAAATTACCGCCTGAAAGGTTTGTGGATGCAACCTGTGTTCCGCTTCCATTCGGGAATCCATTGGTAGTGCTGTATTCGATACCATAGGCTGTAATGGCAGTGCAACCATTAGCTGTTATTGTTCCGGCAGCTGTTGCAGTTGTTTGCGTAATAGCACTTGCTGCCCCCGTAGTAACAGATGGAACAGAGTTAACACCTGCGCCGGATGCGGCTACATTCACAGGTGCGGCAACACCAGCACCGGCAACTGCAATATTTCCATTATAAGATTGCACAGCCGTCGGAGTGAATCTCACAAATATCTGCTGTGTATATGTACCGCCCGGTTGGGCAAGGCTTAAACTAGTTGTATAAGTACCCCCCGCAGTGGTAGAATAAGTAAAACCAGTTAATGCAGCAACAGTCACATTAGCTGTAGTGAGGTTGGCGCCTGATATAGTAAATGAATTAGGACCTGCTGTTGTATTGATACATACATTCCCAAATGCAGTAAGGGCGGTTACATTAATAGTTGGGTTTGGAGTTGCCGTAGTAAAAGTTTGTTGTGAACCATAGGCTGTACCTCCGGCATTAGTAGCATACGCATGATAATAATAAACAGTAGAAGATATCAGGCCCGTAAGATTGGAACTGAAATTACCTCCGGCCAGATTTGAAGATGCCACCGGTGTTCCTGTGCCGTTGGGAAATCCGTTAGTGGTACTATATTCGATACCATAAGCTGTAATAGCCGTGCAACCGGTATTCGTAATGGTTCCATCGCAGGTAGCCGTGGTTTGTGTGATGGCACTGGCCCCGCCGGTTGTTACAGTTGGCATGCTGTTAACTCCTGCCCCGGATGCTGCTGCATTGACAGAAGCAGCTGCCCCACCTCCGGCAACAACAATATTGCCATTATAGGATTGCACTGCTACCGGGTCAAATTTTACAAATATTGGCTGAGTATAAGTTCCACCCGGTTGTGTAAGATTTAAAGTAGTTGTATAGGTTCCGCCTGCTGTGGTGGAATAAGTATAAGCTGTTAGTGCTGCAACAGTAACATTAGCCGCAGTAAGATTTGATCCGGATATGGTAAATGAATTAGGGCCTGCCGTTGTGTTGATACAAACATTTCCAAATGAAGCTAGTGGTGAAGAGATGCTCAATGTTGGAACAGCGCCACCCGGAGTTACAGAAGACCAGGTCGTACCAACCCTCAATTCATCAAATTGAATAAAAGGCGTGTTAGTTGCATTATCCTGTCTTATTAAAACCCTTTCTACTCCGGCAGCGCTCAAATCGGTTCCTGCAATTGCAGTAACATCCGGAGCTGGTTCACTTCCTCCGATTGCAGGGGTGTTTAACCATAGCCGTGCCACATCGTTACCCGCACCTGCAATGATATCATAAGTAGCGACAACAAAGTAAGAGGTGGCGGGATCAAGATCAGTTGCTACCCAGCTAACTGCTGAATTACTCCTTGTTGAAACACCCACATTGTATTTTCCGGGTGTTGTACTTAACCTTGTCCATACTGCCCCGCCAAATGCAGAAGTGGAACCCGTTTGAACTAAAGTGGTAAAATATCCCCCGGTGATGGTCAATCCTCCTAATGCAGATACATTTAAAATAAACGAATAAAAGGTACTGCCGGTTGTAACCGGTGTTCCAAAAACCCGGTAATTATCACTTCCTGTTCCATCATATGCAACTTTATTACCTGTTGAAGCCGGAAGACCGGGATATGAGAGACTTGAGCTTGTCACGAGAATCGAGTCACCGGTATTTATTCTGACCCATGCCCCGGCACTTTGCGTGTAGATTCCATTAACGGGATCCGGGGTATAATTAAAAGGCTCATACATTAACTGCGCCCGGCTATTTATCAAAACAAGACTTAAACAAATAAGAAAGGAAAACTTTTTCATACTCTGTTTATTAAAAAAAATAATTCAACAAAAAATCAGTGATGCGTTGAGCACAGCTGATAAATATTTTAATTCCACGAAAATTTTACATCATCCACGGCGGTTGATGGCCTGTTGCCACTCCCACTAGTGCTGCTCAGCGTAACCACCCTGACCCATATCGGCTGGCTGATATTATTTAAAGCGCTGCCAAAATTTACTGTTACCGTTGTGTTTGAAAATATGCCATTGGTGATTGTTAAACTGGCCGGGCTTGTTGTAATAGTTGAAAAAGCAGAAGGGCTGAGTCCAATACCATAATCCACCCGCCAGGTTGTTGTTCTGGCTAAGGTGATCCCATCCAAAGATTGCAATTTGAATTCCAATTGCAGGTTTGTTTTGCCGGTTGTATTGGCAAGTTGAAAAGCAAAGGCAGCCCCCGGATCACCACCTGATCCTGCGGCACTGGTTTGTCTGAAGCCTAATGCCCTGTTGGTAGAAGCATTTTGTGTTGTGCTTGAAGCAGAAGAAGTAAGCCCGGTAGCAGATGCGTAATTTTTAAACCCAAGACTTGTCTGGTTCCATGCTGTGCCGGTATTAAAATTTCCATTATATACAGTGCCTTCATTGCCGAGATCAAGACTGTTTGCATCCTGTTTTACATAAACTCCTGTGGGCAGGCTGCTGGTTGCTATATTATCAAAGTTGATATTGAATGGAGAAGTAGTTCCCAGGTTAATGCTTCCATTACCCGCAGCTGTTGGGCAACGGGGGCTATAAAATCTTACATCTGTTGTATCACGGATAGTAAATTGCTTGGTAGAACCAAAGAAGGAATATACACCAATGATATCACCATTACCCTGTGCCACAGGCAGGGTTGCAAAATTGCAATAGTTACTTGTTCGTAATGTGATCTTATTGGTGGTTGGAGAGGTGCAACCCTGGATGAACCTGTTGCCAGACTGGTTATCGTCAGCATAATTTTTACCTAATTCGCCAGAAGCAAATTCAAAGCCCTCCAGCTTGATCAATGTGCTGACATATTTGTCCTGTATGCTGGTTGATAACTGGGACACCGTTACTACCTGCGGAACCAGTGGTTGATTTAGTGGCCCTTTGATCACATGCTGATCTATCAGGTTAGCCGCCAATAATGTTACACCGCCCTGGTTGATATACCCTGAATCAATTCCACCGCCAAATTGCAAAGTGCCACTGTATTGACCTAAATACAAGCCTTTTAATTTTACAAATATTTTGCGGCCAACGGGGTAATTATTGAATAAATTAAATGTGCCAAGGCGAAGTAACACGCCTCCGGTTGCATCCTGTATAGCAATCTGCTGATAATAATTTCCGCTTTTATCATCACAGGAAACTATTCCTTCGATCACTGCATCATCTGTAATGGCTACAGGCGCCCCGGAAGTATATCTTGCTTTAATATCCTTAATAGTAATATTAGCGACAATATCAGGATTGCCAAGCAACGGCGGATCCGTAAATTTTTTCTGACAGGATGCCATGACCAGGCAGGTGGTAATAACCAGCGTTGCTGTGTTAAACCAATTATTTCTAAAACTCATTTGCATAATACTATTTTTCAACTAAGGTGATCTGAATTAATTATTGAATATCTGCAGCACTTCTGATAACAAATTCGGCTGCCGAATTATAAATTGTTATATACCCTGTAATAGTGCTGCCACTGGTATTAACGGTAATACCGGATGCAGTCCGGACAAACATAGTAATCGAACCTGATGCGTCGGTAAGGGTATAGTTAGTACCTGTACCGTTAGTTGAGCCCTGTGTTATAGAAGTCAGGTTACTGATCTTTACAAGTGAAGACGCCCATGCATCTTTATTGGCAATTACCTGTGCTATGGTTGCACTACGGGAAGTAACAGTAATAGTTCCTGCTTGAAGTACCACTTTTGCCTGCGGCACACTTTTTAATTCAAGATCCCCATTATATAATTCTAAAACACCGCCTCCTGTTGGATCCACTTCCAATACACTTCCGAGTGAATAAACAGGTGATCCTATTGCTGCATATAAACGGATCCCGGAGCCACTTTCATCCTGTAATCTGAAATTCCCCGTAGCTTCATTGGCGCTGTTGGAAATAACAGCCGCACGGAATTTTTTAGTCCCGTTAGGAATCGTGTAATTACCGGAGCCCGGGTATAATGCCCTGAAATCAGTAAGACTGATATACTGACCGGGTGCCGCCGGACCAACCGGATCGGGTCCTGTAGGTCCAACGGGTTGTTTGTCACAGGAGATCGTCAAGATACTCACTATAGCAAAAATTATTGCCGCCAGCGGTGACCATTTTAATTTTTTGAAATACATAAGTTTATTTTTTATAGCTATTAACTATTTTTTAAAACCTGAGTGTTACACTACTGAAAAAATTTATTCCATAAGCGTAATACAATTTTGCGGGAAACTTACCTACACTTATTGGGTCAGTGAGTACTTCCTGCTGAACAAACCGCAACTGCTCAAACCCACCTGTTACAATGTTTTTATTGTTCAGGATATTATTTACACCCACATTAAAGACAAGGAAGGTTGGTTTATGATTAATCTCATAAGCAGTCGGTAATTTCCAGGAATAACCGCCAAAGAAATCCACAGTGTACTTTGCATCAAATTTTGTCTGGTCAAATATCTGGCTATAACCTGCTGTACCGGGTGTCACAAATTTCAATGCATCATACGTACGCCTTAGTGGATTAAAACTTAAATAGGACTTATCAAAATAGTTCCCCGTAAGACTGATAAACCAGAATTTAGGTGAGCGATAATTGAGGCCCAAACTGTATGCTTCCATCGGCGTAGAGGGAATCCTGAAATTCTCAGCATAAATGATCTGCTGGCCTAATACAGATGCGCTGTTGTCAACTGTAATAACAGCTTTTTGTCTGCTGTCATAATAATAACGGCCTACTGCCGCCGCCGCATTTACTGTGATGGTTGATGATACTCTTGCTTCAATGCCAAATTCGCCGCCAAAATGCAATTTATCAATGCCACTGATCGCATAGTTTACAAAATTCTGTTTTTCATCATGGTAGAATGACATTACGTCCAAGCCATCCATAAAACGAGTATAATATCCCCCCAACCTGATCTTGAATTTAGGTGCATTCATAATATATCCTGCCTCTCCTGTTTGTATGGTTTCACTTTTAATATTATCCTGCTGAGCATTCCGTGTACGGGGTGACACATAAACATTTTCAAAGTAAGGAGCCCTTGTCTGGTAGGAGCCATTGGCATAAATATAATTACGGCCATCTATTTTATAAGTGACACCGCCCTTTCCGCCATAATTGGTAAACTCATTTACAGTACCCTTCCCATAGGAGTCGTTGGGGAAAAGACCATTTCTTGCTTTTCCATCCCTGTAAAATTTGGTAAGGGAAATTGTACCGGCCAGGAAGAAATCTACTTTGCTGAATTTGAAAACGCCTTGTGCCCATGCTGCCGCTTTATTTATATTGATATTATAATCATAACCGAATTTATCACCCTTGTAAAGGATGCGGTTGGGCTTATCTACATCAAACTGGTTGGCAATATTATCAACAGGATAATCTCTTTCTGCAAACTGGTTCACATTCACATAAAATTCACCGCCAAGAAGATCATCCACTTTTTTAAAGTAATGATTATTCTGAATCTGGTAAGAAGCCCCGGCAGTAAAATCAATATTTTCTCCAAACTTGGTATTGATAACAGAATTGGCATTAATACGCCGGGTGTTGATTATTCTTTCTTCAATGATATACCGTGAACGAAGACCGCTTACATTATTTCCCGCAATACCATTGGCATCTGTAATCGTGGCGTAGCTGGCCCTGTTAACATTATAAAGATTCTGCCAGTTGATCTGTCTCAAATTAATATCGCTTTTCATGGCATCGTACAGGATCTGTCCCTGAACCGGGTCAGGAGCGCTGGCCCAGATAGACGTGTAGCTGGGTAAGTAACGATAATAATCCGGTCTTGGGTCTGCGGCATTATACCAATCAAGGGCCGTTATACTTCTGTTGCCAAAAGAATAACCGGCGGCTGTTGTAATAGTGGTATTGTTATTTAATCTGAAGTCGTGCGTCAGGATGATCACCGGCTGATGACTCCTGGCGATACTTGCATTTCTTTTTACTCCGTTCTGATAACCCCAGTTGGGATTATAATAGTTGGTGCCCGCCAGGTCAATCATTTCCTGTACGGTTGCGCCTTGTCTTCCATTTTCAGTAGGTGCGCCAAATACGGTAAGGGAAAGCAAATGATTTTGACCGATTCGTTTATCAACAGCAGCAAAATAACCCCAGCCATCGTAATAAGTTCCGGGAACATAGCCTTCGCCGGCCCAACGGCGGCTGCCACTAACTGTAAAAGCCCATCCCTTTTTACTTAACCCGGTTGAATGAGTTATCATGAGCCGGTTATTATAATTCCTGTTGGAAGATGCGTAGCTAAAACTTGTTTGTACCCGTTGCCGGCTGGCCCGGGAATCAATATTGGTATTGCTGCCAATATCACCAAAGGCAAATGTATTGTACCGCAAACCCCAGGATATATCCCTGTTTCGCATTACATCATTCAATCCCCCCCACAAGCCAAAAGGAGTAAATCCGTTATCAAGGTTATCCATCGGAATGCCATTCATATATGTACTGAACAGGTCATTATCATAACCACGGATCTTGAAACGAACAGCGCTGAAATTAAAAGAGGCCGCAGAATAAAAAGGGTCTCTTCCCGCCGTTAACAGCGAGGAAGTACTCTGGCTTCCGCCATCGCCGAGGTCATTCTCATCCAGAGAAACAGTAGGGATATTATCCAGTACTCCCTGTTTTACGTCTTCAATGATGGAAGTGTCTTTTTTAGCGGTTGAATCAACCTGTGCCATGGCAGCAGTTCCGGCACACAAAAACAGCAAGAGCAACAATCTCGTTTTAAGCATGTTAATTTTTTTTGGCAAAGGGGCAAAAGTAATGTTGTTATAGGTATCGCACCAAAAATAGATAGACACACCTGTCCCGCAAATGGCGTGGATAATATTTTCTTAATGCTGCCCATCCATCAGGGTATTGCCTGCGTCCTTTGTTTATGTATGTTTGTCCCTTATTTGTTTTCATTAATATGAAAAAAGCTATCGTAATATGCCTGTTAATGGTTTGCTCTTGCTCTGTTTTTGCACAGAAAAAAGATTATAAACCCGTCATTATCAGTTTTTATAACCTGGAAAACCTGTTTGATACATTGGATAACAGCATGATCAATGATGAAGAGTTTCTGCCAAATGGGCCCCGTAATTATAACGGCTCCATTTATTTTGACAAACTGAATAAACTGGCCACCGTTATTTCAGAAATAGGCACAGAAATGAATGCTGATGGCCCTGCTATACTGGGTGTGGCAGAGGTAGAGAACGACACGGTGCTGAACGACCTTGTTAAACATAAACTTATTAAAGAAAGAGGTTATAAAATAGTCCATTACGATTCAAAAGATATTCGTGGTATTGATGTAGGGCTTCTGTATAATCCAAAATATTTTACGGTGGAGGCAAGTGATAAACTGTATGTACAATTACCCGGTGGCTCAAAAGATGCTTACTATACCCGGGATGTTTTATGGGTAAGGGGAAAATTAGACGGAGAAACCGTTCATGTTTATGTTAATCACTGGCCCAGCCGCAGTGGTGGTGAAAAAAGAAGCGCCCCGGGCCGAAATGCAGCTGCGCAGGTTTGTAAAAACCATATTGACTCCATAGCCAAAATAGAACCTGGCGCCAAGATCATCATCATGGGTGATCTGAATGATGACCCTGTTAATGAGAGTGTGGCTGAAATATTGGGTGCAAAACCCAAACAAGCTGATGTAGTAAAAGCCGGGTTGTATAATCCGTGGACAGAACTATATAAGAAAGGTTATGGCACATTGGCCTACCAGGATGCCTGGGGTTTGTTTGACCAGATCATTATTTCATATCCCTGGTTGAATAAAGACCAGGATGGTTTATTCTTTTTCCAGCAACACATTTTCTTTAAAGAATACCTGGTGGAAAATAAAGGCAGATACAAGGGCTACCCGATGCGGACCTGGGATGGCAATTTTTACCGGGGTGGTTATAGCGACCATTTTCCGACCTATATTGTTTTTCTGAAAAAAATTGAACCGGCGAAAAAAGGGTTTTAAGTATTTTCTCTTTTAAAATCAACGGTTTGAGCTGTAATAACTACGGAAAAGACAGCCAAAATTTCTTCTTAAACATCCTTTTGCTTCTGCCCTCAATCCCCTATCTTTGCCGCCCCAAATCTGTATTCGCAGATTCTTCAGTAACGGGTTAGACCGGCTGATGTCCAGTGGGAAAATCGAAAACAATCCGCCTTCGCATAAAGCTTCGGCGGATAAAACAGGTAAAATGAACAATTACGAATTGATGGTGATTTTTACCCCGGTTTTAAGTGACGATGAGTTCAAAGCTGAGCAAAAAAAATATGCGAAGCTGGTTACCGATGCCGGTGGCTCTATCGTAGCTGAAAATCCCTGGGGACTGAAATCACTGGCCTACCCGATCCAGAAAAAAACAACGGGATTGTACTGGGTGATGGAATTTACAGCCGCACCTGAATTCATTGAAAAACTGAAAATTCAAATGCTTCGTGACGAGTCAGTACTTCGTCAACTCTGCACTAAACTCGATAAATACGCCGTCGTGTACAATGCAAGAAAGAAAAGTGGCGCTAAAACAGGAACCGAAAAATTAGTGGAGGTATAAGCTATGGCAAAAAATGAAATAAAATACCTCACCGCTATTAAAAGCGATAAACGGGTTAAGAAATTCTGTCGCTTTAAGAAATACAAGATCCGCTATATCGATTATAAAGATGTGGAGTTTCTTAAAAAATTTCTGAACGAGCAGGGCAAACTGTTGCCACGCCGCCTTTCCGGAAACAGCCTGAAGTATCAGCGCAAAGTTTCTGATGCAGTGAAAAAAGCAAGGCAGATGGCATTGTTGCCTTACGTAACAGATCTTTTAAAGTAAGCTGTTAGCCGTTAGCTGTTAGCCATTAGCTAATAGCCGGAGCTGAAAGCAAAAAGCTAAACAACATGGAAATAATATTAATTCAAGACGTAGATAATCTTGGCGCCCGGAACGAAGTGGTAAAAGTAAAAAACGGCTATGCCCGTAATTATTTATTGCCGCGTCAACTGGCTGTTGAGAACAGCCCCAGCAACAGAAAGCAACTGGAAGAAAGAATGAAGCAGGTGAAGAAGAAAGAAGATAAAATGCTGGCTGAAGTCAACAGCGTAATCGAGAAATTGAAAGAAGCCCCGTTGAAACTTGGTGCTAAAACCGGTACCAGCGGAAAAATTTTCGGTAGCGTTACATCCTTGCAGATCAGCCGTGCAATTCGTGAGCAAAGAGGTTATGAAATTGATCGCAGGAAAATTCAGATCATTGATGAAGTGAAAGAACTTGGTACCTACAAAGCCAGTATCGAATTCGGTAATGGTCACAGCATTGAGGTTGAATTTGAAGTAGTGTCAGAATAATTTGGTCTGAAAACATGCACTATATTATAGTCCTTCAAAAGAGGACTTTTTTTATGCCAGTTCTCCTGCTTCCCCTTAAAAACCAGTCTGTTAGGCCCGCTCCTGATAGCCTCCTGAATAATTTGGCAAAATGTCCGGGAAAAATCCGTTATTTTGTCTTGCATTTGGTGCTCTTTCAGTTTCACAAGTCCTGAACGATTCGAAAAACCGTAGAATGTTCATAGGTTACTGTTTACTGTTGACACTTTTATTTTTTTTAAAACCTCTCAAAAATGAACATTTACGTAGGAAACCTCAGTTGGAACCTGAAAGATCAGGACCTGTCCAACCTTTTTGCCACACATGGCGAAGTAGTATCAGCAAAAATTGTTACCGACAAATTCACTGGCCGAAGCAAAGGCTTTGGTTTTGTGGAAATGGCCAACGATGACCAGGCACAGGCAGCTATTGCCGCTTTGAATGGTTCTGAAGTTGACGGTCGTAACATCGTAGTTAACGAAAGCCGTCCGAAACCGGAAGGTGGCGGCAGCGGCGGCGGCGGCTTCAAGAAAAGAAGCGGCTTCGGTGGCGGCGGTGGTGGCGGCTACAAAGGTGGCGG
>CAZGGQ010000047.1:0-36960 GCA_964525285.1 uncultured Chitinophaga sp.
TGATAACCAAACGGCCCATCCCAGATCAATTCATCATCGTTATCAACATATCCTTCAATAATAAAATCAGCATCAGCTGGAACTTCCACATCCGGCTGTGAGATACATTTTACCAGTTCCACTTTTTTCTTTCTCAGAAAACCAGCCAGCATGTATTCATCTACATTTTCCGGCAGCGGCGCTGTTGCAGAATAAGCATAAACCGGGTCACCGCCGAGAGCAACGGCAATTGGCATCCGCTTATTCAGTTTTTTGTATTCATTAAAATGTTTGGCCGAAACCTTATGCTTGTGCCAGTGCATACCTGTAAGTGTTGGCCCGAACACCTGCATACGATACATGCCAACATTGCGGGAATTAGTATTGGGATCTTTTGTATGAATAATGGGTAATGTCACAAATGGCCCGCCATCTTTTGGCCAGCAGGTAATAACAGGAAGTTTGGTAATGTCAGGAGGCCCACCCCAATCCCCTCCCGAAGGGAGGGGATTATCAGTCATTACAATTTGTTGACACTCTCCCCTTCCACTTTTTACTTTCGGCATCCAACTTGCAAACTGGCTTAGTTTGGGAAGTAGTTTTAGTTTATCAATGATACCTTCTTTTGGGGCAGATAATAATCGAAACAGAGTTTCGATCTCCTTTGCCACATCATCAAGATGATCTACGCCCAGGGCCATGCACATTCTTTTCTCACTTCCATAAGCATTCATCAGGACCGGGAAATCATAGCCGTTATTTTCAAACAACAATGCTTTACCTCCTCCCGGTTGCTTGCTCATCCGGTCGGTTATTTCCGCCATTTCCAGTTTGGGATTCACATAGGTTTTTATGCGCACCAATTCACCGGATTTTTCCAGTGCCTCAATAAAATGTTGCTGATTTTTAAATGCCATTCATTCAAAGGTAACTACGCAATGCCTAATTAAAGGTTGAGAAAATAAAAGTCCTGTTCATGTCAGAATTTTCCAAAAAATTTTGTGATGTCAAAATAGAAATCACGTTTGGTCCCGTCTTTGGCTTTTGTATGGATCACATCGTACCTTTTCTTATTGTTTTGCTGTAAACTCTGCCCTGTTACCATATATTCAGGATAATTTTCCCTGAGCCATTTATACTCTGCGGCAACCCCCTCCGATTCATTTGTTTTGTCGATGACGATCGCTTTCTCATAACTTGAACCGTCATTTGCGGAACTGCTTGCTTCAGAACTGGTAGCAGTTGGAGGCGTTAATTTGCCGCTTGTTTTTTTTGTGGACGAACAGGATGCAAGAACAACCACCATGGCGAGTAGTACAGCAGATAGTCGCATATATTAAGTATTTGGTGATGGAAGAGATGAATGTCACCTGTAAGATAACGAGAAAGACTTTTTTACACAAAACCTGGATGCTTTTTTCCGGCATTTCTCCGATTATCAATTATTTTTCTGCCTACTCGCTGATTTACTTACTTTTAAAACTTATTAAAAACAATACCATGCGTTTAATTTTTCCTGTACTGGCCTTATCAGTCATCAGCATCTCGATCGTTTCCTGTAAAAGTAAATCAAAGACCGGCTCTCAAAAAGCAGATGTCCTGGCTGTAAACCTGGATACAACGGTAAGTCCCGGTGAGGATTTTTTCCAATATGCCAACGGCGGCTGGATAAATAAAAACCCCATACCTGCCGAGCAGTCTGCCTGGGGTATCGGCAATCTTGTTATTGAAGAAAACCTGAAGCGACTCCGTGAAATTTCAGAAAAAGCTGCTGAATCCAATGCAGCAAAGGGAAGTCCTGAACAGAAAATAGGTGACTTCTGGACCATGGCCATGGACAGCGCTAAAATAGAAGCGGATGGAGTAAAACCTTTACAGCCCTGGTTAGACAAAGTAAATGCTATCAGCGATGTAAAAAGCCTGGTTTCAACAGTTGCTGATTTAAAAAAAATCGGGTCCTCTACCCTCTTCAGTGATTTTGTTACACAGGATGATAAGAACAGTGATGTGATGACATACAAACTCTGGCAGGGAGGTATCGGCTTGCCGGAAAGAGAATATTATTTTAAAAATGACAGCACTACCAATAATATCCGCAATAAATATGTAGAATATATAACCGGTATGCTGACAATGGCTGGCGAAGATGCCGGTACTGCAAATACCGCTGCAAAAAATATTCTTGCACTGGAAACCAAGCTTGCACAAGCCAGCCGCAAGCTGGAAGACCTTCGTGACCCTTACACTAATTACAACAAAATGGCGATTGCTGATCTTGGGAAAATGAATGCAGAAATAGATTGGTCTAATTATCTTAGAAGCAGTGGAGTAAAAAGTATTGATTCGGTCATTGTTGGTCAACCAGATTTTTTTAAAGCGCTGGACAATGTTTTAAAAACTGTTCCCATTTCGGACTGGAAGAGTTATGTAAAATTCAATCTCATCAGCGATTTTGCTGCTGCCCTTCCTGACAAATTTGGTCTTGCTGCTTTTGATTTCAATAAACTATTCAGTGGTGCCAAAGTAAGAAGGCCAAGATGGAAAAGGTCTATTCAGAGTTCAGAAAATGTTATGGGTGAAATGATGGGTCAATTGTATGTTAAAGAGTTTTTCAATGAAAAAGCCAAAAAGCGTTATGAGGATATGGTGGAAGCCATCCGGGAAGCGTTGAAAGACCGAATCATTACACTGAGCTGGATGAGTGACAGCACCAAACAAAAAGCTTATGTAAAATTAGCCGCTATGAAAAGGAAAGTGGGATACCCGGAAAAATGGAAAGATTTCAGTACGATGGAGATCGGGAGGGAAAGCAATTTCCAAAACATGGCCAGCGCCAATACCTGGTGGCACAATTACCAGATGAATAAATTGGGCAAACCGGTGGACAGGGATGAGTGGGATATGTTTCCGCAAACCTATAATGCTTATTACAATTCATCTAACAATGAAATTGTTTTGCCGGCAGGTATTTTTACCGTGCCGGGTTACCGTGACGAAGAACTGGATGATGCCACTGTGTATGGTTATGCCGGCGCTTCCACGATAGGTCATGAGATCACGCATGGATTTGATGATGAAGGCCGCCAGTATGATGCAAAAGGAAATCTCGTAAGCTGGTGGGCAAAAACCGATGAGGAAGAATTTAAGAAAAGAGCAGAAGTAATCATCAAACAGTTCGATGAATACGAACCATTACCCGGTTATCATATAAATGGCAAGGCAACAACAGGAGAAAATATTGCCGATCTCGGTGGCATCCTGCTTGGTATTGAAGCATTCAAAAAAACCGAACAGTATAAAGAGAATAAATCTATAGCTGGCCTCACACCCATGCAACGTTATTTCTGTGGCTATGCATTGGGCTGGTTGGGTCATATACGGGAAGAAAATCTTCGCAGCCGTTTGCTTACTGATGTTCACTCACCTGCTAAGTACCGGGTGAACGGACCTTTTGTGGATGTGGATGAATTTTTCACGACATTTAATATAAAGGAAGGCGATAAGATGTACCGGGCGGATAGTTTAAGAGTGAGGATATGGTAGCCTAGAATAAGAAATAAAGAATAAAAAAGTAAAGTAGAAAGTAGTTTGCCATTACCTTCTTATTATTAATTATTTATTTCTTATTTTTTATTAATCCTGGATATGGAGAACTATCTTATCAGCAAAAACGTTCCTTTTTCTGTTTTAACCGCTTCGCCGGCAAATTGATAAGTGCAGACCCAGACATATATATTGGTATCCTGGTCAATCCAACCACGTTTTCCATTCCATCCTTTTTCAGGGTCTGTTGTTTGCAGAACGAGCTGGCCCCACCTGTCATAAATGGTGAAACGGTACTGCACTAATTTTCCGTCAACCATTGGTTTGAAAACATCATTTTTTCCATCGTTATTCGGCGTGAATGCCGTGGGCATGAATACACCATGCATACAGCTTTTTGTTGAAACAGAAGTATATTCTCTTCCTTTGCAACCGGTAATATCTGTTACTTCCAGCCAGTAATCACCCGGGTTGACTATGGTAAGAGTTGCTGCGGTTGTTCCGTTACTCCATAAATAATTTGCAAAAGTCATCGTGGGAGTTATTTTTTCATAGAGGTTCACGCATTTTGTTATTTGCGGTGGAAGAAACCCGGAAGGCCTGCCATTGGGATACCAGCGCATGATGATCTCGTTTGATAGCACTTCCTGGTCAACAATACAGGGTTGCTGACTGATTATTTTGCAGATGACCCTGTCACCGTCCTGAAGTGTACTGCTGGTGAATGTATCAACATAAACAGGTTGTTCAACCCCATTTACATACCAGAAGAAAGCCGGACTCGTTCCGCCATTTGAAGGGGTGGCTTTAAACCCTACATCCCTACCTTCGCAAATAATGTCGAGTGAAGAAGTAATGGTTACAGAAGCCGACAGATCAGGACCTGTAAATCCAAGTATGATTACCCACATATCACTAGCGATTCGGGGTGGGATTGAATTGTTGGTGCGATGACCAATAACATCCCGGTCATCTGATAATTCATATCCTGTTACAAATAATGAGCCACCAGGAGCTTCCCTGATGGCGGTAGCATAATCTATTTTTGTGCCACCCAGCATTTTTTCCCACCGCAAATTACCAGCGTTATCTGTTTTTACTATCCAGAAATCTTCTTCGCCGTTATTGAAGCAATTGACGGAATAGGTCCCGCCAGCTATAAGAAATCCCCCGTCAGTAGCCTGGATGATCTCGTTGCCTCTATCATCGTAAAAGCCACCATAGGTCTGTTGCCAAAGCAGGTTCCCATTCAGATCGGTTTTGAATATCCATCCATCAGTTCCTCCCAGGTTATTGATTGACCAATCGCTGGAACTGGTAGTTCCCCCCACACAAAAGCCGCCAGTTACTGACAATACATTGCAGGGCTCTTCTGGAGAACTTCCGCCATAGCATTTTTGCCAGATAATATTGCCAACCGGGTCAATGCGTATAAGCCAGATGTCTTCAAGATTATTTGCAGTTACATCACCGTTTGTTGAATTCGAATAGGCGGTGAAAATATACCCGCCACCCGGCACCGGCTTAATAAAACCTGTTCCTTCTTTTGCCGAACCACCATAACATTTTTGCCATAGTATATTTCCTGTTTCATTCAATTCTACGATCCACACATCTCCCCCGCCATGATTTCCGCTTACATCCCCATCATTTGATGCAGTATAACCTGATACAATAAACCCACCGGAGCTTGTTAATTCAATAGACCCCGGCAGATCAATACCAGTTCCTCCAAGGCATTTTTGCCAGAGCAGGTTACCTCCATTATCCAACTTCAATAGCCAGATATCATTTGGTACAGCGATAAGAGGATTTCCATGAACACCAGAAACATCACCATTATTTGGTGACCCTGTATATCCCAAAACAATATAGCCACCTCCTGCCAATGGCTTTATTTGAATTCCAAAATCATCCCATGTACCTCCCAATTTTTTTCTCCATTCCAGTTCAAGGGCAGCATCAAATTTTACGATAAAGACATCTTTCATCCCGTGGAAGGGGGTGGTATTTCCGTCGTAGTCGCCTGAAGCAGCAGTGCCTACAGTTATAAAACCTCCGTCGGGAGTGAGTTGAATATCTTCTCCCCAATCACCAAGGGTTCCACCCAGCGGTTTCTGCCATTGCAGCGCAGGCGGGGATAACTGACCAATTACAGGATTTAGCCAGAGACAGCACAAAAATATCCCCCAGACTTTGTTCACGTCAACCTAAAGTTACTGTTTTTTTAAATTTTTTGCCTGTCAATGCGGGAAACTCTCATTTTTCAAACAAGCCCTTGTATTCAATGCCCAGGCCCGGTCTATCCGGATAAATTATTTTACCGAAATCATATTCAATGCCGGTGGCAACATCTTCTTCCAGCAATAAGGGCCCGTCCATATCCACATGATCAATAAATGGTAACAGATGTGCAATGGCTGCTGAGCCGATGGTGGATTCATTCATACAGCCGATCATTATTTTCAATTCTAACTCTCTTGCTTTTTTTATCATCCGGAGCGCCGGAGTGATCCCGCTGCATTTGGTGAGTTTGATATTGATGCCATGAAAATGATCTTTACATTTTTCTACATCAGTTTCAAATACACAGGACTCATCAGCATATAATGGCAAAACTGATTCATTGTATAAAATTTTCATTCCCTCCCAATCGTCTTTGGCTAAAGGCTGTTCAACAAACTCCACTCCCAGTTCTTTTAATTGCGGAATTAATTTTATAGCTGTTTCCACATCCCATGCTGCATTTGCATCCACTCTTAATGTGGCATCGGTGTTTTCCCTCAAGGCTTTTACAATCGCTATATCATCTGCTGTCCCCACTTTTATTTTATAGATGGGCCAGGGCTTTTCTTTCATCTTGGCTACCATTTTTTCAATACTATCAATACCGATAGTATAATCTGTCAATGGATTTTTGGAAATGTCGCCATTCCAGAGTTCATAGAGTTTTTTCTTTTTCAGTTTTCCATAAATATCCCATACGGCTATATCCAATGCGCAAACGAGGAAGGGATTCTGCGGAAATAAATGATGCAGGTAATGCCAGTAGCGGTCAGGTTCTGTAAAAGCAAATTTTTCCACAAAGGTTTTCTTTGCTTCCAGGTCTTCTTCCATTTTTTCCACAGGGATGTTATAATAAGCAATGGATGGCGCTTCGCCATAGCCCTTAATGCCAAAACGTTCCAGTTCAACAATCAATGTTGGCTGATGCGTTTTGGTTCCTTTGGAGATGGTGAAGGGATGGCGGAATTTGAGATTGTATGTCCAGGATTGAACTTTCATGTAAAAAAATTAAAAATAAGAAAGTCCATTAAAGGCAGTGACTTTTTCATTCTTCATTTTTCATTTCTTATTTTTTATTTCATTAACCTCTTCCGCTATGCACAACATATCCCTTCAGCTCTTCATTAAATTCATTTTGTTTGATGAGGTCTTCTATTGGAATATGCATCCGGTATTGCCAATAGTGTTTGGTATTGGCCGGGTTGTTAATTCTTTCTTCCAGCGGATTTTCCCGGCGTAATGTTTCACTCATGCCCAGGATATCCTGGAGTTGAAAAATACTCCACATCGCCGGTGAATAAAGATGTTGTAAAACAATGGCACGGTTGATCCATGCTTCGCAGAATTGCGGTGCATCTCCCCACTGCCCCATAACCTTGTTGTAAAAAAGTTGTGTCCGTTCACTGTTCTCTTCCCACCAGCCTCTTATCGTACTCATATCATGCGTGGATGGCGTAATTACCGACATA
Source organism: uncultured Chitinophaga sp. (assembly GCA_964525285.1). GTDB lineage: Bacteria > Bacteroidota > Bacteroidia > Chitinophagales > Chitinophagaceae > JJ008. The sequence continues at coordinate 7,278 of CAZGGQ010000047.1, forward strand.
TACGGCGCATCATTGGGATGGAAAAATTCTTTCTTCGGATCTTTTGGCATCCGCTGGATCTCCAGGCTGAGTATTCCGAGTTTTTGCATCACATCCGGTACACAATGCGGCACCATGCCAAGGTCTTCGCCACAAACCAGCATATTGGTAGCTGCTTTTAATTGCGGTAGCCTGTTCATGGCTTCTTTATACCAGAAATCATCCTGGCGACGGTAGAAATAATCAATGTAAAGCTCTTTTAGTTTTTCCTGTACATGCGGGATCAGGTGTCTGAAGGAAGATGTTTTTTCTATGGAAATACGAAAATGAAACTCCTGCCCCTGTGATTCTTCATTATCAAACAATATCACGTTGGAGATAAGGTCAAATAATCCAAGCTTCAGTCTTTCCAGTCTTTCTTCCTGGCAGGCATTTTCTCCCGCCACTGCGGGTAAATCAGGCTGTTCCAGGCCTGCGAAATGCTCTTCTACCTGTTGCTGCGTTTCATATTTTAATTCCAGGTCGTATCCGCCAGATTTGTTCAGCACTAAAAATTTTTCTTTTACATGATTGGCCAGTTCGCCAAAAACCTCTTCCAGCACTTCATCCGTAATAAACGGACGACAATATCGCTGGTAATCGAACCAGATACCATTTTCACCAAATTCATTAATATGAACAGGTAAGCAGGGAACAAATCTTCCCATAATGCCCTGTACAGCATTGTCCGGAATGCTCCAGATGCGGAAGAAACCGAGGATATGATCAATGCGGAATGCATCAAAGTAATTACTCATCTGTTCAAACCGCTGCCTCCACCAGGTAAAACCATTTTCCTGCATTTTTTTCCAATTGTATGTAGGGAAGCCCCAGTTCTGGCCGACTGCGGTAAAATCATCTGGCGGTGCCCCGGCCTGCCAGCACCGGTTAAACATTTCAGGATACACCCAGGCATCGCAACTGTTCCTGGAAATGCCAATGGGAATATCACCTTTCAAAACAACCCCTTTTTTGTGGGCATAATCAACCGCTTCTTTCAACTGTACATGTAGATGATACTGGTTGAAATAATAAAAGCCAATTTCTTTGTAAGTAGCAGACCTGGGAGAACATAATTTATCAATCTCAGACTTGTTATATATCCCGTTGGTTTTCCATTCTTCAAAATTGGAAGTATTGAATTTTTCCCTGAAGTAACAAAAGGCAGCAAATGACTCCAACCAATGCCTGTTGTGCTTGTAGAATGCTTTGTAATCGTCTGATTCAAAGCAATTTTTGCCCATTACCTCATAAAGCTCCTTCAACATTGAAAATTTGTATTTCATTACCTCTTCATAGTCCATTACCGGGAGTTCATTCAGATCATCCTGTTTTGTTTTAAGTGATGCGAGCTGATCTGCAAATTCTTCACCCGCCACTTTTTCCAGGTTGATGTATAAAGGATGAAGTGCAAAAGCCGAGATGGCTGAGTAAGGATAGGAATCCAACCAGTTAAAGTTGGACATCGTATTATTGATCGGGAGAAGCTGGATCAATTTCAGCCCGGTAGCTTTGGCCCAGTCAACCAGCAATTTTATATCTGCAAACTCTCCCACTCCAAAGCTATTTTTACTCCGAAGGCTGAATACCGGTATAGCCACACCGGCCCCTTTCCATGTATTGTTGGGTAAATACACAAAACCATCGTGAAGAATACTTAGTTTCTTCTTTGCCGCATCACTATATAAGAGTCGGTTGTTACCTTCTTCATATCCTACAAATTTTTTTTCTTTGCTGTTATATACTCCATATTTATAAGCTACCGGGAAACTGCAACCTGATAAATCCAGCTTTACTGTCCACCAGCCTCCCTGTCCGTTAGGCGGGTTTCCATCCTTTCCAAGCAATACAGGTTTTGTTTCTGACCAATCCCCCAGCCTTTCACCATTACCGGCCAGGCAAACTATTTCATGCTTCTTCAGCAACGGGGCTTTTACTTTGAAAACATGTGTAAAGTTCTTGTCAGACCTGACTTTACTTTTCGACTGGTTTGATTTCAGCAGCACTTTATTAAACGCATCAGAATAAAAAACATTTTCATATTCCCCTGCATGATTCCAGGTGTCTATAAGTTGAACTTCCTGGAGGTCTTTACGAAAAACTTCTACCTGCCTGTCGTGACCCCATTCGTAGAGTAACTCACCGTCTGTATTTTTTAATATGTATTTATAGGAAATGTTATTCTGCAGTCCTTTCTTTTTATCTCAATACTGCTGTACCAGAACTCCTCATTCAGGTAATCCATGGGCAGGGCTTCGGCAGGGTCATTATTGCCCAGTTCTTCCGTATTGCCGCTGATCGATAAACGCTGACCAAATCGGGTATGGAATCGTAAATAAAACTGAAGCTTCATTGCAATCGTTATTCTATTGGTTAAAGGCAAACGATGTGTTTTAAGAACACATTGGTACGAAAATAGAAAAAAGAAGCAAGGTTCGTACTTTTATTGGCAGAATTATAAAAAAATCTGCACAAACTCATGAATACTAACTACAAACTATGGCAGAAGCTTTTCCTGTTTTCACTCGGCCTGTTTGCCGGAACGGCTTTCTGTATGAAGTGGATGGAGGGTGATTTTATCCAAAACGGGCAAAAATTCACCGTTATCGGGCTGGAGATCCCTTATTCAAAAGAAAAAGTAGCCGCCATCCTGGCCGGCCTGGATGAGCATGTAAAAACAATACTACGCTACCATCTCAGTTTTGATTTTGCATTTATGGCAGGTGTTTACCCGGGTATTACCGCTTTGTGTATGATGGCAAGGAATAAATCGACGGGTAAAATATTGCCAAAAATTCTTTTCTTTTTTGCAGCCTTGCAAATGCTGGCATGGGGTTGTGATATTTTTGAAAATTACTGTTTGCTGAAATGGATCAGGGACCCTGTTACCGGAAATGATTTCCGCACCTATCATATTATTGTCTACCTGAAATGGTTCATTGCGTTAACCGGTGCATTGCTTGCAATTCCATTGGCTCTGAGAAAAAGAAAACCTGTGTGAACAGGTGAAATGCCGAACGCAGTTTGGTATTCAATCATTCGGAATATTTGTCATTGCGGCGTAGTAGGAAACTCAGAGACAGCCACAGTCTGGCAATTCGATATTTGAGATGCCCCGTTTTTTGGTATGACAAGACCCTGAGACTTTGACAGCTTATTAAAAATACCAACGGGTACATTACAGATTTGAAAACTCTTTTTTCCATTCAGCAATGCCCCCTTATTTTTGCGGTGCCCTCGCCGTCCCGATAGCTATCGGGAGGCAGGTAAAACCAAAACTTTTAATGATGGAACAAACCAAGAAATACAGGGGAATATGGTGGCTTGTATTCCTGGCCTCTACTGCCGCATTGATCTTTGCTATCATTACGCATTGGGAATGGCTGACACTTATCCTTCCTTTTGTCGCCACTTCATTTGTAAAGGCAATGGATATTATATAAGAATTTGCACTTGTTGAAATATTTTTGAATAGCCCCGTCATCAGCGGGGCTATTTTATCAATCCGGTTTTTATCTGCGCGTCAAATCGCTGACAGTACGCCTGTTTCTTTGGAGGTTCCACATATCAGCCGGGGTAAACCTTTTCCTGTTTTTTACACCAATCTCTGTAGCCAGTGTTTCTTTCACTTCATGTAACAGTTGTTTCCTGATTTCTTCATCCAGTTGTACAGTTTTGGGCATAACAATGCTCTTCATAATAACTCCTTTTTAATGTGTCGTTAATAAAATGGCTGAGTGTCCTTTTGTAGTAAGAGAACCAGGCGGCGGCCATCAAGGCTTGTCAGGTTTCGATCTTTGCAGTTAGGGTACGATACTCAGCTTTTGCTGCTGCAAATATACGAAGGATAAGGTTTCCGGCCAAATCAGGAGATAAAGAAATTGTTAAGAGGTCACTGAAATTGATGAACAATTTACTAACGGGAACCATTAACCCGCCTGGTTCAAAAACAATGGCAGTCCCGTCTTCCAGTCACCATCTATATACAATTCAAAGGAATAACGGCCGGCTGTTTCAAATTTCAGCTGGTTGAAGTTGACAACAATATTGATACTTGCAAACTGCCCGTTTGGTGGCATACCGATATTGATATTGCCTTCAATAGGTTGAATAAGTTCTTTGCCTTTCACATCAATTAACCTGAGTTTGAAACTATGTTCACCTGATTCCTTGGCTGCAAACCGCAAACGGCAGGAAATAGTACAGGCCGGGTGTACGACAGGAAACTGTTTTGAATTAATACTGTCGAAAGTGCCCACGATGGTCAGTTTTGAGTTATTGTCTTGCGCAAAGTCGGCGAGAGTGAAGATTTCGATTTCCATTAATAATATTTATAAATGAATGATGCAGTAAAGTTACGTTTTACTTAACAGTGTCAACTACTTCGAATAACCGTGCCGGATGGTTATTGCAGGCTTTTGAATGACAATAATAGTTCTTTGAACCATCGCCGCCTGCCATTGAAGCAGTGGGTCTGTCATTGAAGCCGAACAGTGTTATCTTTACGAAAATTACTGTTGAATCTTTTTTGTTGCCTGCCTGCAGGCTGATGATAATCACCTATTTCTTTAACTATTAAACTTTCTGCTATGCGATTACTTATTCTAAGTGCAGCAGTTATGCTCCTGTCCTGCGGTCAGAATTCAGGAAAAGAAAAAGGGCAAGCCCAAAACGACAGTTCAATAAGAAAAGCTGACACTGCGGGCCATTTGCCGGACAGCGTTAATACTTCTGAACAGCTTACGGACGCATCTATTGTTAATGACCTGCTTAAAACAAAACTGGGTAACAAATGGAGGGTTCTTACTGACAAAGATGTAAAAGACAAATCGGATGATTATGATAACAGGGTTAAACAGGAAAGAAAAGCAAATCCCAATTATCCCTTCATTGTTAAAGGAGATTTTAATGGTGACAATAAGGCCGATTATGCTGCACTTGTAACCAATGACGAACAGGAATGGGAACGTTTGCTGACCAGGGTCTATGTGATCCCCGACGGCGGTAAGCCTCTAACATTTGAAGAATCTACCATGCCGGTTACAACACTGCAATTAGTAAAAAAATCAGCTGCCATTGAAGGGTTTATGAATGATAAGGACAAGAAAATAGTATTGAGCAATGAAGGACTCGAAGTGATGACCGGGGAGTCAGGCGGATATTATCTCTATTGGGATGGAAAAACGTTTAAAATACTTTATGCAATAAACTAACCCTTGGTATAAAAATAAATGACACCGTTGTCGAAGTTCTGTCAAGACTTGTGTGTTGGCTTCACCTGCAACCGGATTTGTGGTTCTTTTGAACTTGCTGTTATGGGTGTTTTGGCTCTACTCCAATACCATAACTAAACCTGCTTGCTGGCAGACATTTACACAATAACGTTGCGATGCTTTTTGGAAGAAAAAAGGACGGAAAAGAACTCCCCGGCAGCGGGACAATTCTGTACCGGCTACACGGGGAGAAATTAAATTACATCAATAATTAATGAGGAACTTTTGTGCTGTCTGCAGGCGGAGGTGGCTGCATCATCATAGCCATATCTTTTGGATCCATATATATCCAATGCTCCACTGCTTTGCCATCTTTGAATTTGGAGACATCAACACTTGACATATTCATTTTTTGGCCATTCATTGTTCCCGACATTGTTGCCCAGGTATAAACAAACTCATCATCAGCAAGGCTTCTTGTCATTGTTGATTTCATATCAGGCATTGCAGCATGGTAACGTTTCATTGAGGCTACAATACTGTCCAGTCCTGCTACATCCCCCGTCTCACCTCCATGATCCACGGCATCGGTAGCAATGTAATCGCCCATTTTAGCAAAATCGCCTGCTTCATAGGCTTTCATGATTGCGTCATTGACTTCCAGGTTTTTTTTTGCAGCGGCAGACACACCGCCTGATTTACTGTTGCAGGAAATACAAATGCTGCAAACAGCAATAAACGAAAGAATAATAAGATTTCTCATAAAGGTTAAGTTTTTATTTAATGGAAAAGATAGGAAAATTTTCAAACCGGGCAAACAGAATTTTCATCAATGGTTCTTTACAGCGGCTGAATATGATTTTTCAGCGCCGTTGCTGTTATGCTCAGCATTATGTTGGCTTCACCAACTGCCGGACTTAAGATATTTCCTATACTTCATGTTGATGCTGTTTTGCCCGGCCACAAAGCCATCGCTGAACAGCAACAACGGCGTGCTGCTTATTCGGAAGACCAATAAAGGCATAAAAAGTGCAACTCCTAATTAGTAGCTCATACTGTTTCTTTTTGTAACTTACTTATTGTTTCAGAGAGGTTGGAAAGCTGTACTTCATTATCATAACTTCCCTATGCAACTATTATCACGGACTATTCTTCCACATCTCTCACAGTTACTTTTTCAGTTTCATTGTATTTTATAACCGTTAAAAACGTTTGTTATGAAAAAATCAATCATTTTATTGATGCTGTTAACTGTTGTGATAATTTGCAAAGCTCAAAACCCGGTGATGCCTAAAAACAGGCTGCCTGAAGATGCAAAACTGAAACTTAACAAGGATACTTCCCCGGTAAGATTTGCTGTTTCATTCGGAGAGACAGGCAATGGCGCAGGTACCAATGCAATTACAATTCACAAAATATATAACCTGAACCCATCCGAGGTTTCAATCGGCCAGCAATCCATCACTATTAATAAAACGGGACTTTATCATTTTGATTACTATATCCATGTAACGGCAACAACCGTTTATAATATTCCGGTTTTTACAACTTTTCTGCTTGGTGTTTTCCCCAACTCATCTCTCACTTTTATAAAGGATACAGAGTTAACGACAACTCAGGAAACCGGAACATTCAGTGGCAACTGGCATTTTTCAGTCGAAGTGCACATCGCTGCTCCTGCTACTCTCAAGTTAATGAGATATGTTATTAAAGCCAGCGGTTCAATTATCAATGAAGGTACTTTTCTGGGGCATTTAATCAGCGAATAGAAAGCAAGTAAAGAAGGTAAATTAATTAACCATTCGAAAATGTCATCAACACAGCCGGACATAGGATTTCCTATACTTTGTGTTGTTGGTGTCTTGCCATTTTACAATGCCATCGCTCAACACTCAACAACGGTATGTTTCTTTTTGCCGAAGACCCGCAACGGCAAAAAATACTCTATACACATTAGAATAGCCCGGGCTGTAATGCTTTTACGACGCTAAGGCTACAGCGCTATGGACAACCGTGCAGAACGCTAACTACTTATTATGTCATTGATGATCTTGATGTGATGATAGGTATGAATGGCAATGATCCTGCGGGCCTGCTTTCCATGCAGATCACCAAAAACGGGATGTTTAAAAAACTTGTCAGAGCTTAATTTTTCAAATAGCTCCGCCTTTTGTCTTGCTTTCTTTATCAGTCCGATGATATTGGCCGTGGTTATCTCTTCACCGGGTTTTACAGCATCAGGCGCTTTGCCTCTGCCCCTCGGAAATTTTCCCAATACAAAGACAACAGTACGTTGCAAATTGAATTTCCGTTTATACTCCGCCGGGTTTGAATGTTCAACTGCGCTTATCATTTTTATGAATGCCAGCAAACTATGTTCCAAGTGCCAGCCAACCGTTACCTGTGATACGGCTTCCTTCTTTTGCTCAATGAACGGGAGCTTGGTTTCTAACTCGTCTATTAATACAAGAAGGCTTTTCATTTATTTATCTTTTTCACGGCGTTTTTTTTCTTTTCTTCCCGGGTCTGTATTTGCTGTCTTGCTTTTTCTAAGGTAGTTGGTGATTGTTTGGATAGCAGTTCCTTTTGCAACAAAGCCAGTTTCTTAAATGATAGTGTTGAGTTCATTCTTAAAAAAATTACTTATCTCCCGATTCATTCAAGTCATTAAATGCCTCAATAAACCTGTTCTTCTTTTGATTTTCTTTATGTATTAAAATGGCGTTATATATATTGAAGTTCTGGACAGCAATATGCCCATCAACTTTGATGATAGTACCATCATCATATTTCCGGAACCACAGGTCAAATTTTCTTTTCCTAAACAGTTCTTTGCCGTCACTTGTATCACATACATATACAACAGCATTTTCCAGGCCGGAAAGAAAATCTTTTACTATTTCAATAACTGTCCTGCCAATCTTTTCGTCTGATGAAATTCCTGTTTTGCGCCCTTTGATTATTTCTACGTTAAAAGAATAAATGTTGCCGGCTATTTCCTTATATTCTTTAAAATATTCAGCATAGGACAAAAAATAGCAGGCATATACTATGCCTGCCGATGTGATAAATTCAAAATAGTCGTTTCTGACCACAGTTATTTTATACGGTTGCAAAACGGTAACCTTTTTTCTTTAATTCAGTAAATGTGCCGCCGCTTTTAAGGTGCTTGCTGATGGCTTTTTTATCTTCCAGCATTTTTTTGAAAACAGCCACGCCTTTGGGTGCGGCTTTTTTCTTTCTTTTCTTTACTGTTGTTTCCATTTCACTGTTTGTTTAATGCAATTTACAAAAAAATTACTGAGCTTCCCTATTCATTACAGCCCTTCATATTTCTTTTTATCTATTACGATTTGTGTCATAGGTTAAAGATACAAAATATTTTGAGCCATAACTCCGTAGCTGCCCCGGGTCGATAGCTATCGGCTCCGCTTTCACATATGGCAGGGCGGGGAGACTTGGGGAGGGAAAAATTCTATAGTTATAACTCGTAACTCCGTAGCTTCCCCGAGTCCGCTTACACACATGGCCGGGCAGGGAGACTCGGGGAGGAAAAAAGTTTAAAACTTAAGGTTCGACTGAATGATTATTATAAAGGTGCTCTTTACTGCTTTGTCGAAATCACAGACTTTGACAGAGAGATCACCTCTCTGAAATACGGAAACCTCTGTTTCTTTTGCAGAAGGGATATTGTCCTGTAAATAATAAAAATGCAGAAATAATAGCAGTATTTTTTAGCAGCCAGTTCATTTAGTTTAATTGTAGAAGTTAAGATTTAATCTGATAGCGAGATTAATTTTAAGAATAAAAGCCCCCACGATCTTCGCAGGGGCTTCACATTAAAATCATTAACCAGAGTAATCTGCGGTCTATTTCACCTCCTCATACGGCACATCCGTCACATTATCCGCTGCCCCTTGCCCATTCCCACCTTGCTCACTTGTACCTTGTTCACTTGTGCCTTGTACAGGCTGCTCTTGCGTCGCCTTATACATATCCTCACTCGCCGCTGTCCATGCCGCATTCAATGCAGCCATGGCTGTATCAATGGCGGGTAAGTCCTGTGACTTGTGAGCTTCTTTCAGTTTCTCAGCGGCCTGCTCGATCGCAGTTTTCTTTTCTGCCGGTATCTTTTCACTATATTCTTTCAACTGTTTTTCTGTCTGGAACACGAGACTGTCAGCCATATTCAGTTTCTCTACTTTTTCTTTTTCTGCTTTATCAGTAGCTTCATTGGCCTTCGCTTCGGCTTTCATTTTTTCTACTTCTTCTTTGCTCAAGCCACTGCCTGCTTCAATATGTATCTTTTGTTCCTTGCCGGTGCCTTTGTCCTTCGCCGTTACATGCAGGATACCATTGGCATCAATATCAAATGTTACTTCGATCTGCGGCAAGCCTCTCGGCGCCGGTGGTATGCCATCAAGGTTAAAAATGCCGAGGCTCTTATTATCCTTCGCCATACTTCTTTCACCCTGCAGCACATGTATCTGCACGCCGGGCTGGTTATCGCTGGCAGTAGAGAACACTTCTGATTTTTTGGTCGGAATCGTGGTATTACTCGGTATCAAAGGCGTCAGAACTCCACCCATGGTTTCAATACCAAGGGTAAGCGGGGTTACATCCAGCAGCAATACATCTTTTACTTCACCGGTCATTACAGCTCCTTGTATAGCAGCTCCAACGGCCACCACTTCATCCGGGTTCACACCCTTATGTGGTTTTCTGCCAAAAAATTTCTCTACTATATCCTGCACTTTCGGGATCCTTGTAGAACCACCCACTAATATCACTTCATCAATCTGTGAGGTGCTCAGGCCCGCATCTTTCAATGCAGCTTCACAGGGTTTCAGGCAGCGGGCAAATAATTTATCAGCGAGGGACTCAAACTTTGCACGGGTTAATTTTTTTACTAAGTGCTTGGGCACTCCATCAACCGCTGTGATATAAGGAAGATTGATCTCTGTTTCTGAAGATGAACTTAATTCCACTTTTGCTTTTTCAGATGCTTCTTTCAAACGCTGCAAGGCCATCGGGTCTTTTCTCAGATCAATTGCTTCATCTTTCTTGAATTCATCAGCCAGCCAGTCCATCACCACTTTATCAAAATCATCTCCGCCCAGGTGTGTATCACCATTGGTTGATTTTACTTCAAACACACCTTCACCCAATTCAAGAACGGAAATATCAAACGTACCGCCACCGAGGTCAAACACGGCGATCTTATGATCATGTTTGCCCTTATCAAGTCCATAAGCCAGTGCGGCAGCTGTTGGTTCGTTCACGATCCTGCGAACATTCAAACCTGCGATCTCGCCGGCTTCTTTGGTGGCCTGTCTTTGTGAATCGTTGAAATAAGCAGGCACGGTGATCACGGCATCGGTCACTTCATGGCCGAGGTAATCTTCGGCTGTTTTCTTCATTTTCTGAAGCACCATGGCGCTTATTTCCTGCGGGGTATAAAGTCTGCCATCTATGTCAATCCGAACGGTATTATTGTCACCTTTTACCACTTTGTAGCTCCAGTGGCTGATCTCTTCGGTCACTTCATCAAACTGGCGGCCCATAAAACGCTTCACCGAAGCGATGGTGTTTTGGGGGTTGGTAATGGCCTGGCGTTTAGCCGGGTCACCCACTTTGCGTTCACCATTCTTCAGGAAAGCCACGATGGACGGGGTTGTGCGGCGACCCTCGTCGTTGGCAATTACCACCGGTTCGCTGCCTTCCATAACGGAAACGCAGCTGTTGGTTGTTCCCAGATCAATTCCAATTATCTTTCCCATGTCTTTAATTTTTAATGATTTACTGTAAGTAATCAATCATTATGCCGTGAGGCAGGTAAGTGCAAAAATGTCAGTATGATTTTGACCCCGGCTGCGGTATTTCATAGCATAGGCTGTTGCAATCTCTGATTTGTTCAATTTTCTCTTTCAGTGAAGGAGAAATTGAATCACACTTGTACTTTTAGTTCATTGGGCATCAACCCACCCCGGTTTCCTAAAGAATAATGTGTCTTAAATTCACCCCGCCCAGGCGGGGATGAACCCGAAAGGATCAGATAAAGATCAGCTCAGATCCGCTCAATCAGCGTCATCAGCGTTCCAATTCTCCGCAAGATTCAATAACCCCATTTCCCCAATCCATCTTATTTTTATTATCAAACATAATCGCATGGCCAATTCCATCTCCGATAAACTAAAGATCAAAGCAAAATCAACCCTTCTTACTTCAAATGCCCCTGTTGATTTTAAAAAAGGCTTACAAGGATTACCACCTGGTGTAAAAATTACCGACTCCGGCAAAGATTACAACCAGGTACATTGGTTTGTATATAACAAAGCACAGATGGAAAAAGAAATGAGCAAGCTGATGAAGTTAGTAAAACCGGAAGTGATTGTGTGGGTGTACTATCCAAAAGGAACATCCAAACTTCAAACTGATCTGACAAGAGATAAGGGCTGGGATTGTTTATTGGCCGAAGGCGATAAACTCACCTGGATAAGCCTGATCTCCTTTGATGATACCTGGTCAGTCTTTGGTTTTCGTGCTAAAACTGATGCCGATAGAAAGAAAGAAGCCAAACCGGCAGCACCGGGAGAAATTTTAAATTGGGTAAACCCTCAAACCAAAGAAGTGAAATTACCCGATGACCTGGCCGATGCTTTTAAAAAAAATAAAAAAGAAGCTGGCTTCTTCAATACACTTTCGTTTACGAATAAAAAAGAATACATCGAATGGATCGTGACGGCGAAAAGGAAAGAAACAAGAACGGAAAGAATTAAAGGAACGATAGAGGGGTTGGGTAAAAGCTGGAAAAATCCGGCTAATAGATGATGCTGGTTACTGGTTGCTGGTCACAGGTTCTTTAAACCGAAGAGGCTTTATCGATTTGAAATAAACAGCAACCAGTAACCAGTAACCAGTAACCAGTAACCAGTAACCAGTAACCAGTAACCAGTAACCGGAATTAAGTATCTTGCATCTTTAAAGAAACATGAACCTCACGACTGACATATACCAGCGCATCGTTGCCGCCAAGGTTTATATTGATGAGAATTACCAGGAATCTATTGACTTGGAACAGATCTCAAAACAGGCTTTTCTTTCCCGGTTTCATTTTCACAGGTTATTCAGACAGGTTTACAAAAGAACACCGCATCAATATCTCACTCAAAAAAGATTAGATAAAGCCAAAGACCTGTTGTCAGAAAATAAACCTGTTACTGATGTATGTAATGAAGTTGGGTTTGAAAGTATCGGCTCCTTCAGTGTTCTCTTCAAAAAAGAAATTGGTTTTGCCCCGCAGTACTACCGCAATATGGCTTATAAGAAAAAGATGGAGCAATTAGCACAGCCAAAAAAAGCAATTCCTCATTGCTTTATTGAGTCATACAGGTTAGACAATTATCAATAATTAATAATTATTGATAATTAAAAGCAAGAATCAAGAACCCCCTCTCCTCTATCCTGCCTATTTTTATTTTCTAAAACAAAAACTATGGTAACAAAACTTTCCCACACATCCTTCTTTGTAACCGACCAGGAGAAAGCTTATGACTTTTATGTCAATAAACTTGGCTTTAAAGTAAACACAGATGTTAAAATGGACAATGGAATGCGTTGGCTCACCCTGAACCCGCCGGAACAACCCGACCTGGAGATCGTCCTCATGGATGCATCCGGTGATGGCGGCGGCATGGGCTGGGATACTGAAACACAAAAGGCATTGAAACTCCTGTTGGAAAAGGGAGTCATGGGCGCCGGTGTATTGCATGCACCCGATTGCCGGGCTACTTATGTGGAGTTGAAAGCCAAAGGAGTTAATATCACTGAACCACAAGAACAGTTCTACGGTATTGAATGTATCGTAAATGATGGCTGCGGCAATTGGTTCAGCATGACACAGCCAAAAGAAGGGATTTAGCTAAGAGAATAAAAGAGTAAAGGAGAAAAAGAGTAATACCCTCTGAATTTGGAAACTCTTTTCTCCTTCCTCTTTCTCTCCTTTAATCTCTTAGCCATTTCTTCACAATTCACTTGCGTTTCTTTTGCTATTTTTATCACTCAATGAAATGCATGAAAAGAAAAGGAATTATTTTTTTGTTCAGTTTATTGGCAGCAACTATTTCCTGGGCACAAAAAATAAATCCTGCACACCCGGATCTGTCTCCGGCTAATTTCAAAATGGACTCACTTCCCAGTTCTGAAATAAACATTCCCATCCAGATCAACCTGAAGCCGGTATATCTGATGGCGGAGAAAAGTGTGGATACCGTATTCACTTCACCCAAATACCCGGACGAATGGGTGCAGGAAGGTTGTGCTACACGTTTCAAATATGTTTTCCGCCGCAGCCCGCTTCAAATGAAAACAACTGGCACATCACTTAATCTTGGCTTCACGGGCTTTTATAAAATTGTTGGTTCAACAAGGCTTTGTGTCAATGGAACAGTTGTTTCGCCCTGGACACCGGCCTGCCGTTGTGGCTTTGGCAGTGAAGGCGAACGAAGAGTAAATGTTTCCTTCACCAACTCAGTCAGCATACAACCGGATTATAAAGTAAGGCTCAATATTGTAAGGGATGAGCCAAAACCTTTGGACAAATGTGAAGTATGTTTCTGGGGGCAGGATATTACCAAACAGGTAATGAAAGGATTGACAACCGAACTGGATGCTGCTAAAAAAGATCTTGATAAACGCTATGGATCGGTTGACCTGAAACCCCGTTTCCAACAGGTATGGGACAGGATGAATAAGGTCTATAACTTATATGGACTCGGCTGGCTGAAAATAAACCCGCAAAGGATCCGCATCAATAACCTGTTTGCACTAAATGATTCACTGTATATTTTTCTTGGCCTGTCTGCAAAACCCGCTATCAGTTTTGAAAAGCCGGCTGAGCAATCTTCCTGGGTACCCAATCTCGGAACTTTCAGCCGAAAGCCGGGCTTTACTATTTTCCTGGATGCAGTTCTCAGTTACGATTCACTGAGTGTTATTTTGAATCAGCAATTAGTTGGAAAGGAGTTTGATTTCAGGAAACTTTTTATAAAAAAGAAATTCATTATAGACTCCTGTAAGATCTACGGCGCAGGTAATGAGAAACTGATCATCAAAGTAAATTTTTCCGGTACCAATAATGGCGTGGTATACCTTTTGGGAAAACCTGTTTACAATAAAGATAAACGCAGCCTTGAAGTAACCGGAATTGATTTTGATATCAAGTCAAAAAATATTTTGCTGGGATCAGCAGACTGGCTGTTTGATAAAAAAATCACCAAAGAAATTGCCAAACAGGCCCGTTTCGATCTTGGCGCTTATATTGATACCGCCAAAACAAGTATTAATAAAGAACTGAATACGGAATGGGTAAAAGGTATCCGCAGTTATGGAAATATCAATGATATCAGGCTTATCGGTATCTATCCTATGCAACAATACCTGGTGATCCGCAGCAATTGTACCGGTAACATGTCGGTGAATGTGGAGTCTATCAACTTCAGCCTGTAGTTTCATCTTCTCCCGGGGCGGCTTTAAACGAAAAATTCCTTTGGGCTATATAACTGAATACAACAACAATTGCGATGGTAAAAACCTGGGCCAATACCGGGTAAATATGAAAGACCTCTACAAATATCTTCAGGAAAAGATAATTCAGAACCAGGTTGAACAGGCAGATCATAAAATAGCGGAAAAGCTGAATCCGACCTTTCAGGTTTGAATCACTGAACACAACGTATTTCGACATAAAAAAACCGATAGGAAAAGTAACAAGAAAGGAAATAAACAATGCTGCCACGTGCCCTTTGAATGCAAAGAAGTTAAAATGAAAATCTTTTTCGTGGAAAATGTATTTGTAACTGATAAAATATATTAAAAATCCCAGGATCACATTTCCTCCGCCAGAAGCTGCATAGCGAAAAGTCTGCAGATTCATTACCCGGCGGAATGGCGGATAAAAAAAATCAATGATGGGCAGAATAAAATCCCGGGCGCTATGTATATGGCGTCGCATTGCCGGCAAAGGTAAAGGCTAAGAGATTAAAAGAGAAAAGAAGACAAAGAGGCTTTGTGGTAACTGGTTCTTAAATTTGCTAAAATCAATGCAAACAGGATGAGCATAGTCAGCGAGATAAAACCACTTGTAGTAAAGGAATTAAAGAATTTATATGGACGGGAGTTCAGTGAATCTGAATTAACCATTAATACGACCAAGCCGGAATTTGAAGGTGATTATACCCTGGTGCTTTTTTCTTTTGTAAAACAATTAAGAAAATCACCGGAACAATTGGGTAATGAGATAGGTGAAGCCCTGGTAAAAGCTAACCCGGTTATCTTTACAGCTTATAATGTCATCAAGGGATTTTTAAACCTGGCCATTTCAGATAGTTACTGGTTAAACTTTCTCCAGCTGAATTTTGGAAACGAAAAATTTGGTTCCAAACCGTTCAATGGGCGAAAAGTAATGGTGGAATACTCCTCACCCAACACCAACAAACCCATACATCTTGGTCATTTGAGAAATAATTTTTTGGGATGGGCTGTGGCGCAGATATTAAAAGAAGAGGGCTATGAAGTCATTAAAAGCTGTATAGTCAATGACCGGGGCATTCATATCTGCAAAAGCATGATTGCCTGGCAACTCTTTGCCAACGGCGCTACGCCGCAATCAACCCATACCAAGGGCGACCACTTTGTAGGGGAATACTATGTTAAGTTCAATGATGAATACAAAAAACAGGTTGCGGAATTAATGGCGCAGGGTAAAACAAAGGAGGAGGCGGAGAAAGAAGCCCCTATTATGAAAGGCACACAGCAAATGCTGGTTGATTGGGAAGCAGGTAAACCGGATGTGATCGATCTGTGGAAGATGATGAATGGCTGGGTGTATGAAGGATTTGATGTAACCTACAAACGCATTGGGAGCGATTTTAATATCATGTATTATGAAAGCGATACCTACCTGCTCGGAAAGAAATCTGTAGAGGAGGGTCTTGCCAAAAGGGTGTTCATCAAAAAAGAGGATGGAAGCGTCTGGGCTGATCTGACGGACGTGGGGCTTGATGAAAAATTAGTGTTGCGGAAGGATGGCACATCAGTTTATATGACGCAGGATCTTGGATTGGCCCAGAATAAATATGAGCAATTCCATTATGACGAGAGCATTTATGTGATCGGGGATGAACAGAATTATCACATGAAAGCATTAAAACTCATTCTGAAGAAAATGAACAAGCCCTATGCCGACGGGGTTCATCATTTAAGCTATGGGATGGTGGAATTGCCATCCGGCAGAATGAAAAGCCGGGAAGGAACCGTAGTGGATGCTGATGAAATGATAGAGGAAATGGTGAACGTGGCGAAGAACAAAACGGAAGAGCTTGGAAAAGTAAAAGATTTTACCGGGGAAGAACTGATCGGCTTATATGATACAATTGCTCTTGGGGCTTTAAAATTTTTCCTGCTCAGGGTTGATCCAAAAAAGAGAATGATATTCAATCCTGAGGAGTCAATCGATTTCCATGGTTTCACCGGGCCGTTTGTGCAGTATACGCATGCGAGGATTAAATCTATTCTTCGTAAGGCACAAGGTCCAAGTAACAAGACACAAGTTGGAGACAGTTTGTTGATGCTTGAAAAAGACCTTATTATTTTGCTTGAACAATACCCAACTGTTATTGAACAGGCTGCTATTGAGCATAATCCTTCCGTGATTGCGATTTATGTTTTCAACCTGGCAAAATCATTCAATACCTTCTACACAGAACATTCGGTCATGAATGCTGAATCGGAAGAAAAGAAACAATTGCGGCTGCAGCTTTCTGCAATGACAGCGAATGTAATTGCATCAGGGATGGGTTTGCTGGGGATAAAGGTGCCGGAGAGAATGTAATTGAGTCGGGAGTCCCAAAACAAAAAGCAATCATTAATTAATGATTGCTTAATATTATTCGACAACCCCAGACTACGGACTAACAACTCCTGACTCACTAAAGACCCGCCATCATCTTCTTCTGCCGGTAAGATGCAAGACCTGGATCCATTCCAATGGCGATGTCGCAGAGTTGAACTCCTTTAGCTATATTATCTTTGCCTCCTTTTTTCTGATAGCACATGCCGATCATATATAAAGCTGAAGCATCTTTTTTGTCATATTCCAGTATTTTATCCCAGTAATCCATGGCCTCCTGGTATTTTGCTTTGTAGTAATAAGCCTCCGCAATCATATTCAGGAGATTCATGTCGCTGGGTTTTTTGACTAAAATTTCATTCAGGATCTTTACACCAGCATCAAGATCGCCAATATTCAGGTACGCAATACCGAGATTTTCGAGATAGTCATTATCCTTCTTATAGCCTTTTTCACCGGCTTCGAGGATATATTTCAATGCATTTTTATCGTCATGCATGGCATAGTAAATAAGACCCAATTCATATACCCAGTATCCTTCAGCTGGTTTTAGTTCAATGGCCTTCAGGAAATAAGGAATGGCCAGTTTGTAATTCATCATATCAGCGTAGCTGTGGGCGATCAGGTAGGGAACTTCCGCATTGGTGGGGTCCTCTATGGCTGCTTCATTTAGTGCTTTGATAGCTACACCGTAATTGTCGTTATCATAATTAACTCGGCCGACATAATAACTTATTTTTTCCGACGGGTCTGCTTTCTTCAATTTATCGGCATACAGCAACACATCGTCAGTTTGCTTCAACTGGAACGATAGTTTCATGATTTGTTTATAGTTGGCAGCTGACTGATCTCCCAGTGATTCTAATTTTTTAAACATCTCCCTGGCTGACCCGTACCTGCGAAGGTCAAAATAGGCAGATGCCAGTTCAGTAGTAATGGCTTTACTGTTTGCATCGTATTTAGCAGCTTTCTCAAAATTTTTCAGTGATTCAAGTCGGCGTCCGTTTTGTTTTTCCAGCAAACCTTTTTGCAAAAAATAATCAGCGCTGTCGATGCTGGTTGTAACCGTTGTAACGGAGGTTTGGGAATTTGCCAACACAACAGCCAGCAAAAGGCCGATTGATATAATTGTACGGTACATAGGGCTTCTTTTAGGAATGGATGTCATTACTTTTCTCATCACTAAATTAGATTTGAGAATTAACTAATCAAAACTTAACCGCTGGTAATCAGCGAAAACCATTCCAAAATAGTATTATTTCAGAACTATTCCGGAAAGCGCTGGTAAATTTACGGTCACTTTGTACTTTTTTTGATCCTTATCAACCAATTCGCACCTGATTTTCGGGTTGTAAACATCCCCGGTTCCCCAGTAAATTTTTTTGTCTCCGTTGAAGATTTCCTGTTTATAAGCCTTTCCACTAACATAAATTTCCCAATCGTTTCTTACCACCGGTGTCATATTCAAAATGATCAGCAGATCATCCGACAGCTTTTTTCCTTTTCTTTTGTAAACAATTACACTTTCAGCCCGGTGATCCAGGTCCACCCATTCAAATCCTTTCTGATCAAACTGGTTTTGATGCAAAGCCGGTTCCCTATTCAACAATCTGTTCAATTCCCGCACAGCTTCTTTTAGTAACCGGTGGCAATCAAAATGTAACAAACCCCAGTTTAATTCTGATTTATAATTCCATTCAGTCGTTTGTCCAAATTCATTTCCCATGAATAACAATTTGGCGCCGGGATGTGTCCACATGTAAGTATAGAGCAAACGGAGATTGGCAAATTTCTGCCATTCATCTCCCGGCATTTTGTAAAGCATCGGGCTTTTACCATGCACCACTTCATCATGACTGAGGGGCAACATAAAATTTTCATCATAGTAATACATCATACTGAATGAAAATTTATTCTGATGAAACTGTCGAAGCAGGGGATCCAATTTAAAATAATCCAGGGTATCATGCATCCAGCCCATCATCCATTTCATGCCAAAGCCGAGGCCATCCTGCGTGGTAGGTTTGGAAATGCCCGGCCAGTCAGTGGCTTCTTCTGCAATAGTTTGCACATCCGGGAAATCCCGGAAGATCGTTTCATTCAGATCTTTAATGAAGGCGATTGCTTCTAAGTTGCCATCACCACCAAATTCATTTGGCTCCCACTCCCCTTCTTCTCTCGAATAATTTAATTTCAACATCGAACTGACCGCATCAACTCTTATTCCATCAATATGAAATAAATCGAACCAATATCTGGCATTGCTGATGAGGAATGATTTTACTTCTCCCCTTTTGTAATTAAAAATGTAGCTGTTCCAGTCAGGATGAAATCCTTTCCGCATATCTGCATACTCGTAGGTGTGGGCGCCATCGAACATGAACAGACCATGCGCATCGTAAGGATAATGCGAGGGCACCCAATCCAATATCACACCGATACCCTGTTGGTGAAATGAATCAATCAAACGCATCAACCCCTGCGGATCGCCGAACCGGGAAGTAGGTGCAAAAAAACCGGTGACCTGGTAACCCCAGCTTCCGTCAAAGGGATGTTCCATCACGGGCATGAACTCCACATGAGTGAATCCCATTTCTTTTACATAAGGAACTAGTCTTTCTCTAATTTCGTCATAGCTGTTATAACTTTCTTCATCATCTTTATCAGGACGTTGCCAACTTGCCAAATGAACTTCATAAACAGCCCAGGGCGCATCAAGTGAATTGTGTTTTTTTCTTGTCTTCATCCATGCTGCATCCTTCCATTCGTAATACATATCCCAGGTGATGCTGGCAGTCTGCGGTCTTTTCTCCCAAAGATTAGCAAAGGGATCGCCTTTATCAATTTTTCTTTTTGCATAACCAACAATATGATATTTATAAGCTTCACCTAATTTGAAATGAGGAATGAATCCTTCCCAGATGCCGCTTTTATCCCAACGGGGATTTAATTCATACTCATTATTTTTCCAGTCATTGAAATTGCCTTTCACAGAAACCAAAGTGGCATTCGGCGCCCACACACAGAAGTACATGCCCCATACATCATTCACCTGTATGGAATGCGAACCAAATTTTTTATAAAGCTGGTAATTGGTACCGTTCTGGTAGTTGGTTACATCTTCATCGGTCAGCAACGAATAATTCCAGACTGATTTGGATGTATCAATGAAGTTGATTTCTTCATATCGTTTTAGTGCTTCGGAAACAGCAGATTCGATTTTGCTGATTGTTTTCCCGCCACGGCGGGCAGGCTTTTTTGAAACTGAAGTCGGATTCTTCGCTTTGGCCATGCTGTAATTTACAGAGAAAATCGGGTTTAAAAATATTTACCAGGTTCCAATACTGTCCTAGTTTATCGTAGGATCATCGTCCCTTGTGTCACTCACTTGTACATTCTGTTCCCTGCCCGACTTTTTTATTTTAAATATTGTGGTCTGGCGGGGCTATTGAGCATTTGCGTGGGTTTCCTTTTCTTTTTGTATCCTTAATTCGAACTGCTGCTGAGAAGAAAACAACAACAGTGGGGTAAATTCGGTTCTTAACTTCAACAAAATATTTTCACTAAGCAGCACTCTTCAACTTTTAAGTATCTATATACAAGCTTGATTGACCAGGGTTTCTGCATCATGATAAGTATTTACATATGAAAATTAAAACATGGGTTGCTATGTTGTCATTGGTTTTTGTATTTGCAAGTTGTACAAAAGAATATGACTGTGATGACTTGCAAATTAAATTGGCTTTTATTGGTTTTCCCCCATCTGACATTGATACTTTTGTTCTGCGAAAATTTAAACCAGCTGACAACTATCAAAATTTGATTGACACATTTATTGTGAGGTACGGTTATTATGGAAGTTACGAGACTTCAAATGACACTACCACTGTTTTTGTGACCGATGGGAAAAACGGGATCAAAGCTGGTTATGATTGGCAAATATTCATCCCTGCAAAAAACAAGACGGTTTTTGTTTCTGACATTGTTAGTGAGAAAAAAACTGGTAAACGAGGTTATGGAATCTTTAGCCTTGACCCCGCTCCCGGTTGTACAAACGACATTTTTTCAGTAAAAAAGGACAACCAGGTTATTAATTTTTCAAACTCAGGTACAGCAGAATATTATTTATTCATTCGCAATTGATAATAATTCTGTGGTTTGCTAAAAAATAGGATGGTACTACTTCCTCAACTCCATCACCAGCAAATAATTCGGCCCGATAGTTAATGTTTGTTCAAGATTGAAAGTAACCAAAAAGATTTATTATCTTTATGGCATGGACATTCGCAGTCTTATAACAATTGATAAAGAAATATTGGGAGGACAACCAGTATTTACCGGAACAAGGGTGCCGGTTGAGTCGTTATTTGATCATTTGGAAGCCGGTGTTTCTCTTGACGAATTCCTCGACGACTTCCCGGGTGTAACCCGTCAACAGGCAGTTGATCTTCTTGAAGCCGCTAATAAAATCACCAGGAAATAATTAAATCAGGTTCTTTCCAATTACTTCCTCAACTCCATAACCAGCAAATAATTCGCCCCGACAGTTAATGTTTGTTCAAGATTGAAAGTAACCCCGGTTGCCACATCATATGCTTTTGTAAACCCTGCAGCTCTTTCTGCAAAACGATCCATTTTGATAGTGGAAGAAGTTGTGTTGGTATTCATCACACACATTACAGTTTGGCCGGCATCATGGCGGAAATAAACATATACTCCATTTTCAGGAACATACTGTGTCAGTTTCCCGGTTTTAATGGCGGGGGAATTTTTCCGGAAGCCTGCAAAACGTTTTATATAATTGAAGATCGAATTTTCCCTGGCAGTTCTTCCTGCTTTAGTGAATTTATTCGAAGGATCACCAGTCCAACCACCAGGAAAGTCCTGCCGCACATAACCATCGTTGGGCGATGTGGTGCCCGTCATCAGTATTTCGTTGCCATAATACATTTGCGGGATTCCGCGGAAAGTCATCAACCAGGCAAAAGCCATTTTATATTTTGCAGTGTCCTCGTTCAGCACAGAATAAAAACGGGGCAGATCATGATTATCCAGGAAGATGACCTGGCGCATGGGATTTTTATATACAAAATCCTGGGCGGTGGTGGTATAAAGTTTGTTCACTCCTTCTGTCCATCCGAAAGGTTTTGTCAATGCTTCTTGTATGCCAGAAAAGAGCAATTGAAAATCTGTGGTGGCCTGCAGGTTGCTTTTGTAGGGAATATTGTAGTTGTTCTCACAAAAATAACTCTGGTTGGGTACGCCATGCACCCAGGTCTCTCCAAACAATGTGATCTTGGGAAATTCATCATACAAAGCCTTGTTGCAACGATTCATAAAAGCAAGATCGTTGTAGGAATAAGTGTCAATCCGCCATCCGTCAATTCCATATTCTTCCGTTGTCCAGATGGCATGCTGAACTAAAAAATTGGCCACATAAGGATTGTTCTGATTCAGGTCGGGCATAGAAGGCACAAACCAGCCATCACTCATTTTCTTTTTATCTGCCACAGCTGCATAAGGATCAAAAAGTGTTTGTTCTTTATAGGTTGTATTGGTATAAGTTGGCCATTGGTGCAGCCAGTCTTTTGAGGGCGGATCTTTTACTAAGAAATGCTCTTTGCCCACATGATTATACACTGCATCCTGAATGATCTTCATTCCTTTTGCATGAATCGAATTGATCAGTTTTGTATAAGATTCATCGCCACCGATTCGTGGATCCACTTTATAATGATCGGTAAATGCATATCCATGTTCTGTCCGGTTGGGCATATCGTTTACAATTACCGGGTTCAGCCAGATTGTGCTGACACCGAGGTCCTGCAAATAATCAAGATGATTCTGAACACCTTTCAAATCGCCACCATGACGGTTGAAAACAGTATCTCTTCGCAAAGTTTGATCTAACATACCAGGGACTCTATCGTTAGATGGATCGCCGTTACTGAAACGGTCGGGCATGATCAGGTAAACAAGATCTTCAGATGTAACTCCTTTGGCTCTTGTAATTCCATTTTGCTTACTGCGTGTCTTTAGTTCATATGCAAATGTTTTATAAGGAACAGCTTCAGGAGATTGAAGGTTATCAATTTTGAATATTATTTTTCCAGGCTTTGTCGCAGAAATGATCGTAAGATCGATAATAAGATAATTCGGGCTTTCAACTTTGGTTTGTTTAGTGAGTTTAACACCCGGGTAAGGCAGCATGGAAATATTTTCATTAGCCACTCTGTCCCGGTGAATTAAGAGTTGCAGATTTTGATTCTTCATTCCCACCCACCAGTGAGTGGGGTATACATTCACTTGCCCCATAATAGTAACAGGGAATAAAAAAACAAGACAGAGATGAACAAAATATTTTTTCATTATGTTTTATCTTTTATACGTAATGTGAGAAAACCAGCCAGGATCATTGAAAAACCACCGACCACAATCGTCAGAATTGCATTTCCATTAAAAAGATGTTTGGTAAAAAAGCCAAGCACAGTAGCCGCAAGGATTTGGGGAATGACAATAAAGAAATTGAAGATTCCCATATACACACCCATTTTATTGGCGGGTAATGATTGTGTAAGCATCGCATAAGGCATAGCGAGGATGCTGCACCATGCCAGCCCAATTCCAGCCATACTGATGATGAGCATATCCGCATTTTTGAAAAAATAATAAGAGATCAATCCTAGTCCACCGGCAAACAAGGCTATCATATGCGTTGGTGGCCTTGAAAATCTTTTGGCCATAACAGGTAATAAAAAAGCAAACAATGCAGCAAAACCATTGTAGCAGGCAAACAGAATACCTACCCAGTTAGCCATTTTATTATAAGCAGGCGACGACGCATCTGTAGTATTGTAAATATGTTGTGCCAGCGCCGGTGTAGTGTTGATCCACATGGCAAATAAAGCAAACCAACTAAAAAATTGTACAATGGCCAGCCTCTTCATTGTGGAAGGCAGGAAATTAAGATCGTCCATCACTTCAAGAAAGCCATTTGTCTTTTTATTTTTATGAAGGCTGTAAGCGATCAGTTGAAGTAATCCAAAGAGAGCAATTCCCAGGGTCAATACATATAATTCTTTTTCCAGCTTTTCTGAGGCATTGCTGTTGTAGAGAAATAGTAATGTAGTGAGAATTGCACCTGCAATGAACCAAATCAATCCTTTCCTGCTGAACTGCCCGGCTGTTGTTTTAATGACGATAATTCCTTTGTCTGCTTCGGTAAGAACGCCAAATGATTTCAATTCTTCCGGCGAATATTCTCTCGTCGTGAATACAGTGTAACAAATAGCGCTGATATAAACGACGGCCCCGGCAATAAATGAAAATTTTACCGAGTCAGGAATTACTCCGGGTGCTGCTTCGTTGGAAACATTCAATGCGGTAAGAATATAGGGCAAAGCGGATGAGATGACCGCACCCACCCCGATAAAAAAACTCTGCATGGCAAACCCTGCTGTTCGTTGCTGATCCGGAAGCATATCTCCTACAAAGGCACGGAATGGTTCCATGGAAATATTGATGGAAGCATCTAATAACCATAGCATGATGGCGGCCATCCAGAGTTCAGTTACATTTGGAAAAAAGAATAATGCCAGTGAAGCAAGTACAGCGCCGACCATAAAAAAAGGTCTTCTTCTTCCCCATTTCTTTGACCATGTTTTATCACTCCAATGACCAATGATTGGTTGGACGATCAAACCGGTAAGGGGAGCTGCTATCCATAAAATAGGGATCTCATCAATATTGGCGCCCAAGGTTTGAAAAATCCGGCTGACGTTGGCATTTTGTAACCCAAAAGCAAATTGAATTCCGAAGAATCCAACACTCATATTAATTATCTTTTGGGTAGAAAGCCTGGGCTTGGTACCGGAATTGGTTATTGACATAAACAATCGCTATTTAAAATTTCAGAGCAGGTTTGAAGATAAGAAGTTTTATGTAAGATACAGTCGATAAACCTGAGGTCAGAGGTCTGAAGTCTGACCTCAGACCTCAATCTCACTAAGATAACAAACCAATTGAGTGCCTGATTAAGCATTGAGGTTCTGTTGAAAATTAACAGTATTGTAGCGTTGCTAACAGCTTATTCCTACCACAAATCATCAATTTTGTGCAGTTCAGGTAAAATTTAGGACTTGCTATTAATCAAATTGTTATTTTACTGAACTAATCAAAAAACCAATATGCTCAAAACGGCTGTATTAGCCTGCCTGTTATTTTTTTCTATCCTTTCTGTACAGGCACAGCAGGCCGTCGTCAGTGGAGCTGTTGCAGACTCTTCGGAAAAACAAAACCTTCATCTTGCTGTTATCTCCCTTTTGCGAAAATCTGATACTACGCTTGCCGCTTATACACGAAGTAATCAACAGGGAAAATTTGTCCTGCCCAAAGTTGACAGCGGCTGGTATTTAATACTGGTTTCTTACCCCCGTTTTGCTGACTACCTGGAACAGATCGAAGTCAGGGGCAATACAGATATCGGAACTGTTAACATGACATTGAAAAGCAAGATCCTTGAGGAAGTTGTAATAAGAACCGGCACTGCTATCCGCATAAAAGGTGATACGACAGAATTTGTCGCCGATAGTTTTAAAGTAAAAGAAGGCGGAACGGTTGAGGACCTGTTGAAGAAACTTCCCGGTTTTACTGTCAACAGTAAAGGAGAAATAGTGGCACAAGGTAAAAGAGTTGATAAAGTATTGGTTGATGGTGAAGAGTTTTTCGGTGATGACCCTACGATGGCTACTCAAAATATCTCTGCCAAAGCAGTGGAACGGGTGCAGGTATTTGAAACAAAAACAGAGCAGCAACAGTTGACCGGCATGAGCACAGGTAATGAAGGAAAGACGGTCAACATCAAACTAAAGGAGGATGCGAAGAAAGGAGCATTTGGAAGACTGAATGCAGGCACTGATTTCAATAAATATTTCGATGCCAGGGTTCTTTATAACAAGTTTGTGGGAAAAAGAAAAGTCTCAGTATATGGAACCCGGACAAACGTGAATGCCGGCAGCCTGAACTGGGAAGATCGCCAGAAACTTGGCCTGGAGAATGATGCTGAATTTGATGAATTAAGCGGCTATTATTTCAGCTTTGGGGGCAGCGATGATTTTAACGACTGGAACCTTCGCGGATTGCCAGATGCATATACAGCCGGCGCATTGTTCAGCAATAAATGGAACACGGACAGGCACAATGTGAATCTCTCCTATCGTTTCAACAGGCTTGGCACCACTAACGTTGGTACGACACTCACACAAAATATCCTGCCAACCGGACTTACCTACAGCAATAGATATACAACAAAAAATGCATTGAACCAGCAGCATGCCATTAATGCCAAATATGAATGGAAACTTGATTCCCTCACCTCTTTTAAGATCGTTTCCGTTTATACAGGTAAAACAAGTCATACTATTGGTAAGAATAACGGCGAGTTTTTGAATGCGAACAGGGATTCTGTCAACCAGAGTTTTAATGACTATGATAATAACACGGATAGAAATCAGATCGATAACCAGTTTACATATAAACAACTCTTTAAAAAGAAGAACCGGCAATGGCAGACAGTCATTCGATATGGAGTAACAGATGATAACAACAGCGGGCTTAATAATACAAGGATACGATACTTCGATAGCGCCGGGGTTTACGACCATAGCGATACAACTGACCAGGAAAAATCATTTGATGGCCACTCCACCACTATCGGCGTTAAAAGCACATTCACAGAGCCCTTGTCAGACAAATGGATGCTGGTAGTGGATTATGCGTATAATAAGAACCATTCCCGTTCATTGCGGAATACGTTTGAAAAGGGGTTTAACGGAAAATATGAAGTGCTGGTAACCGACTTCAGCAACAACTTTGAACTGGACGCTTTCTCGCACAGCGGGAATGCGATCGTACGGTATAACGGGAAAAAAATAAGATTAGGTCTTGGTTCGGGTGTATCCACTGTAAAACTGGGACTTGAAGATCTTGATAATAACAGCAGCAGCCAGTTTCATTTTCTCAACATAACACCGCAGGCGCAGTTCAATTTTACGCCCAAGCCTCAAACCGGTCTTGGGATCAATTATCGTGGCACAACAAGGCAACCCACCATTAACCAATTACAACCGTTACGCGACAATACGGACCCGTTGAATGAATATAAAGGCAATCCCGATCTGAAAGTGGGATTTAATCATGCGTTCGCAGTATTTTTTAATCAATATAAAGTTCTTTCGCAGTCATGGCTTGGTGTAAATTTTGCCTATAACATCCAGGAGAATGCGATCACACAATTCAATACTATTGATCTTACTACCGGCAAGAGGACCTATTATCCGGTTAATGTGAATGGAAATCACGGCTGGTACTTGTGGAGCAACTATAGCAAAAGCAAGGGTGATAAAAAACCAAGATATGGATTTGGCCTGAATGGTAACGGCAACAGGTTCATCAATTTTGTAAACGGGCAAAAAGTGGAGACGAAATCAAATGCTGTTAGCCTGAACCTGAACTTTGGTATTGATGCTGTTGATAAATACAGCTTTAGTATTAATCCTTCTGTTGGATACAATGCCTCCAGGTCTTCCCTGTCAGCAGGTATTGATAATAATTATTTTACCTATGGTGGCCAGGTAAATGCTGAAATAGATCTGCCATGGAAACTGGAATTAAATTCGAACGTCAATTTTGATCTTCGCCAGCGCATCAATGCATTTGCCAGCAATACCAACCTGGTAATATGGAGTGCAGGCATTACTAAGAAATTATTTAAAAAAGATGCCGGAAAGATCGGTTTTTATGCGAATGATCTGCTGGATGATAATAAGGGCTTTACCCGAACCATCAACAGCACATTTATTTCAGATGATCGCTTTCAACGCATCAGCCGCTACTTTCTTTTAAAATTTGAATGGTCATTCAATAAAATGCCGGGAGGAGAAAAGAAATGATAAAGAAGTTCATTTTAGCAGTAAGCATAACAATGGCAGCACAGGTTGTAACTGCCCAGGATCGTTTTTTTGCAACCATAAAAGTGGAATTTGAAAAAACAACAAGTGTCCGCCAGCTGATGAGAGAAATGCAGGAAGGCAACAGTTTTTTTGAGCAGTATAAGGACCGTATACCTGTATCGGTTGCCAGCTATTATGAATTTACCGGTGACACCAGTAAGTCAATTTATCAGCCGATCAAAGAAACGCCGCCAGACCCAAGGAGTTTTTACCGGCCAATCGGGGATAAGAATATTGTTTATACGGATTACAAGAAAGGTATTTCTATTTCACAGAAGCCTGTTTTCGAAGAAACTTTTCTCGTGGAAGACAGTTTGATGAAAATAAAATGGAAGATCACCGGGGATGTAAGGACAATCGCAGGGTATGATTGCCGTAAAGCGGTCGGAATACTGAATGATTCGATAGCGATATTTGCTTTCTATGCTGATGAACTGTTGATCAATGGTGGCCCGGAAGGAATACAGGGGTTGCCCGGAATGATATTGGGAATGGGCATACCAAGACTTCATGCCACCTGGTTTGCAACAAAAGTGGAGGTATTTGATGTAAAAATGAATAAAGTGACACCTGCTACTAAAGGAAAAAAAGTTAATCGTTTCAGCATGCTGTCTTCCCTGGAAAAGATATCAAAACAATGGGGACCTTACGGAGGCAAGTTCCTGATCAATTTTATGATCTGAGCAAATCGCTGTCAAATAACAAAACCGTTTGGAATAACGGACCCCTTCTTTAATACGACGATCCCGTCTTTAACCGTGTATAATGCATGATCGGTGTTTTCGATATGCGGTCCGCCATTGATACGAACATCGTCACCGATACGGCAGTTCTTATCAATAATGGCATTCTTGATATAACAACGGCTCCCGATACCCATCAGTGGAATACCTTTTCTATTCGCTTCGGCTATCTCTTCCAGTGTTTCGTAAGAATCATTACCCATCGTATAAGTGCTTACGAGGGTAGATCCAAGTCCTATCCGGGAACGGATGCCGATCACACTGTTCTCAATGCGGGAAGCATGAATAATGGAACCCTCAGCTACTAATGTTTTTTCCAGTGTAGTGCCGCTGATCTTGGCAGGCGGCAACATTCGGGAACGGGTATAAATGATCCTGTCGTTATCAAACAGATTGAACAAAGGGATCTCTTTGGTCAGGTCAAGATTGGCTTCAAAGAAAGAATGAATATTCCCGATATCTGTCCAGTAGCCTTCATACTGGTAACTGGCAACTTTGTATTTATTGATGGATTGGGGAATGATCTCTTTTCCAAAATCAGTAGCTTCTTTGAATTCATTCTGTAAAAGATCAAATAACAACTGGCGGTTAAAAATATAAATACCCATTGAGGCCAGGTAGTTTCTTCCCATAGTTTTCATCATATCCCCGGTTTCGCTTATCCATTCAGGCAACAGCTCTTTCTTTGGTTTTTCTATAAAGGAAGTGATCAATCCTTCACCTGATTTTAAGATTCCAAATTCAGGTGCATCTTTTTCATTTACGGGTATGGTGGCGACGGAAATATCGGCT
>CAZGGQ010000048.1:0-36396 GCA_964525285.1 uncultured Chitinophaga sp.
CTGCGACCATTGATTGATAACCTGGCAACAGTATATAAGGACAAAAAGCCGGATAAATATGATGAAGATTTCTGGGCAGCCAAGGCAGCTTACAGTTTTCCGCATCATGGAAAGATAGACCGGGGCATTTTCTCTGTTTATCTGTTCAACCTGGTTCATCTGAAGAAAGGGGAGGGCATATTCCAGGATACAGGTGTACCGCATGCTTACCTGGAAGGGCAGAATGTGGAGATCATGGCCAGTTCTGACAATGTGCTGCGGGGTGGACTGACCAACAAGCATATTGATGTAAAAGAATTATTGAAGCATGTAAAATGTGAAGCCACACATGTCCGGATCCTTTCGGGTGAGGAGTTGAGCCGTACGGAAAGAGTATATAAAACTTCGGCGCCGGATTTTCAGTTAAGTGTTTTTGAATTGAAAGGCGGTGATACAACCTCTTTTTCACCTGTGACGGCTGAGATCATTTTGCTGGCGGAAGGAATGGCTGCACTGGATAATGGATCAGGAGTTTTAAAATTAGAAGCAGGGCATCCTTCAGCAATTGTTTTTTCGGGCAAGGAAGTGAAGCTAAGCAGCACTTCCGGAGCTATTGTTTTCAGGGCTTCGGTTCCCGCATAGCGCATCGGGACGCTGAAGCGGCCTGATGCATTGAAATAGAAGATGCATCGAAATTGCTTCAATTCATTTATTTTTGTTGTTCAATAAGTTTTATATGAAGATCAACGGACGTTTAATTGTTTTCACACTCATTCTTATCGCACTGCAAACAATCTGCAAACTTTTATTTGCACCCCGGCTTGAGTGGTCAGGTTTTTCTCCATTCATTGCAATAGCCCTGTTCTCCGGTTTTATCATGAAAGAGAGGAACATGTCTTTCCTGCTGCCGTTGCTGGCCCTGTTCATCAGTGATGCTATCATCCATGTTTTATATCTCAACAATCAATTTGACTTTGCCGGACTTTATGCCGGTCAATGGAAAAATTATCTGATACTGCTTGCCTGCACACTTATCGGTTGGATATTGAAAGGAAGAAGTTATCCCGGTATTGCTATAGCTGGCATTGCAGCACCAACCGTTTATTTCCTTGTCTCCAACTTTATGGTATGGCAGGCAACTACGGAAGCTGTATATGCAAAAAGTTTCAGCGGACTGATGACCTGCTATGAAGCAGCGCTTCCTTTTTACAGGAATTCATTGATCGCTACTTTATTGTTCCTGCCGGTAATATTGCTGCTGTATAATTATCTTACCAGGAAGAAAGCGGTGCTTACATTGTCTTAATCCATTCTCTATATAGTTTGAAACCCATCGGTGTTTGCTGGTGGGTTTTGTTTTATTTAACCACAGCGTACACAGCGGTTCACAGCGTTTTTTCTGTGCTTCTCTGTGTTCGCCGTGGTTTGTTTTTTTTCAGGAAGCTGTTCCTGCATACCCTTCATCCTCCAGCAACTTATGATGATGCCCGTCCGCCGCTACCGTCGCTAATTCATCGCAACGGTTATTGAAAGGATTATCCGCATGCCCCTTCACCCATTTGAATTTGATATGATGCAATTTAGAAAGCTCATAAAATTCCCACCACAGATCAGGGTTTTTTTTACCGCCTTTGAAATTTGTTTTTATCCAGTTCTTCAGCCAGCCTTCTTCCCATGCCTTCACTACATATTGGCTGTCTGAATAAATGATAACATGCATTCCATCTTTCTTCAATGCTTTCAATCCGGCGATCACCGCCATCAGTTCCATGCGGTTGTTGGTAGTGTGTTTATAGCCTTGCGATAATTCTTTGCGGTGAGTGCCGCTCATTAATATAGTGCCATAGCCACCGGGGCCGGGGTTTCCTCTGGATGAGCCGTCGGTGTAGATGGTGACTGTGTTATTCAATGGTTCTTTTCCTTGTAATTTGTTTAACCGCAAAGACGCTATGGCGCTAAGCACCGCTAAGATGATAACAAAATTCTTTGCGTAACATGGCGTCTTTGCGCCCTGGCGTTTAAGCTTCCTCAAACCTGGAAGACCCCAGTCTTCAGATCACCCATCTCCGCATTGCAATTCGCCGCAGCAATCCCTTCACTAATAACTTTCCTCGTATCCACCGGGTCAATGATGGCATCCACCCACAACCTTGCTGCTGCATAATATGGCGATGTCTGTGCATCATACCTGTCCTTGATTTTCGCCAGTAACTTTTCTTCAGCCTTTGCTGTAATCACTTCACCTTTTGCTTTCAATGATGCTTCTTCTATCTGTAATAAAACTTTCGCTGCCGCATCACCACCCATCACCGCGATCTTTGCCGTAGGCCATGCATAGATGAAACGTGGATCGTATGCTTTGCCGCACATCGCATAATTACCTGCGCCGTATGAGTTACCAATGATGATGGTAATTTTTGGCACCACAGAATTCGCCACCGCATTCACCATCTTCGCACCGTCTTTGATGATGCCCGCATGTTCACTGCGACTGCCCACCATAAAGCCGGTAACATCCTGTAAGAATACCAATGGTATTTTCTTCTGGTTACAATTAAGAATAAAACGGGCTGCTTTATCGGCGCTGTCATTATAAATAACACCGCCCATCTGCATCTCACCTTTCTTGGTCTTCACAATCAATCTTTGATTCGCCACAATACCCACGGCCCAACCATCAATTCTTCCATAACCGCACACAATTGTTTTACCGTAATCTGGCTTAAACTGTTCAAATGAAGAAACCTCTCCATCTTGTGCCTTGTCCCTTGTGCCTTGTACCTCTCCATCTTGTGCCTTGTCCCTTGTGCCTTGTACCTTTTCATCTTGTGCCTTGTCCCTTGTGCCTTGTCCCTTTTCATCTTGTACCTTATCCTTTGTGCCTTGTGTCTTGTCCACGATCCGTTCAATAATATCCATCACATCATAAGGCTTGCCATCAAAAGGAAAGAGGCCGTAGAGTTCTTCCGCTTTTTTCTTCGGCGCTTTTGATTTTATCCTGTCAAAACCTGCTTTTGGTTTATCACCCAGCATCGAAAACATTTTTTTGATATGGTCCATGCATTCCTGCTCGGTCTTGAATTTATAATCAGCGATCCCCGATATCTCCGTATGCGTTACTGCACCGCCGAGGGTTTCGTTGTCAATGTCTTCACCGATGGCAGCTTTTACGAGGTAAGGCCCGGCCAGGTAAATAGAACCATTGCCTTCCACCATCAGTGTTTCATCACTCATGATGGGCAGGTAGGCGCCGCCCGCCACACAGGGGCCCATCACCGCAGCTATCTGTGTGATGCCCATGCCACTCATCACGGCATTGTTGCGGAAGATGCGGCCAAAATGTTCTTTGTCGGGAAATATTTCATCCTGCATCGGCAGAAACACACCGGCGCTGTCCACTAGGTAAATAATAGGCAAATGATTTTCCATCGCTATCTCCTGCAACCGCAAATTCTTTTTACCCGTAATGGGAAACCATGCACCCGCCTTCACCGTCTGGTCGTTGGCGAGTATCACACACTGGCGGCCGCTTACATAACCCAGGCCCGCCACCGTGCCACCCGCGGGGCAACCGCCCTGTTCGGCATACATATCATAACCCGCAAAAGCGCCGATCTCGATAAAGGGTTTGTCCTTATCAATCAAGTAATCGATCCGTTCACGGGGAGTGAGTTTATTTTTCTCTCTTTGTTTTTCAATAGCTTTTTTACCGCCGCCTTCATATATTTTTTCCAGGCGCTGGCGCATCTCACTCATGCTTTGTTTCATTACATCATCGTTGCGGTTGAATTCGAGGTTCATGGGTTAGTCGTTAGAATGCAAAGATAATGGTGAATGGGGAGTTGGTATAGAGGTACGTACGCCACACCGCCGGGTGGTATCGTGGCAATATTGGCGGATAGTTTAGTAGTGCCTGCATTTTTTGCCGATGTGCCTTGTTTATAATGAATGCCGTTCCAGTCTCTCCTGGCTCCGCCGCCACGTATAGTTAATATACCATCATGATCTTCCACAGCGCCTTGTTGTATATTGTCTTTGTTGTCTTTCATAAAAAAATATTTTGAACCATAAAGTTATTATTAAGATCATCAGGAGAGCCTTAAAGGCAGGCTTCTGTTTAGAAACAGCAGCAACGGGGCAAAAAAATAATTTAAATATTTCCTTTCAGATAGGTTTCTTCCTTGGTGGCGATTGGGCTGCCACCGGCTTTTTCCAGTGTAACAATAAAAGTTGTTGCGCCTGCCGGAACATTTTGCATTTCAATAAACCTGCCGCGGATCTCATCATTAATGGTGCCGATACTGACCAATTTATTATTTACCATTGCCCACAACTGATAATCCCGGGTTTCAGATGATTTTGGCAGGTGGTGTATCATGATATACATCTTGCCTGTTTTTTTATCCCAAAACATCGTGCAGCGGCAAACCGTATGCGGACTTACACCATACATAGCAACCGGAGTAATGGTGGGGTCTTTCATGATGTTAAAATCAGCCAGGGGCAGCGTAGCAGCGTTATTACTTTCTTTTAATGCCTGTTTCTTGTTTTTTTGCAGCAATGAATAGTTGAAATAAGAGCTCACTAATAGCAATAAAATAGCTGCTGCTGCTACCGTCCTTAGCCGTGAATATTTTTTGATCTTATTTTTCTCAGCATCCAAGTATACAACAGGCGCCTGTAAAGAATCTAAGCTTTTCAAAATTCTTTCATCCGTTTCAGCATCCGGCAAGGTGATCTGTAGCTGCATTTTTTCTTCCATCTCTTTTTCATATTGCACAATGGCCTCATGTAAAACAGAGTGCTGGCGGCGCAGTATTTCTAATTCCTGTTTTTCTTCTACACTACAGAGCCCCATCACATACATTTCAATGATACCGGAGGATATGTATTCGTTTATGTTCATTTACACAAATTGTTTTCTTAGTTCCATGACAGCGCGGCGAAGCCTTGTTTTTACAGTACCCAAAGGTATGTTCAATATCCTTGCTATTTCTTCCTGGGTGAAACCATTGAAATAGGACAATTCAAGTACTGCTTTCAGGTCATCTTTCAGCCGGCTTACTTCTTTTCTTAATCCAATATGATTGATGTTTTGCTGAACTGTTATTTTTTTATCTATATCATTTACATAATTACTGATGCTATCGTTTTTCTGGCTGCTTTTATAAATTTTGGAACGGGTTTTATTAATGGCTGTGTTACGGGTCACATTCAGGAGCCAGGTGTACAACCTTCCTTTTTCCGGATCGTACTTATCAACGTTCTTCCAGACCGAAATAAAGACTTCCTGCAAAACGTCGTTGGCTGTTTCCGTGTCAGGGATGATCTGGATAA
Organism: uncultured Chitinophaga sp.; assembly: GCA_964525285.1. GTDB lineage: Bacteria > Bacteroidota > Bacteroidia > Chitinophagales > Chitinophagaceae > JJ008. Next base: position 5,317 of record CAZGGQ010000048.1, read on the forward strand.
TGACATTGTACAGGGAGCCACGGTAATGCAGGTATAAATATTTGTAGGCTTTATTGATATGATCCTTCAGCGCTTCAACCAGTTCCTGCTCACTATATATCTGTTGTGTCTCCAAAAATTATCCTTTAGGTGCAAATATTGCGAAAACTACCGCATCAATCCTATATGTAAAGAATTATTTTTTTGGTAAAAACCTTTTTTAACCTTTTTGTGTACATGAATACTACTGTCATTTAAGTGACAGTTTCTGATAGAAATTCTTTTACCGGCCGGTAATGAGTATCTGTAAAGAATTGTATATACCTGTTGGGATATTCCGGCGGGGTAACCAAAAAATATAAATAAAATGAAAACACAACTCAAAACCGCTGTGTGGGCATCTGTCATGTCCCTTTTTTTTGCAGCCTGTCAAAAAGAATCGAGGCAATCGCTCCAAAATGATGCTGCGTTTGCTGAAGCAGCAACTGCTTCGTTAAAGAACGGAGAAAATAATAAGGAAGGTGAAAACAATACAGGCCATGTTTACACTTTGAATAACCAGGTAATTGGAAATAAAGTAATGGATTTTATCCGTTCATCAAATGGTACGCTTACATTTTCTGCCGCTTATGCCACAGGTGGCAATGGCAGTGGTGGCGGATTGGGCAACCAGGGTGCCGTGATATTGACGGATGATGATGATATGCTGCTGGCCGTGAATGCAGGCAGTAATTCCATTTCTTCATTTAAGATCAATAATAGCGGACTTAGCCTGAAGTCAACCGTAAACTCTGGCGGCATGACACCGGTAAGTATCGCACAGCATGATGATATTGTTTTTGTTTTAAATGCCGGTGGCACCAATAATATTTCGGGGTTTGAATTAAAGGATAATGGTATACTGCAACCCATTCCAAATTCTACAAGGCCGCTGAGTGCAGCAAGCACCGGACCGGCCCAGGTTTCTTTTCTAAACGGTGGAAAAGTTTTAGTTATAACTGAAAAGGGTACGAATAAAATTATTACTTACGCCGTAAATGAAGACGGTATTCCCGGCATGATGCACAGTATTACATCATCCAGTCCCACTCCATTTGGCTTTGCTGCGGGCAAACATGATAATATTTTTGTTTCCGAAGCAGTAGGCGGTGCCCCGGGAGCCAGTGTCCTTTCTTCATACGATATCAGCAATAACGGCGTCATCACTTTGTTGGAGGGTTCAGTTGGGGCCGGGCAAAGCGCAGCTTGCTGGGTTGTGATTACCAGCAACGGTAAATATGCTTATACTACCAATACAGCCAGTAATAACCTGTCAACATTTGGGATTAATAATGCAGGAAATATATCTGTAGCGCAGGCCATATCGGCGACTACACAGGCAGGCCCTATTGATGCGGCATTGAGCAAAAACTCAAAATATTTATATGTACTCAACAGCGGTGGTCATAGCATTCAGGCGTATAATGTTGCCGGCAATGGAACATTAAGTTTTTTGCAAACTGTACCCGGAATACCATCAGGTGCAACCGGACTGGCAGCCCGGTAAAATTGGTGTGAATTTTCAAGTTGATAATGTAATAAGGCGGCTTAGAAATATAGCCGCCTTATTTTTGCCTTTGGTCTTCGAAAGAGTAAACGGCCTTTGTTGCTGTTGCGCCAAGCCAAGTGAGCAGGCGATCACCAACAAACGAATAGAGGAAAACTTAACTCAGGCCGTTGGTGGGGCCAGCACACAATGCTATGCACAACAGCAAATGCGGAGTAATGCTTTTGGGATACACGGCAGGAAAAAAATCCACTCAAGACAGCACTTTCTTTTTCCTCTTCAACAGTAAAATAAATAATACCAGCAGTACTACTGCTCCGCCAGCTATGTATAATTTTTTTTTACTGATGAAACTGCCATTGCTCTTGTTTACAGCTTCTTTTTTTTCTGCTAAGCCCGGTTCAGGGGCGGTTTTAATTTTTGCTGATTTACTGTCCGCAGCCGAAACTAATGTTCTTATACTATTTGCTTCACTGCCCGGAGCCAGCGCTGCTACGGATTCCATTCCATTGCTGTACCGGAAACTGAAACCTGAATCCACAGTAATGGTTTTGTCATTACTTAAATGATGGATGTTTACAGTTCCTTCATACACATCTACAGTAACAAGTCCGGTACTGTCAGTAAATACCAAAAATTTAGTTCCTGCAGGTGTAATTGAAAAATCTTTCAGGAATACCAGTATCTTTTTATAGGCATCGGTATTACAAGTAACCAGCAGGTGTCCGGTTTCCAGCAATATCCTGATCTTTTCTTTTGTTTGTTCAAGTATCTTTAGTACTGAATTTGGAAACAGGCTAATGCCACACTGGCTGTTTCCGGGAAACGCAATCATTCCTTTTGCATCTGTCTTTAATACATCGCCGGTTTCAATCTCAGTTTTTTCACTCTTTTTTCCTGTAGCATCATTAATTGCTGCACCGTCATTTGCCCATAGATAAATTTCGGAATATCCGCCCGTCAGTTGACCTGTTCCCCCGCAATTATTTGTTGCTGAAATAAAAATCTTTGCGGCAGGCTTACCTTCTATCATAACATCCTGGTCGCCATTGGTAATTGTAAAATAACTTTCACCACAACATCCTATCGTAATGCCTCTGTCACCAACCCTTGCTGCCGGATATTCCCCCGCCATGATGATCTTGCTTCCGGAAGAAACTGCTCCTATTGTTTTATGCGGACAGGCCATACAACCATGATAATCTGCCGGGCAAGATGCAATAGTACCTATATGGCCGTACAATAAATGTGAAACTGTTTCTATCGGGTATTCACTTTTATATACTTTACCATCATATTTTACAGAAAGTATGATCTTATTATTGCCAGGATTTTTAAATGCAGGCCTGCTCTCTTTTCCTTTGGCCGGAGAGAAATTGGCTGTACCGCTCCATTCCACCTCGTCTGAAAGATCTATGAATTCGCCTTTTTCATTCATCAGGCTGAAGGAAGCACCGAATATCCAGCCCTTATCAAATACTTTGGGGCTTTTGCCGGCAGGGTAGGTGAGTTCGGGTTTTTCATTTCCAGATTCAACGGCCTTAAAGGAGATGATAGTCGGTTCATCATTTTCATCCCCAACTATCAACTTACCGTTGACTTCGTTGCCGGATATACTGGCTCTTATCCGGGCAGGAGGTGAATGTTTGGAAACAACACCCACTTCATTTTCTTCAACGATTAAGTTTACGCTGCCATTTAATTCATTTCCGGTTATAGTGCCCCCGCCGTTTCCGGAAATATCTGTGTAATCATTGCTATGGTCCCGTTTGTCGCTGAAGATCTGCACCACCATGTTTTGCCGCAGGTGCATTGAAGCGGTAAAGCTATTATCACTGATCTTTATCTGAATTACATTAGCTGTGATGCCTTTTGCTTCTGCTTCCGGAATAAATGACCCTTTTAAATTTTTTTCCTGGCTGAATGATAACTGGCTGAGCAGTATGGTTGCTGCAAGCAATATGTACTTTCCTTTCATATCCTGATTTTTTACGCCCGTAATTTAGCATTTCAACGAGGGTAAAAACAATGATGACCGTTAAATTGGAAAATGATATTTGTCAATTAATATATCCGGTTTGCCGCAATTGCCCGTAGCTTATTTTCGTGAGTCAGGGCCGGTTGTTGTTATTTTTTTTAACTTTTGCTGTTGCGCCAAGCCATCCCGATACAATCGGGACAAGATGTGAACAGGCATGGTTCGACAAAGTTTACTCCGATGAAAATCGGGGCTCACCACCAACAAACGAATAGAGGAAACCTTAACTCCGGCCGTTGGTGGGGCCAACGCACAAAGCCGAGCTCAACAGCAACTGCGGCGTAAAAAATTTTTTTTTGCCCTTGTTTGTCTTCGAAAGTGTAAACGACCTTTGTTGCTGTTGCGCCAAGCCAGGTGAGCAGGCAATCACCAACAAACGAATAGAGGAAAACTTAACTCAGGCCGTCATGCCTTCGGCAGATAAATTGGTGGGGCCAACACATAAAGCCATGCTCAATAGCAACTGCGGAGTAAAAACTTCCAGCATTTTCCAGGATTGCAGCATTAGCCGGAAAAGAGTAAATTTGTAAAAACAGTTTTTATGAGTGCAGTAAAACAAATGCGGAACAAGGTTAAAAAATATATTGACAGCGCCGATGAAAAGGTGGTGAAGATGGTGCATGCCATGCTGGAAGTGGACGCTGATGATCTTCGCAAACAAATTGTGATGGAAGAAAGAGCCAGCAACTTGAGGGGAGAAGGCAAATCATTTAGCTGGGATGAAGTAAAAGATATGGCTGATACAAAGAAATTCAAGTTATCTGCAGACCAGTTGAAAATGGTGGAGCAGGAAAATGAAAAGCATCTGAAAGGGAAAAGCAAATCTTACAGCTGGCCGGAAGCTAAAGAAATCATCAGGGGTAAAAGAAAGCTGTAATGTACTCTCTCATCATAAAGCCCCGTGCCATCCTGATTACAAAAAATGCTTATGACTGGTACGAAGAACAGAGACCAGGTTTGGGCGAAGAATTTTTGGATGAACTTGACGGTATCTACAATAAATTGTCAGCGCACCCGGAATACTTTGGAAAAGTAAAAAAAAATTTTCGGCAAGCTGCATTAAAACGATTTCCCTTTGTTATCGTTTATGAAATAATCAAAACGGAAGTAGTTGTATTTGCAGTATTTCATACGAGCAGAAATCCAAAATTTAAGTTTAAGGACTAAGGCTTCTTTGCCCTTGTTGGTCTTCGAAAGAGTAAACGACCTTTGTTGCTGCCTGTCCCGATTATTTCGGCGTTGCGCCAGGCCAGGTGAGCAGGCGATCACTACAAACGAATAGCGGAAATCTTAACTCAGGCCGTTGGTGCAGCCAGCATACAATCTTATGCTCAACAACATCTGCAGCAAAAAACAACGACGGGTTTCTGTTGAAACCCGTCGAAGAAACAAAATCTGTTTTCCGGCAAGCCAATCATCCTTTAGTAAGAGTAATGATCATCAAAAAAAAATAATTAAAACAGTTTTTCCTGTGGCGGTTTAATATTATTCAGCCGGATGTAAATAGTGGTCTGGCCGCGGTGATGTGTCTGGTGTTCAAAAACTTTCTGCAATAGTCCAAAATTGGTTGTTTCAAAACCAAAGAGTTTCTTTTTTTCTTTCCATTTGTCAGGGTCACTGTTCTTAACACCGGCTAAGCAATAATCATAGCTGGCATTTACATAATAAATCACCGAGTCTGCGCTTTGGGCAGTCGTTCTGTTTTCAAGCTCAAAGCTGACCCATGGCAGTGGCGGCTGATCGGTTGCGGTTGCCATCAGGAAAACATTGGCCGTTGCAAGATGCAGCATTTGCATGGCAAAGCTGCGCAAACTGTCAACTGCTTTAAATGAATACTTATCAGCCGGCATGGTATTCAGGTATTCAACGGTATAGGCTTTTGCCCTTACCCAGTCATCTGCCATCATTTTTTTAAGGTCATCATTGCTGAGAGCCTGTGCTGATAATCTTGTTGAAAAAACTGTTCCGAGAAACAGTAGGAATAGAACTGAGGTTGAAAAATTCTTTTTCATATCGTTAGTTTTTGAAAAATCAAGTTACTAAAAAAATCAGGAACACAAAATTTTTTAACTTTTTTGCCTTTGTTGGTCTTCGAAATAGTTGGGACCACCGCAAGTATGCGGGGCAGGCAGGCACCAACTGCAGCATAAAAATTAAATAACAATCTATTTCAATGCATTTATATCTTTCACCAATATCCGCTTTCGGTTGTACTCAATGATATTTCTTTTTTCCAGGTCGCCGAATACGGCTGATACCGTTGGCCTTGCTGTTGCTGTAAGTTTTGCAATATCGTCGTGTGTAAGCCGCAAAAAGACTTCAATTCCTGCGGTTGTTTGTTTTCCATGTTCTATAGCAGAGTCATGAATAAAGGAATAAATACGTTGTTCACTGCTTTTAAAAATAAGGGAGGTCAGCCGGCTGTTTACTTTTTGTAAACGAAGCCCCATCAGTTTAGTTATGCTCAGGTTGAACCGGGGATTATGTTCCAGCATCCTTTCCATTTCCTGCACGCTTAACATACAAACAACAGAATCTTCCATGGCCTCGGCTGTTTCATCGCGGCGCTGCTGCCCGCTAATAGCCAGTTCACCGAATATTTCACCCGGTCCGAGCAGTGCAGCAATAATTTCCCTGCCATCATCAGCATAGCGGGACAATTTTACTTTTCCCTGTTTCAGAAAATAGATTTTATCAGAAAGATCGTCTGTAAAATAGATCACCTGGTTCTTGATACAGTTTCGCATGGCAGCCATCTTACTCAGCTCTTCCATTTCTTTCATCTTTAATGAACTAAAGAGGTTGAAATTCTCCAGGTACCAGAGTTTAGTTTTGTCGCTCATAACCCCAAATTGAAATTAAAGTTAAACAAAGCCCGCAGTTAGCCAGAAAAAATGTGAATTGTAGGCATGCGGACAAATGGTTAATGGGTGCGGGGATACTTTTATCTTCTAAAAACAACAAAATGAAAAAAATATTTTTCCTGGCCAGTATGACATTTTTTGTAACCGCTATTCATGCACAGACAAACAATCAAATAACTTTGAAAGAGCATGTATGCACGGCAGCCTGTAAAGAGGGCAGGCACATGTATGCGCATGGAGAAAAAGGACATGTATGTACTGCCGAATGCAAAAAGATGGCTGATGCCGGTACCATGCCATTAAAGGACCATGTTTGTACGGCAGCCTGTAAAGATGGGCAGCATGTATATGCGCATGGAGAAAAGGGACATGTTTGCACGGATGGGTGCAAAAAGATGATGACAGAAACGGGCACCATGCCATTAAAGGACCATGAGTGTACAAAAGAATGCAAAAAAGGTAAACATGTGTATGCTCATGGAGAAAAGGGTCATGTGTGTACGGATAAATGTAAGAAGACAGCTATGTAAACTTGTTTGAACCTTTGTTTAAAACTCCGGCATGCCGGAGTTTTTTGCAGTTGCTGGTCTTCAAACGAAACTCATGCGATGGTTGCTGTTTCTTCTTCATCAACCACACAAATGGTAGAGTTTCTGGTTAATTATCGTATAGAAAATAACTTTCGGCAGGTTGCCGGTGGAACATACTTCGTCCCACCCCGGGTGGGATCAATACACCGGGAACGGCGTTACACCTGGCTGCCGGCCGGCAGGCGCCGGCAAAATTCCCCATCCGGATATTATTCGTAGCTTAACACTGCTTTCAAAAAACCAACGCAAATGAAAAATTTCTTTAAGGAAAAAAACAGGGTATCCCTGCTGAACAGGCTTTCCAATCTAACCAATGAACATACTTCCCGCTGGGGCAAAATGAATTCCCACCAGGTGATCGTTCATCTTACAGATCCATTCCGTGCTGCCCTGAATGAAAGACCTGTTGCAGTGCATCGTAGTGCTTTCAGCAAATGGCCATTCAATAAGTTTGTAGTCTATATCATGCCCTGGCCAAAAGGCGCCCCTACTGCACCTGAATTCATACAAGGAGTAAAAGGATCAACGCCGGTTGAATTTGAAAAAGATAAACAGGAATTGTTCCGGGCAATGGAAAAATTTGTACTATCAGAAAAAACTATGACTTTTTTACCAAGCCCGGTGTTTGGTAAGATAAACAATAAAGACTGGGGCCGGCTTATGTGGAGACATGTGAACCATCACCTGAAACAATTCGGGGTATAGAAAAAATTGCAGGCTGGTCTTAGTATTCTCCGCAATGCTACAGGACAAGCGTAAGAAAACATTAACCTGGCCGGCACGGAGCAGGAGCGGGGAACAATATTTGTAGTTTTTTCCCTTTGTCGATCTTCAAAAGAATAAACGATTTGAGAAAATCTTAAGCCAGGTCGTTGGTGGTATTATCTATTCTGCTTAATTTAAATGTTTAAAAACCGGCACATGAACAGAAAATTATTTCTCCACTTATTTTTATCATCAGCGTTGCTGACGGTCATCGCCTGTAAAAGCAAGGAATCCAAAACCACCAGTAATGGCGACCCTAAAGAGGTTGTCACCCGGTTTTATAAATATGTAGCGCTGCATAATGTAGCGGGTATCCGGTCAGTCAGCACTTCAGGAAGCAGGCAGGCGATTGACATGATGAGCCTGGCTTTTGCACAGGCAGATGCGGAAGAAAAGCCGGATGAAACTGATGCACTGGAAGCTTTAAAAAATATTGTATTGGCTGAACCCCAGGTAAATGGCGACCGGGCCACTGTGGCGGTGGAAGATACCGTTAAGAAGAGCAGGGCGGTGGTATCGCTTGTAAAAAATGGTTCGGAATGGCAGGTGGATCTCACAAAATCTCAGCGCTGAAAACTCCGTTTGAACTTACTGTTTCAAAAATAATGTGGTCATTATTTGCCTTCAGAAGGTAAATAATAGTCGTTACAGAAGCAGACCTACTTTACCTCGTACTTCAGCATTTTTATTCCAGTCCAGCTTGAAGGAAATGGCCATGGTAGCGGGTTGCAGAGATACGAAAGGTATATATTGTCATTAAAGACGGATACACCCCATGTGCCGATATTATTATCCACGCCACCATATTCGTATTTATGCACCGGGTTACCGGGATTGGCCACATTCACTACCTGCATATCACTTTTCCCGGTTGACATAAAAACAAGTTTGTTTATTTTGTCAAGAGCAATTTCATTGGAATGGCCATTGCTGCTGAACCAGTTCAGCGGATTGGTCTGGCAGTTCCATGGATTCCACCAGCTTAACAGGCGGATATCCGAAGGGTTACTGATATCAAGTGTTTCCATTCCGCAATAGTCAACAGTAATATATGCAACAGAACCATCCAGAACAATATTGTTGTATGCCCTTGGTTTGCCATTCATTTCAGGATTAGCATATTTCCCGGTCTCCACAGGGTTTTGTTTATCGGCGACATTAATGATCCGCAGACCACCTGCATCGTAACATAAATAAACAAGGTCATTTCTTATCGCTATTCCCCTTGCATTGAATTTGGCGGGATCAGGATTGGGATCAGGATAAAGAATGGATGGCACAAAAACAGATTTCAGTACAGGGGAGGATTTGTCACTGATGTCAAAGATCATCATCCCGCTTTTCATAGCGCCGAGGTAAGCATAATTACCATCGGTTTCCACAATGCCGGCGCCACTTATCCTGGTTAGATCTTTCCAGACTGATTTAACGCTGGCATTCACCGGGTCTGTTACATCTATGATAGCCATACCTGGATTTTGCTGTGCTGTTCCGAAATGATTTCCAAGGGCCAGGAATAAAAAATTACCCGATTGTGAAAGGTTCATTACTTCCAACGAACCTAATTGAGATAAAAGGATTGTTTTTTTAAGCAACGGCGCTATGTTTATATCATAAATTTTTAATCCCCCTTCCTTTGCTGCAACATACAAATAGTTTCTGCCCTGCCCGTCCTGTTTCGCCGTCATGAATAATTCTGTGCAGACGGAAGCGATTTCATGCTTTGTGGTTATTTCGATGTTGCCCGTATTGCCGGGCTCCTTTTTTTTGCAGGATAATAGTAATGAAAATAATACGGGCAGAACAAGAATATTCTGCAATCCTTTTTTTGAGAATGGATATAAAAAAGCCATAGTATGTTTTTAAGTGAAAGGCGTATTTTAAAGGCTGTATCCCAAATACATTGTTATGACTTTTTATAAAACGCTAAAGTTGCATGGAAATTTTCTCTTTTTCCGTTGTTTTTATTGGTAATAGGAAAGCAGTTGAGGGGTATCAGCGACAAACAAGGAGAGGAAATCTAAACTCCTGCTGTTGCTGCAGTCAATACATAAGGCTATGCTATGAGATCCATCTGTAAAAGACAAATTTATTTACGCCGGTATTGCCAGTAACGGAACCGTGATAGAAGATGACATTTTTTTGCTCATACTTCTCTTAAAAAATTTTTCGATACGTTTTTCTTATGTGGCAGCATCAGCATTAAATCAATATAATTATTGGTGATCCAGTTTTTCACGGTTTCCCGGGTTTTTCCCTTGCCGGGTTGCAATAAACTTATCTCCGGCATCCCTCCGGAAGGTTTTATCTTTAGCAACAACATGAATTTATTTACTGACAAAGCGGTTATCATTATTACCTGCCCTAAACGGCTTTCTCCCTGGCTGGAACAGGAAGTAAAAGAACTGGGATTCGATATCCTGGAAACTTTTATCACGGGTGTGCGCCTTACAGGTACTATTAACGATTGCATAAAGCTAAACCTGAACCTGCGCTGTGCCAGCCAGGTGCTGTATAGCCTGGAAAAATTTGACGCAGAAAATGCAGATGCTATTTATAAAAACCTGCTTGATTATCCCTGGGAAAATATTTTACCTGATCCCGGCTATTTTTCGATTACGAGCAATGTAAATAACCCTACTATTAATAACAGCATGTTTGCTAACCTCAGGGTAAAAGATGCTATAGTAGACAGGTTGCGGGAGAAAAGAGGCACAAGGCCATCAACAGGTTCGGCGCTTACAGGAGCTGTTATTAACCTGTTCTGGAAAAATGAGAAGGCGGAAATATTTATTGATACATCAGGTGATTCGCTGGGCAGGCATGGTTACCGGAAAATACCGGGACAGGCCCCGATGCTCGAAGCATTGGCAGCAGCGACAGTTTATGCAACACAGTGGGACAGGAAATCGCCATTTGTAAATCCAATGTGTGGTTCGGGTACTGTTGCTATTGAAGCAGCGATGATCGCTACCAACAGGCGACCGGGTTTATTCAGAACCAATTATGCTTTTATGCACCTGCAGGATTATGATGAAACGGTTTATGTACAGGAAGATGCCCTGCTGGAAAAACAGATCATGGATGTGCCGGGTCTTCGCATCATCGCTACTGATCATAGTGCAAGAGCTATTGAAAATGCAAAGAAGAATGCTATAGCTGCAGGTGTAACCAGCCTGGTTGATTTTTCCGTTTGTGATTTTGCTGCTACCGAAATACCACCCCATGTTCCCGGTATTTTTTTTGTGAACCCGGAGTATGGTGAACGAATGGGTGAGGTGAAAGAGCTGGAAGAAACCTATAGTCGTATAGGTGATTTTATGAAACAGAAATGTGGTGGATATTTTGGTTATGTATTCACCGGTAACCTGGAACTTGCCAAAAAAATAGGTTTGAAAGCCAAACGGCGGATAGAATTTTACAGCAGCACTATCGATTGCCGGTTGCTGGAATATGAATTGTATAGCGGAAGTAGAAAAATAGTTTAAAAGGGTTAAGGAGTTCAAGAAGTTTAATAAGTTCTTTAAAGCAGTAACTAACTTTAGAGAAATGAAATAACCCGCGGGGACAACCTCTTAAACCTTTTAAACCTCTTAAACTTTTTAAACGTTCTACCATGGAAATTTCAGCACTGCAAAAAATTGTAAGAGACAGGTATTTTAAAACGGATCATGACCGGGGCGTTTATCACACAGCTTTATGGTTTCATGAAGAAGTGGGAGAACTTTCTTCCGCCATAGCCAGGGGAGATACGCAAAATGCAAAAGGGGAGTTTGGAGATGTGCTGATGTGGTTATTAACCCTGGCCAACCTGATGGAAGTGGACATGGAAGAGGCTGTTGCTGAATACTTAAATGATCCAGGCAAATTTCCGGCAAAATGAAGGTTATTATTTTGCTTTTGTTCTGGTAAATAGATATCTTTTCAATCAAACCAAAACAAATGTTATGAAATATTTTGCCCTTTTGCTGCTTCAACTATGCTGGACTGCTGCATTCGCTTCTGACCAGGAAGGTTACATCATCAATACCAATGGCGATACTGTAAAGGGAAAAGTGGACGTAGAACTAAAAAAAATTGTTTTCGGCAAAAAGGACCTGGACCTGGGTGAAATGGAGAAGGTTATCAGCTTCAGTGAGAATGGAGGCAAATTCAAAAAGGTATATCCCGCTGATATCGCAGGCTATGGTTTTAGCTTTAATGATGTCTGGTATCATTTTGTAGTCCTGGACTGGAATAAGAATACATGGAAAAAAAACCAGAGCGCCTTTGAAAGAAAAATAAAAAATCTGGAGGTTTTTATACACAGGGCTATGGAAGGCGCTGTTACCGTTTACAAAGATTATTATAAGGAGGTGACCACTATGATTGGAATGAGCAATAGTAAAACTGAAAAATTAGTTACGGAACTGTATATACTGACCAGTGACCTTGGATTTGTAGAAGTGGCCCCGGCCACATTCGGGGGGAATAAAAAATTGAAAGAGTTCTTAATAAAATATTTGAGCCTGGAAGATGAATTTTTAAAAATGGTTGAAGATAAAGCAAAATTTTCTGATGCGGAAGAAGTGTTGAGATCATATAATGATTGGAAGAGAACGAATTGATCTCACTTCAGGCTGCATGGCTGTGGCGGTTTTCCTTTTTCAAGAATGAAAAGAAACTGAATCAGGGATATTGGTTCCTCTGGATCTATTGGACAACTTCGCCTTTGATCTTTAATACCAGCACATTTTTTTTTGCATTGGATTGCACTACAAAACATTTATGAAAGATCCCCTGCCGGCCCTGCGAATTAAAAACAATTTTGATAATTCCATTTCCCCCGGTTTTCAGCGTGTCTTTTAGCCAGTCCGCCAAACTACATGAACAGGAAGGGGATATATTGGTCAATATCAAACCGGCATTACCGGTATTTGAAAATAAAAACTCATGCATTGCTTTACTACCCTCCTTTACTTTCCCAAAATCATGGTTCACTGATACGAATTTAATTTCAGCAGAATTCCTGTCGCTTTGTACTGAAATAGTTAATAAAAGGTATTGATAAACAGCAGGCAGATCGCTGCTATGAGTTTGATAAAGAATATTTTTAAAAAAATAAAGATAAGAAGATACCCATTTGATAAAAACAGTGCCAGGCAGGCTGTCAATCAGGTTTCCCGTATTTATCCATTAATACGGTATTCTTTATAGTATATAAAACTCCTGGGGACATGGAAAAGGACAATGTATAATCCCGGCTGCCGCCCGCCCTGCATCCACCCCAATAATTCCACTCCTTTAGCAACAGAACAGGGTGATATTTATCTGCAAATAATCCGTATTTAAAATGAGCAAAGCAATCGCCATGTCCTGTTGTGTACCAGGTTGCCTTGACGGTATCGGACACCGCTTTTATGACAGTATCCCTTAAAAAAGAATGGCGGCCGGCAGGCATGGCAATGCCTGTATATCCCGGGGATGCAGAAACAGGGATTTCGGTAAATGCTTTTTCATTCTCCCTCATCACCCAGATCCATTCTTTATTGCAGCGGTTCCGGTGGCATTTCGTCTGCCCTTCTTTATGATGGCAGAATTGCATGCATTGCCTGCATTTGAATTCACCCAGGATATGATAATGACCAAAATTAAACTCACGGAATTTCATAGATGTCATGTTGCCAAAGTAATTGTAGATATCATTATCGCTGATGATATAAATATACGGGCTGCTTACCCTTTGCCAGGTTCTTGAGCTGTCGAATGGTTCTGTGGCGGGCAGATCCACCGGTTTTACAATAGAACTATCGGTGATCTGTGCTGATACAGAACAGCAGCAAAGCAAACAGCCAATTAGCAATCGCATAAAAATATTTTTCTCATGATGCAATTGACGGTTTGATTGCATAAGTATTATTCAATCAAAACTTCCGGAAATTTTTTTATGCTAAAACAGTTCAACTTTTTCCATGATATCTCCCGCCCGGATGGCATCCAGAATTTCAAACCCGTCTGTGAGTTTTCCAAAACAGGTATGTACCCTGTCCAGGTGGGCGGTGCCTCCACGGTTATGGCAGATAAAGAACTGTGAGCCCCCAGTATCCAAGCCGCGGTGAGCCATGCTCATCACTCCCCGGTCATGGATTTGTTTGGTCCCGTTTGTCTCGCATTTAATACTCCACCCCGGTCCACCGGCGCCTGTTCCTTCCGGGCAGCCTGTTTGCACCATAAAATTGGGTATCACACGATGGAATTTGAGGCCGTTGTAAAAACCTGCTGTCAGCAGTTTCTTAAAATTGGCAACTGTTTCGGGTGCGTCATTATCATACAATTCAAAATGAAGGATACCTTTATTGGTTTGGATAAGGCCCTTTGTCGGAGTAGTACTCATTATCATTTTTTTTGTAAAAATAAGGGATGATAGCGATCGCAGGTTTTCCTGCACCGCCCTTTGCAATAAAACCGCGTAATATGACTGTTATGGAAAAGAGAACAACCTGTTCCGGCGCAGGAACTATATAAACGGCAGAACATCCTGTAACCTTTCGATTCCCCGGAGCGTCGGATTAGCGCAACTAAACCGCCGGGGTAATAATAACCTTTGTTTTGGCCGTTTATCAAATTCAATAAGAACTGCCTGTTGATATGGTATAACTTCAAAAAAATAACAGCCATGAAAATTTTTTTCATTTTTCTTTTCAGCGCCATGATGATGGCTTCCGTTCATTCCCAGGATGGGCATCCGGCCATGCCGGCCAGTTCTAAGATCACCATTGAGAAACTTACAATTACTGACTGGCAGGATGACCTGCATTTCCTGCAACAAACTGTTCACAAAGACTATTCTTTTTTGTTTAAGAAAATAACGGCTGATGCCTTTGATGCTGAAGTGGAAAAACTGTATAAGGCAATGCCCTCCCTGAATGACGTTGAACGCATGGCAGGATTGGCAAAGATCGTGTGCCTGTTTAAGTACGGGCATACCAATATCGGGTGGAGACAAAGCCCCGTCAAATACCATGTAGCCCCGGTTAATTTTTACTGGTTCAGTGATGGTTTATATGCAGAAGGAGCGGATAAAAAATATGCCGGAATAGTTGGTGCAAAGTTGTTGAAAGTGGAGGGTGTGCCGGTGATGGACGTACTGAAAGCCATAAAGCCATTGGTGCCCGCAGAGAATGACCAGTATTTTAAGGCCTATGGATTGGATTTTATGACCATCCCCGAAGCGCTGCATGCACAGGGAATCACCCGGGAACTGAAAACAACGGTGACCTGCACTTTTGAAAAAGATGGAAAGACTTTCGATCAAACTATGACTGCCATTGAATCATTTCATTTGCCAAGGAACTATGGCTTTGCTACTCCGGGCCCGGATTGGATAAGTGTAAGGGATCATAAGAGCACCCCCTTTTACCTGAAGAATATTGACAAGAATTACTATTACGAATACATTCCGGAAAGTAAGACTGTTTATGTACGGCAGAGCCAGGTACTGGATGATAAACTTGAACCGATTGATGCTTTTTATAAAAAAGTATTTGCCTTTATTGATAATAATGATGTGGACAAACTGGTGCTGGATGTTCGCCTCAACGAGGGCGGTAATAATTACAAGAATAAACCGGTGGTAACGGGGATTATAGAAAATAAGAAGATCAACAAACCCGGAAAATTATTTGTCATTATTGGCCGGCGGACTTTTTCAGCCTGCCAGAACCTGGTGAATGAATTGCACAACTATACCAATGCTTTGTTTGTAGGCGAGCCAACTGCTGAGAATATTAATTTTTATGGAGACACCCGGAGGGTAGTGTTACCCAAAACCGGGATTCCTGTATTTCTTTCATTTGCCTGGTGGCAGGACAAACCCCAATGGGAGAATGCTGACTGGCTGGCGCCACAACTGGCTGTTGATATGAATTTTTATGATTACTGTTCTAATAAAGACCCGGTATTGCAGGCTTGCCTGGATTTTTCTGAAAAAGACCCGGTGATTGACCCCATACAACGTCTCAAAGATTTATTTATGGCTGGGAAGATGGATGAAGTGGAAAAAGAAGCAAAAGGTATGATTGGCAATCCGAAGTACCGCTATATTGAATTTGAAACTAAAATAAATGACGCCGGGTATAACCTGTTGAACGGGAAACAAACGGAAGGAGCAATTTTTATTTTTCAGCTTAATACCAGGTTATTTCCAAAATCAGCAAATGCCTGGGACAGCTTTGCCGAGGCAAATTGGAAAGCAAAGAAAAAGGATAAAGCAATAGAGTATTATAATAAAGCAATCGAACTCGACCCACATGGAGTCACAGGTGAGAATGCGAGGAATATGCTGAAACAAATACAGGCTGAAAAGGAGAACTAGTCAGTTTCTCAGCCCTGATCTCAAGCATAAGCATTCACGGACAATGTCCGGTCACCGCATCTGTCAACAAAACGAATATGGCGGCTGTTCCTGCCGTATATTAAACAATACCATTCGGCAGAGGTTTGGCCTTAGGAATTTTCCAGCACGTTGCGGTAAACCCAGGCAATGAAATTTGTTTGAGACAGTATGAAAGATGAATTGCCTATTTTCCTGCCAACTCACTCAGCGCCTTGACTAACTGATCCAGTTCTTGGGGAGTGGTATAAACATTTGGGGTAATACGGCATCCATGAACATTGGCATAATCAATGGCCACTGTATAAATTTTATATTTTTTCATTAATGTGTCCGCCAGGTCAGCAGGTTTCATTCCCCGGATGCCCGCGTTGGCAATGCCGCATGACCGTTCCGGTTCTGCAGGAGTATTTATGATCACGTTTTCCAGGTTTCTTACCTTATCTGTCCAGTAGTGCTGCAGGTAACGTAGTCTTGCTTCTTTTCGTTCGGCGCCTATTTTCAAATAATAATCTATTGAAGTGGCAATAGCCAGGTAAGTATGAACGGGAGGTGTGCCGGTATGATTCAGCCGGCGAATATCCTCATCTTTGATAGTGGCGCCGGGCCCTAACAAGGGCCATAGGTCAGTAATATTTTCTTTTTTTACATATAAGAAACCTAAACCAAGCGGTACACTCATCCATTTATGCAGGCTGGTGCCATAATAATCGCAATGCAGATCGGGAATTGAATAGTTGAAATGTGCAAATGCATGTGCTCCATCCACCAGCACTTTTACCCCCTTGCTGTGCGCCAAATCACAGATCTTTTTCACAGGAAGTATCTGGCCGGTAATGTTGATGATATGACATACCATCAGCAATTTTGTTTTGGGGCTGATGGCACTTGCATAAAGATCAACGATCTCTTCATCAGAAGCAGGATGATTGGGGATGGAGATGATCTTATTGATAACCCCATGTCTTTTGGCCACCAGTTTAAACATGTCGAGCATGGCGCCGTAATCCTGTTCGGCCATTACCGCTTCATCGCCGGCCTGCCAATGCGTGCCCCCAATTACCAGGTCCAGTGATTCTGTTGTATTTCTTGTGATTACCAACTCTTCTTTGGAACAGCCTGCCAGCACAGCCAGTTTTTCGGCCATGGCATTATTGTCATCAAATCTTTTTGTACGCATATAATAAGAGCCCTGGTAATTCACTTCCCGTACATGGCTGATAAAATTCTCCAGTACTTCCTGCGAAAGAAAACAATAGTAACCATTCTCCAGGTTAATGTAATCCGGTTTAAGCCGGTAGCCTTTGCGGATGCCCTCCCAGAAATCTTCATTGGCTGCCAGTGTTTCAGGTTGTATGTGTTCATATTTTGCTACCCATTTATCAATATGGCTGAAGGCAGGAGTAATGCCGAGCAGGGAGATGTTTTTTATAAAAGTCCGCTTATTCATACCTGAATGTACGGAATATTTTATTTCATATTGTCTTGTACAGGTTTCTTACCTCCCCAATAAACGAATACATCCAATGAAGAATCCGAATTACAAAGTTTGCTCAATGAAACTCCCCTGAAAAATGCTTATTTATAACCATTGAAAGTGGATTGGCAACTGGTTCAGATCAAAACAATTAATTTTGATATCGGAAACAAAGCCTGCTATAGGTGCGGTATCTTTCAATGATTTTGCACTAAAAATTCTCGCCTGTTGACCGCCGATGAGACCGGTAAGATATTTCTGTATATTAAATTTAAAACCATGAGCAACTTTGATCCCATCAGTCCGGCGAAACCGGGAGTTGCCGGAACCTATGATTATTTTAGTGCAAACGGTTATGTGGGCCGGGAATCGAAACTGGAGAATAAATTCCGGCATTTCTGGCGGCTTATTGGTAATACCCCCATGCTCGAGATCTTATACCTGTACAAAGGAGAATGCCGTAAAGTATATGTAAAGTGCGAGCATTATAACCTGACAGGAAGTATTAAAGACCGCATGGCCTTGTATATCCTTCAAATGGCTTATATACGGGGCGACATCAGGCCCGGTGATATCATTGTTGAAGCCACCAGCGGGAACAGCGGCATTTCGTTCAGTGCGATCGGCAGGGCGCTGGGTCATCATGTCAAAATTATCATGCCCGACTGGTTGAGTAAGGAACGGATCGATATTATTAATAGCCTGGGGGCGGATGAAATTTTGGTCAGCAAAGAGGAAGGCGGCTTCCTTGGAAGCATTGCGTTGAGCGAAAAGATGGCCCGTGAAGACAGCCGTATTTTTTTACCAAAGCAATTTGAAAACTGTTTTAATGCTGAAGCTCACGAGAAAACCACGGCAAGGGAAATATGGATGCAGCTGCAGTCTGTTGACATTACCCCGGATGCATTTGTGGCCGGTGTGGGCACTGGAGGCACCATAATGGGAGTGGGTAAATACCTGCAATCGAGAAACCCGGCTGTAAAAATTCATCCATTGGAACCTGCGGAATCACCCACTTTATCCACGGGACATAAGGTAGGTTCCCATCGTATCCAGGGAATATCCGATGAATTTATTCCGGCAATTGTGAAGTTGGACCAACTGGATTCCATTATAAAAGTTTCTGACGGGGATTCAATAATAATGGCACAGAAACTGGCGAGGGAGTTGGGCCTTGCGGTTGGCATTTCTTCGGGGGCCAACCTGATCGGTGCGATCTGGCTGCAAAATGAATTGGGGAAGGATAAAACCGTCGTTACAGTTTTCAGTGACAGTAATAAAAAATACCTGAGTACCGACCTGGTGAAAGATGAACCGGTAAAACAGGAATATATTTCTCCGGGTGTTGAGTTACTGGATTATGATGCGATCAACAGGTTGTAAATAACCAGCCATTATTCTTTCAGCAACCTGTTGCAATAAATTTTTTTATTGTCTTCAGTCATCAGCAGGTAGGCGCCGGCAGGGAGCCGTTCCATATTCAATTGGCCGTTGGTTGTAAAAATTCCCCGGCTAAGCAAAGCGCCGGATGCGGTGAATAAACTATAAGGGTATTGTTTACCCTGCTTGCCCTGCAAATAAATAACCGATGTAGAAGGATTGGGAAAAATGGTAACCGGTGAAGCGGCGTTGGGATTGCCCGTCGCAGTTATAATATTTGGCGGCCCTACATAGACCATGATATAATTTCCATTGGATAATTTAACTATTCCCGGGTCGCCGCCAACGATATTGGTATTGACAAATCCGTTCCATACATTCCCGTCTGCAGAACTGTTGTACCAGATCATGGGTCCGCTGCCATAGAAGCGAAGCTGTCCGCCATCAACAAGTAAATTACCCGTCCAGTTATGGTTGTTATCAGAATTGATATTTCCAATTTGTGTAAAAGTCAATCCATCAACTGATGTACAATGATATGCTCCATCCTGCGGGGCGCCAATGGGAGCAGTATAGTGCCAGCTTCCGTTGAAAATAGTAACAGCGGGGTCTATAACACGATTGGTCGAATGATCGAAACGGGGGCCGGGTTCAAAAGTATAATTGATACCATCGGTACTAAGGGCTGAATACGTATTGATGATCTCTGGTCCGCCGATCATACCATCGCTGGAAGAAAAGAAGATGCGTATCTTTTTATCGGTAGTGACCACAATGGTTGGGTCGAAGGGCCGCTGGTAATTTGCCGGAAAATTATTAACTACGATCGGGGTGGGAGTTGTCCAATTGGTTCCATTATCATAAGAAAATTTTACAGCTACCCGGTCCCATGAGGGTGAAGGGTTGGGTTGCCTGAACCACTGGAAAACGGCAACCAGTGTATCGCTTTTCCATTGTATGATGCAGGGTACGCCGGAAGAGTCCTGGAAAATGGCAGGGGAATTAAAATTGATTCCATTGGTTGATCGTACGATGATCAATGCATTTTGCCAGGGTGGGTTTCCCTGGCTGAAGGCTGTAGTTGTTTTAATGAATAATACAATAATGAGGAAGGCTTGTTTCATTTTTCTGGAATCATTTGTCTAAAGTAATAAAATAAGAAAGGAAAACCTATCCTTGGAGAAAACGGTAGTGAGTTAGTTTGATTTCAAGTAAAGACGCCGGGTAAATAACTGCAAATAAAAGCTTTTGGGTTGTTCATATTATAAACTTAGCGACTTGGCTTCTTTGCAGCTTTGCGTGAAATATTTTATAAAAAAGTGCGGCTGTTCATTTAAAACAGCCGCACTGAATAAAAAATTGTTGAAAACAACGATGGTTTTACAACTCCTTAATATTTTGTTGCGATTCTGTAGAAGAAGATGCCGGGCGGACCTTCCACACCTGCTTCAGCCATTCTGTCTTTCAGTTCTTTTGAGTTCAGAAATGCATTTGCTTTATCCATATCCGCAACAGCAAATACGAGGGTTACATTATGATTATCACCAATCGTGTAAGAAATCACCCTGTCTGTAAGACCTGCATCCATTCTTACCTGTTTATGACTGTCAAATGATTTCTTCCAGGCATCCCAGTCTTTTACCTTTGATCTTATCATCATCCTCACAGTTTGCTGAATTGCCGCGGTATCGTTCATTACTGAATGGAGGTAATCAATTTCGGGAGCCCCTACCACACCTGCTTTTTTCATCACATCTTTCAGTGAAGGGTCAGCGCCCATTGCTTTTGCTTTATCCACATCATCCATTCTCATAGCGACTAACAGCAAATTGGAATCATCCACACCTCTTGCAATGACATAACTGTGCAGGCCATTGGCAAGACGGGCAGAGTCATGTGCATCATAGCCTGTTTTCCATTTGGCATAGTCGGCCACTTTGTGCTTAACGATCATCACTTCGGTGGGGCCGGAGGGGGCAACAATGGTTTCTGTTTTGGCAGATGTGCTGTCCGAATTGTTCTCATCAGCTTTTTTGTCCTTTTTAGAATTGCAGGAACTGAAGACAAGAATGCCTGCAGCAAGACTGAGCGTTGTAAAAAATTTTACCTTTTTCATTGGTTTACTTTTTTAATTGTGAATTTTATATTCATGAGAGGAGCTCGGAATCTTGCAAAGGAGGAGGAATAATTCATGAAAATTAAGGAATAAAGCAGGGAGTAAAAAAATATTTTGATTTGAAACAGGATTCGTTGAGGAATCATTAATTGTTGACATTCCCGGACTTACCCCTGGTAGCGTCGCAACAAGATGAATATGGCTGGCTTATCCACCGTATAATAAACGTTACCATTTCAACCGTATAATAAACGTTACCATTTCAGGAATCGGGTAACCTCAGCCTGCGGGGATTCATTCCTTTCTTTTTGGCTATGAAATGGATTCCGGAAAATTATCTCTTTTTAAAAAGTTACAAATCCACTGTTCGTCTTGACTCATCTCTAAATACGGGAATGGGAAACAATACTGCCAAACACTGTAAAATCAGTCTTACTGCTGCAATTCTTCTTTTTTCAGTTGCCACATCCTGTGCTCAGACTGAACTGAAGAACTGGAATACGGCCCAGCTTAATTTTTCGCTTACTAAAAAGATGGACCTGCGATTTTCGCACCTGAGGGCCTTTAATGCCTCCAATAGCTTCAGCAGCGATTTTAATCAATCTTCCATTCATGCAAGCTATGATCTCACAAGGAAAATAGATATTAATGCCGGGTATACTTTTGGTGGTTCTAATAGCCTGACGGATGGCGGCAGCCGGGTTTCTGTAAAACTGGGATATAAAATAAAGCTGGCTGATGTGTTGAGCTGGTCAAATTCTGTCCAGGTCGAGGTACATTCAAAAAACGAGACAAGGTATCATAACCGTATTATCTGGGGTACAAGATTATCACCTAAGAAAAGACTTGAATTTTTGAATTTATCCCCTTCAATAAGTTATTCGCTGTTTTATAATATCGGCGGCAAACCCATTCAATATTATGACATCAAGACCGGTGCACCGGCTATTAAGCAAACAGCGGATGGTTTTCACCGGGGCCGGCTTATGGTCAACCTTAATTCAAAATTAACCAGGCATTTTTCGCTGTCTGTTTATTATATAACACAGCGGGAATTTAACCTGTTTACTTCTGAATTCCGCAGGATAAATATCACCAGGCCCAGCAACGGGAAGATCATCAGACCTTTTGACAATTATAATGTGATTGGATTAACCCTGCAATACGATATTGATCTGCATTCCAAAAAGAAATAGTCATTTAAATAATTTATAACCAACATTTCAAAAAATTTGTTTATGAAAACCCGCATTAAAAGAACCTACATCTGCAGGGACGTAACAAGTCAGCATATCAACTTTAATACTAACCCTTCTTATAAACCCAAAGTGGGGGATGTAGCAGTGTTTGATGTCATCAAATTAGGCAAACATAAAAGCATGCAGAATGATGAAAAACGTAATGCGGCAATTTTGCCCGGTGACAGGATCATGGCAGCTTTTGGAACCCGGTATGCTACCGCACAGTTTGAAGGATATGTGCCGGAGGACTGTAACCGTGAATTACATATCCTGGGAGGAGGGGGTACGGTGGGAGTTATTGAGAGTATGCATGAAAAATTTATTGATATTGGGCCTACGACACTGAAATTTGTAGGTACAGTAACGAATGAGCGGGGATTTGTTGTAAATACCAAAACAATTTATCATCGTCAACTGACAAGATTCAGTGGTAAAGCAGCAAAAGACACGAAAGTTATTTTATCTGTGGGGTCTTCCATGGATAGCGGTAAAACAACCTCTGCTGCATTCCTGGTGAGGGGATTGAGAAAAGCAGGTCATTTAGTTGCATTCATAAAGCTGACTGGAACTGTTTATACGAAGGATTGCGATTTAAATTATGACCTGGGGGCCAATATAACAGCAGATTTTGGCGATTTTGGTTTCCCTTCTACTTATATGTGCGATGAGCAGGAATTGCTGAATCTTTATGAATCGTTGTTAAAAAAAGTGATGATCGTAAGACCGGAATATGTTGTGATGGAAATTGCAGATGGGCTTTACCAGAGGGAGACAAAAATGTTGTTGAACAATCACCGCCTGATGGATACGGTACATGCTGTATTATTTTCTGCCGGTGACAGTCTTTCAGCTATGAACGGAATTAATGTATTGCATAAGTGGGGCATCCGGCCATTTGCCATCAGCGGATTGTTGACTGCGAGCCCGTTATTAATAAAAGAAGTGAAGGAAAACTGCAACCTGCCGGTTTATACGATTGATGATTTATGCAATATGGCAGGAGAAATCACCCGAGAGAATATAAGTACTTTGCAATATGTAAACAGGAAGTTGAAAGAGGCATCCTGAGTTAAATTAAAATACTTTGAAATTAAAAAGCCAGTTAGCCAAAGAATATATCAGCGGGAATAAAAGCATTTTATCCCTGATTATTTTTACCGGTCTGATCCGGGGCTGTATCAGTTTCCTCTTGCCTGTCTCTATTGGTGAATTTTTTTCATTACAGTTCAACGCAGGTAGCAGTAAAGGACGGCTGTTGCAGTTATTGGGTATTCACTTTTCCACCTTGCAGGCATTCTTCCTCTTTTTTTTATTGTTATTACTGCTGAAAGGAGTCATTTCCCTGGCAGAGCAGTGGATGAGTTTAAAAGAAGGGGAGAAGTTTGTCAGGTTGATTCGTGAAAAATTATTCACTGCTCAGTTAAACCAGGATGCGGCTGTATTTCAACGCAGGGCATATGGCAATTACCTGTTGCGTTACAGTAATGATCTGAGAGCTGTCAGGAATTATCTGTTACGGGGGATCCTGGGTTCTTATAAAGATTCGTTGTTTCTCGTTATTGGCTTTGTTTTATTAGGGATGATCCATTTTCAACTAACCATGTATCTTATTATTCTTTTTATGATTTTCCTGGCAGGCATATATTTCCTGACAAAGTATCAAAAAAGATTTATTCAAAAAAGCAGGGATAAAAGGAGTGGTCTGCTGGCTTTTGTTACAAAAAGCTTCAGCCGGTACGGGAGGATAAAAGAGCATAATGATGAAGAGGCAATCATCGGCAGGTTCAACGAAAAGTCGGGTTACCTGTTTGAAGCTAATATGAAAAACAACAGGCTGGAAAGTATCCAGGAAAGTCTCATTCCTTTTTTGCAATATGCCATGCTAGGCGGACTGCTTTTTTTAAGTACTATCGTCAGCCCCGGAATTGTTCATGGAGATGCACTGGTATTTGTACTGGTAATGTTAATGTTATTTTCAGCTATGCGCCGGATATTAAAAGTTCCGGGTATATTGACCAAAGGAAACATTTCACTCCAAAAAATTGAAACCCTGATGAGGGAACGGGCTGAATCTGAGATGATCAGCAGAAAAGAAATAATTTTAGTTGAAGAATAAACACCCGATTACACCCTCTTGGAAGTTGCCGAATAAAATTAAAAACCTGCACGTAGTAATTATTGCAGGAGTTTACACATCCCCTTCATTGAAAGACAAGACAAGGTTCATGACCTTTGATTCAACTTTCCGGTATTTCACAGCAGCTTTGTCCAGCATAAACTTAGATGCCTTAAATATATCATTGCCTTCATATTTATCTGAGAGGTAGATCACTTCGGTTATCCCGGATTGAATAATGGCTTTTGAACATTCGTTGCAGGGGAAAAGCGCAGTATAGATCTTGCAGCCTTTCAGGTCCATCCCAATATTATTTAATATGGCATTCAGTTCTGCATGACAGATATAAGGATATTTTGTATCAAGGAACTCTCCCTGCTTTTCCCAGGGAAACTCATCATCATCACAGCCGATCGGCAGCCCATTGTAACCGGCGCCAACGATCTTGTTCTTATTACTGACAATACAGGCACCTACCTGTGTACTGGGATCCTTACTTCGTTTGGCTGATAACAAAGCCACTCCCATAAAATATTCATCCCAGGAAATATAGTCTTGTCGCTTTTTCAACATCGTTCAGTTTATTGTTAAATATTATTCAGTAAACCACTCATTATGCTGTTCTGCTACACGGATAAAAGTGGTTCGTTTGCTGAGTTCTTTTAAGGATTTTGCTCCCACATAGGTACAGGCAGAACGAAGTCCGCCCAGGATATCCTGCACCGTGTCTGTAACATTTCCACGATAAGGTATTTGAGTGGTCTTTCCTTCAGATGCCCGGTAATCAGCTACACCACCGGCATACTTGGTCATGGCTGTTTCGGAACTCATACCATAAAACTGTTTAAACTTTTTTCCCTCTTTTTCAATTAACTCACCACCACTTTCTTCATGCCCTGCCAGCATGCCGCCCAGCATCACAAAGTCGGCGCCACCGCCAAATGCTTTCACCACATCGCCCGGCACCTTACAGCCTCCGTCTGAAATGATCTGGCCACCCAAACCATGTGCCGCATCCGAACATTCAATAATGGCCGATAGCTGCGGATAACCCACGCCTGTTTTTACTCGGGTGGTGCATACAGAACCCGGGCCAATGCCCACTTTAATAATATCGGCCCCGGCGAGTAACAATTCTTCCACCATTTCGCCGGTTACCACATTACCTGCCATGATCACCTTGCCGGGATATTTATTCCTGGTAGCTTTTACAAACGCAACAAATTTTTCCGAGTAGCCATTGGCCACATCAATACAGATGAATCGTAATGAGCTGTTTTCCTTTAAAATGAGATCCAGGTTCCTGGCATCATCAGCGCTGGTGCCGGTACTAACGGCAATATATTCAATGATGCTTTCTCCATGGGACTGCATGAATTTTTTCCATTGCGCTTTTGTATAATGTTTGTGGATGGCGGTAAACAACTGATGTGATGCCAGAACTTTAGCCATTTCCATAGTGCCGGTTGTATCCATATTAGCAGCCATAATGGGAATGCCTTCCCAGGGGGTACCGCTATGTAAAAATTTAAATTTCCGGATCAATGATACTTCTGACCTGGAGCTGAGGGTGGAACGTTTGGGCCTCAACATTACATCTTTAAAACCAAGTTTAATATCGGATTCTATATGCATGGTAATTTATTTTCAACCGGGTAAAATTACCAAACAAATACAGGGTAAGTTAAAAAAACTTCTTCCTGGCTAACCCCTCCACATTTATGCCAGATGCGGCCCTGATAGCTATTGGGTTGCAGGGGGTAATTTGAAAAAATAGGATATCGTGGTCCCGTTTATTTCTTTAACTGTTCAGCGATATTGCTGAATGTTCCATAAGGCCCCTTATCGGCAAATGAATTGGCGATCCATGCCGGGATACTTCCGCCCGGATCGATTTCCAGTAAATAACTTATTTGAATTGTTTTTGCCGTTGGCATGGTCACTTTCCAGTTTGCTTTATAATGAGGTACCCGCACCCTGCTGATCATGCGTGGAAACAGATCCGGTTCACCATTTCCGGTTATGGAAAGGAATCGGGGAAGGCTGTCTGTTTTTATCTGCAGGTGAATGACGGCATCCCGGTTGGAGAGAGGCCATGGCATGTGAGTTTCTGAGTAATAAATAAAATCAAGCGGAGTATTTTGTTTCAGCAAATTGCTGCTCTTATTATTGTATATCCATTTACTGAATTGAGATACATTGGTCAGAAGGGAAATCAGTTTGGCATAGGTGCCGGTCAATGTACATTCCACTTTTACCGCTTTGAAGCTTGACCCCTGTACATCGGATAAATAAACACTGATACCATCTTTTTGTTTTTCTAATTTCCAGTTGTATTGGGCAGAGGATGGAATCAATAGCAGGCAGAGGAGAGGGATGAGAAAAAGCCGTAACATAAAATAAATATTGGTAAAAACTGATGC
Source organism: uncultured Chitinophaga sp. (assembly GCA_964525285.1). GTDB lineage: Bacteria > Bacteroidota > Bacteroidia > Chitinophagales > Chitinophagaceae > JJ008. The sequence continues at coordinate 32,223 of CAZGGQ010000048.1, forward strand.
AAGGTATAACTATACCGGTTAGCAGCCACTGACTTTAATCAGGAAGCAGCTACTTTTCTGTACATGGAATGTTAAAACCCGGGTGAAAGAATGGATATGATATAACTTGGTAGTCTGATGTTTTTTGTATTTTCATTAATTGGCAAAGTCTTTGTTAATCCTGGTAGAGGCTGCCACATTCAGCTTATAGTATTACTAAAAAATATTTTATATGAAAAAGAAAATTTTTTTACAGACTTTAAGATCTGTAATTGTATTAACGGCACTGGTAATGAGCAACAGCGCCATAGGCCAATCAACCAGAAAAGACCAAAAATTAGTACGGGAAAGTAACGAAGCAAAAGAGGATTTTATTGATACGGATGGCCTGATGAATAACTTATTTACGAATGCTTATGCCTATGTGATTTTCCCTAATGTAGGGAAAGGCGGAATGGGCATTGGTGGTGCAGTGGGTAATGGCATTGTATATGAAACAGGAACAATTATTGGTAAAGCTAAACTTACACAACTGAGCATTGGTTTTCAGTTTGGGGGACAAGCTTACCGGGAAGTCATCTTTTTTGAATCCAAAGCAGACCTGGACCGGTTTAAGGAAAACAAAATTGAATTTTCTGCCCAGGCTTCAGCCGTTGCAGTTACTGCCGGCGCTTCAGCAAATGTGAAGTATAAAGAAGGGGTCATGATTTTTACACAGCAAAAGGGTGGATTGATGTATGAAGCATCTGTTGGAGGACAGAAATTTAATTATTCATCTTTTTGGCAACGACCGGTGATTAGCAGGTAATTTTGCAGGTTGTTCAATGCAATTAAAGTTTCGGGATGAATCACTCCACCACACACAATATGTATTTTATTGCAATACTGTGTCCCCCGGAACTGGATAAGAAAGTTTGGCAATTTAAATATTGGATGAAAGAACAATTTGGCGCTGTAGTAGCATTAAAATCTCCTGCACATATCACGTTGATTCAACCGTTCTGGCTGGAGGAAGACAAGGAAGAGAAATTGAAGCAAATTTTGCAGGTTTTTACAAGTGATATGGATGTGCTGGAAATTCAGTTGGAAGGTTTTTCTCATTTTGGCAAAAGGGTATTGTTTGTGCAGGTGCAGGAAAATCTTTCCCTGGAAGAATTAAAGAGCCAGGTAGAAAACCATTTTGTCCTTTCTTACGCAGATTTTATCAAAAAAGATGACCGGCCATTTCATCCGCATATCACGATTGCCAACCGGGATCTGAAACCCGGCGATTTTGAAAAAGCATGGCAGCATTTTTCAAACAAAATTTTTAAAGAAGAATTTCGAACCCAAACCATTTCATTGCTTAAACTTATAGATGGTAAATGGAATGTGATAGGCGAAAAAAGATACTGATAAGATCATTCAATCTTTCTTAATGATTACCACTATCCGCAGGCCTGGTTTGAGGTGGGAGAGTGGTCACTAAAAAATCAGGTGGGTTTGTTTGCTGGTTGATAAGTTCCCGGTACTTCATTTTGAGAAAACGTTTAAAATGGCCAACATAACCCGGTATTCGTATTTTATCATTATCAAGCTGGATGGCTTCGATCAGGTCATTTTGTATGTACATCATTAATTTCATTGCAACAGGATCTGTCACAAAGAAACTTTGTTTTCTTTTTTGATACAACACGGGAACTACTCTTTTTTTGCGGGTAATTTTACTTTTTTTATTGTAAAGAATCAAAAGGGAGCAGAAAACTAAGTGATAACCTGTAGGGAGAAAAAACTAGGTCAATCATTTATTCTTAGGATAGACAAAGCCGGTGGATTCTTCCTGCATTATTACAGGACGCACTTCAATGCTTGCTGAAGTTCCATATTCAAATCCAGGATTTTTGCCCACTTCCTTATGGAATTGAAGGGCTGCTTACTCTTAATAAAGACATGTTCAAGTCTTTCTTTCTGCTCCTGCTGGTTATAACTATTGGTTGTGTGTCGGGTCAGCATGATTCCCCAACCAATTACCCAGCCTTTTCACTGGCAGCTTCCAGTTCTGAATGGTATAAAACGATAGGTGACATACCTGTGCCCAAAGACTTTATGAGAATAAGGGCAGAAACAGGTTCGTTTGCAGAATGGTTAAGAGATGTTCCACTGAAGAAAGATAAAATGGTTCATCTCTATGATGGGTCATTTAAACTCAACCAGACTGCACAGTTTGCTATCGTTGATATACCTGTTGGAAACAGGGACCTTCAACAATGTGCAGATGCTGTGATGCGTTTGCGGGCGGAATATTTATATGCAGAAAAGAGATATACAGATATTGCCTTCATGGATTACAGTGGCAAATGGTACAAATGGTCAGGTACTGCCAACAGGCCGGCATTTGATAATTATTTGCAAAAAGTATTTGGGTACTGCGGCTCTGCCTCATTGGAGAAGCAATTGAAGCCGGTAACTGATTTCAATAACATAAAAGCCGGCGATGTGTTGGTAAAGGGAGGGTTTCCCGGTCATGCAATGACAGTAGTTGATGTGGCAGTAAATAAGAAAGGCAAAAAAGTATATATGCTGCTGCAGGGTTATCAGCCCGCACAGGACATGCATGTGCTGCTGAACCCGGTAAATGATACGATGAGCCCCTGGTATGAGGTAACTGACAGGGAAGAGATCATTACACCCGAATGGCGGTTTACAAAAAAAAACCTGAAAACCTGGGAGTGAATACAAACTGGTACTGCAAGTAAATTGTAATTTGCGGGATGAAAAAATTACTATTCGCCCACCTGGTTATATCTCTGTTGTTTATCAACAAATCTTTTGCCCAGGAAGCCGGAGAAAGAAAGGGCTGGCCCTCTATAGAACGTTATAGTTTCATCAGTGAATGCATCAGAGAAGCTAAAGCGGGTTACAGTGAAGATACAGCCAGGTTTTACTGTTATTGTATGCAGGAAAGGGTTGAAACGAAATATCCCGGCATTGAGGAGGCAGCAAAAATCTCCGAAGCTGATATGCAATCAGAAACATGGAAAAAAGATATTAGAAGCTGCCTGGGCGGTTTCTGGGGTACTTCAGAAAGGGAAGCATTTTTAACAGAATGTATGGGATCAGCTCAAAAAGCCGGCGTAAGCGAAGAAAAATCCAAAACATACTGCGAGTGTATGCTTTACAAAGTTGAAATAAAGTTTCCGAATCCAATAGATGCCGGCGAACTGACAGAGGAAAAACTTAATTCCCCGGAGTGGAAGAAGATAATCCAGGGTTGCCTGGATTTCTGAATTGGTTGCTATTTTGACTTAAATAGAAAAAAGCTTCAAACGAATTGAAATTTTTTTTTGTGCCCGGGACCGGGATCCCTGCCCGCGTGACGTAGTCAGGCAGGGAACCGATACATCTAAATAAAAAACCTCAGCATTTTCTGCTGAGGTCTGTGCCCGAGATCGGAATCGAACCGATACACCGTTGCCGGCGGCAGATTTTGAGTCTGCTGCGTCTACCAATTCCGCCACCCGGGCAATTATTTAAATAAAGTTTTCAAAAACTCCTTTCCAACCCCAGTTTTCAAATACATCTCTCTTTTTCTCGCTGGCACCCTATTTTCAAATCCCTCAAACAATATCAAAACAAATGGTTTGTATGCTTTTGTTGTCTTGTTCTCTCCATTATTATGTTGCTTTAGTCTTCGCTCAAGGTTATTTGACATTCCAACATAAATGTAATTTCTTGAAATACTCTTTATGGCATAAACAAAATACATAAAAGAACTTAATAATAATCGAAACGATACACCGTTGCCGGCGGCAGACCTGCCTGCCGGCAGGCAGGTTTTGAGTCTGCTGCGTCTACCAATTCCGCCACCCGGGCAATTATTTAAATAAAGTTTTCAAAAACTCCTTTCCAACCCCAGTTTTCAAATACATCTCTCTTTTTCTCGCTGGCACCCTATTTTCAAATCCCTCAAACAATATCAAAACAAATGGTTTGTATGCTTTTGTTGTCTTGTTCTCTCCATTATTATGTTGCTTTAGTCTTCGCTCAAGGTTATTTGACATTCCAACATAAATGTAATTTCTTGAAATACTCTTTATGGCATAAACAAAATACATAAAAGAACTTAATAATAATCGAAACGATACACCATTGCCGGCGGCAGACCTGCCTGCCGGCAGCTTATCGTTACCTAGATTTTTTATTCATTATTTCAAAA
>CAZGGQ010000049.1:0-33475 GCA_964525285.1 uncultured Chitinophaga sp.
CCCAAAGTGAAAATGGAGCAATTTACCCCCCCTGTTATAAAAAAGGATGAAGAAGTAGAAAAACCTCCTCCTCAACAGGAAGAATTAAAAGAAGTAAAAATTGCCGATGTGAGCCAGGAAGGCGTTAAAGAAACTGATATTCCGACACCTGCAGTTATTGATGAAGGAAAGCAGATCGTAGAAGAAAAGAAAGAAGAAGACGAGAATAAAATATTTGACAAAGTGGAAATTGAAGCCAGTTTTCCCGGTGGCGATGGCAAATGGCGTCAATACCTCGAAAGAAACTGTAACGGGCAGGTAGCTACCGATAACGGCGCACCCGAAGGAACTTATACCACGATGGTTCAGTTTGTGGTTGACAGGGAAGGAAACATCAGCGATGTAAAAGCCTTAACCAACCATGGCTATGGAATGGAGCAGGAAGCTATCCGCACCATTCAGAAAGGACCGAAATGGAATGCAGCTATTCAGAATGGCCGCCAGGTAAAAGCTTATCGCAGACAACCGATCACCTTCCAGGTACAGGGCGAGTAAAATGAAAATAATTTAAGGGAAAACCTCTTCAGAATATTGAAGGGGTTTTTTGTTTACAGCTAAAGGCTATTAGCTATTTGCTGTTAGCCTTTAGCTCAACTATTCAGCCTAATTTTGGCTAATGTCCGGTAAGTTTAGCAGTTGGGATGATACTATCGTGGCGCTGGCCACCCCCCCGGGAGTGGGGGCCATTGGCGTTATCCGTTTAAGCGGCAAAAATTCATTCCGGATCATCAATCAATTATTTCCATCAAAGAACCTGGACAATGAACCCTCCCATACATTGCATGTTGGTTTTATCAGGGAGAATGGAAATGATATAGATGAAGTGGTTGTTTCTCTTTTTAAAGATCCAAAAAGTTATACCGGTGAAGATGTGGTGGAGATAAGCTGTCACGGATCACCCTATGTGCAGCAACAGGTTATTAATGCCTGTATCAAACGGGGAGCAAGACTTGCCAAACCCGGGGAGTTTACCCAACGGGCTTTCTTAAATGGAAAGTTAGATCTTACACAGGCTGAAGCTGTAGCCGACCTGATCGCTTCTAATACATCCGCATCACAAAAAGCCGCTCTGCATACGATGCGCGGTGGATTTTCGGAGAACTTACGATCATTACGAGAAAGATTGATTCGTTTTTCAGCATTGATAGAATTGGAACTTGATTTCAGCCAGGAAGATGTGGAGTTTGCCGACCGGAAACAGTTGTATGCGCTGATCGATGAACTGACTGTATCAACCAGTGAATTAGTGAACTCATTCAGGTTGGGAAATGTGATCAAGAACGGGATCAGCGTTGCCATTATCGGCAAACCCAATGCCGGGAAGTCAACTTTGCTGAACACACTGCTGAATGAAGACAGGGCGATTGTCAGCCATATTCCCGGAACAACCAGGGACAGCATTGAGGAAGTGATCAATATTGACGGCATTTTGTTCAGGCTGATCGATACGGCAGGTATCCGTCAGCATTCTGCTGATGCCATTGAAAGCGCCGGTATAGAAAGAAGTCTCGAAAAAATGAGGCAGGCCGATCTCGTATTGTATCTCTTTGATGTAAAAGAGGGAAAACAGGAAATTGAAAAAAGAAAATCCGAAATGGATGCGCAGGGTTTAAATTATTTGTTAGTAGCTAATAAAATTGATGAATCCGGTGAAGAGGAATCTAAAAATAAATTTGCTGGCCTTGATAAGGTCGTGTTCATTTCCGCCAAAAAACAATTGCATACAGAAGTTCTCCGGGAGCGGATGGTAGATATTGTGCTACAGGGGAAGGCACTAACTGAAAACAGCATCATCACCAATGCCAGGCATTATCATGCATTGAAGGAAGTTGAAAAATCATTAATGGATATAAAAAACGGATTAGATAACCGACTTCCTGGTGATTTACTTGCTCTTGATATACGTCGCTGCCTTCATTACCTCGGTGAAATAACAGGAGAGATAACCAATGAGGATCAGTTGGATTATATATTTAGCAAGTTCTGTATCGGAAAGTAACTTCCAATTCTGTTAAGTTATTCATCCTGCACATACCTGTCCATCGTAGTATTCCCTTCTTCATATTCAAGGGTCCCTGATTTCTTGCAGGGATATTCTCCTTGTAGTTTTTACTGGGGATAAAAATAACAGGTAGTTTTTAATCACTGCCCTATCATATTTTTTTATTGGCACCGTCTTTGGAAATTATCAGGCAAATCCAACTTATATGAAAAAAATATCCTTTATCCTGACAGTTGTTTTTTCGGGTTTGTTTTTTCTGCCTGGTCATTCACAGCCCAAAGCCGGTTTTAAAGCGGGGATGAATGTGGCCAGTTTAAGCAGTTTTGAAGGAAGCTACAGATTGGGAATTCATGCCGGCTTCTTTGCCAGTATCAAACTTGATAAACAGTGGCGGTTCCAGCCAGAGATCCTGTACTCAGCAGAAGGTCAGCATTATTCTTTCGAAGGGAAAAACAGGACCCTTGCTTTGGGTTATGCCCAGCTTCCACTGATGATACGGTATTTACCGGCTGAAAAATTTTACCTGGAATTTGGTCCGCAACCGGGTTTTCTGATACAGGCCAGCAGCAGCGGAGAAGATATTAATAAATTGAATGTCAAAAGAAGTTTTAGTAATAACCAGTTTGCCCTCAATGCAGGTGCAGGAGTACAGATCAACAAACGTATGAGTTTTTATGGAAGATATCATTTCGGGTTGACAGATGTCACTTCAGGAGACATTGTTGACCACAGCAGGGTGATACTTGTTGGACTGAGTATGCAGTTTAAATAACCCGGTTCAGTGGTTTATTCATGAACCATACCACCCCGGGTACCGGCAAGTGAGGAGCCGTTTTTTTTAAGTTTATAAATGCTGCTCATTTTTTTAAGCAGTATCGTAATGACCAACATAAAGAAAATAAGTATGGCCAGGGTGAGTTCCTGGTTCAGCCATCTGAGCCAATATACTTCTATGAGTACAAATCCATGCAGAAAACAGATCAGCTTGGCTGCAAAACCATGGCTGAAACCCTGGTTGGTAAGCAGGTGATGAATATGTGTTTTATCGGCAACAAAGGGTGATCTGCCTTTCCATATTCTTACGGCAAATACACGAAGGGTGTCAAAAACAGGAATAAAGACTATACCAAGAACAAATACAGGGATATGGGGCAACACACTATTAGCTCCAAAAACATTTACCTGCATCAGTCTCACGCTGAGTACGGCTATAACAAACCCCAGTACCAATGAGCCTGTATCACCCATGAATATTCTGGCAGGATTGAAATTAAAATAAAGAAATGCAAAGATGGCGCCGGCCAGCGCAAAGGCTACTAATGCAGTATTGCTGTCACCACTCAGTGTAAGAAAGAGGCCGAGCGTAACAAGGCTCATAAAACCCAATCCACCGGCAAGACCGTCGATACCATCAATAAGGTTAAAGGCATTTGTAATACCAACAATTGCCAGTATAGTGAAACTGTATTGAGCGGATATTGGCAATTCAGCAATGCCAAACAATCCATCGAAAGAAGTGATACGAATCCCGGATAAGGCGATCAATGCCGCAAGACCAACCTGAACGATAAATTTATATTTTGCAGAAAGATCTTTAAGATCATCCAGGATGCCGAGGCCAAACAATACGGCAATAGAAAAGAAAAAACATATTTGTTCCACCCCTTTGTTGAAAGGGAACCATAGAAACAGGGCCATCATCATGCCTGCCATAACCGCAATACCACCCATCGTTGGGATCGGAGATGAATGTTCTTTGCGGGCGCCCGGCATATCAAAAAGACGATATTTTTTTACCAGGCTGATGATCGGGGGTATGGATATCAGTGTGACAATAAAGGCACTGATAAAGCAAAGCAAGGCAAACTTATAGTCAGAAAAATACAGGTCGAGCTGTAAAAGGTGGATATAGTTTTTCATTGGTACCCGGTTTCGGTCAGGTATATTGGATTCTTGTTAAACCAAAATAGACTGATTTTTTTGAAAAGACAAGGCTTTTTTTATTGTATTGACCTGAAATTTTCCGGGAAGGGAACTATGACCTAAATTTAAACGTGGCGCTGGGATAATTCCGATGATAAAACCGTAATTTTCGCATCAGAAAAACAATGACAATTACTATATTTTTTTTCTGGTTTAGCTTAGCGGTATTGTTTTACTGCTACCTGGGTTATGGTTTTTTTGTCTTTTTAGTAAACGCTCTCAGGGGTCTTTTTGTTTACAGGAAGAAAAAAGACCTCTCACTGCCTGCTTTGCCCGTTACAATAATTATTACAGCGTACAACGAAGAAGCCGTACTGGAGCAAAAAATAAAGAATACACTTGCCATTGACTACCCGGCCAATAAACTACATATCATTTTTATCACCGATGGTTCCTCCGATGATTCAGCACAGCTTTTCAACCGGTATCCGTTCATCACCCTGCTGCACCAGCCTGAACGGAAAGGAAAATATGCTGCTATAAAAAGAGCTATGCAAAATGTGCAAACTCCGTTCGTGATTTTCAGTGACGCCAATACCATGCTGAATAAAGGTTGTATTAAAAATATTGTTCCACATTATAATGATGAAAAAGTGGGTGCTGTAGCCGGGGAGAAAAAGATCATCAGCAACAAAAGAAATTCTGCCGCAGGGGAAGCAGAAAGATTGTACTGGAAATATGAATCATTTATGAAAAAACTGGATGCCGGGCTGCATACAGTAACCGGCGCCGCCGGTGAATTATTTTCCATACGAACCGGCCTGTTCAGGGCATTGGATGATGAAGTGATACTGGATGATTTTATTATTTCAATGCAGGTGTGTCTGCAGGGTTATAAAATGGCCTATGAACCCGGGGCTTTTGCCGCGGAACTGCCATCGGTATCGCTGGCCGAAGAAGAAAAAAGAAAAGTTAGAATATCAGCCGGGGCCTACCAATCTATTGGCTATTTAAAAGATTGCCTGAATATTTTTAAATATCCCTTGCTCGCCTTCCAGTTCATTTCAAGAAGATTATTGCGATGGATTTTCTGCCCGCCGCTGCTTGTTGTTTTATTATTGACCAATATGCTGATTGTATTTCGTCAGGCAGAAACTGATTTATACAATTTATTGTTGTATGCACAGGCCGGGTTTTATTTACTGGCATTATCCGGGTGGATCATGGCCCGGTCAGGGAAAAAGACAGGGATACTTACCATTCCATTTTATTTTATTTTCATGAACTACTGCTTGGTAAAGGGGTTTGTAAAATTTATGAATGGCCGGCAATCTGTACTATGGGAAAAATCACTCAGGCAGGCGGTGGAGTGAGGGTTCGCCACAGCCTGCCCGCCTTAGCGGGGAATTACACGAATGTCACTAATAAAAAAAAGATGAAATACAGATTGGCCACGAAAACACACGAAATCACACTACTGGTTTTGGTTTTTATTTTTTGAGTCAATTTGTGTGTTTTCGCGGCCCCCCAAAAACTGCATAGCAGCTTTCAGTAATCTGTACTATTCTGTGACCTATTTTTGTAAGAAAGGCTTAAACTATCCATTCTTCATCCCACATATTATCCAGCCCGATCGAATACCTGAAAGGTGTTGGCCCGCAGCGGGCCGATTTGCTTAAAAAAGAACTGGGCATTTTTACATTTGATGACCTGCTGAATCATTTCCCTTTTCGCCATGTTGATAAAACAAAAGTGAACCTGATCAAAGAGATTAATTCACAGACAGAGTACATCCAGGTAGCCGGGGTACTGGTGAATTTTAAAGTGATTGGACAAAGGACCGGAAAGAGATTGATAGCACAGGTAAAAGATAAATCAGGGCTTTTGGAACTGACCTGGTTCCAGGGAATCAACTGGATCCAGAAAACATTGCAACCCGGGCAGTCCTATTTAGTTTATGGAAAGGTTAGCTTTTACAATGGAGAGCCACAGATCATTCACCCTGAAATTGAATTACTGAAAGCAGAAATCGAGGAGGGAAAAAGTTTTTTAGAACCGGTTTATCCCACAACAGAAAAATTAAAGGCGAGAGGATTGGGGGGAAGACAGATAGGCAAGCTAACACAGGTATTGATGGCGATGTTGCGGGAAAAAGATATTCCCGAAAACCTGCCCGATCCTGTTTTGGGTCAGTTAAAACTAATTGACCGTTTCCAATCCTACAAGCAAATCCATTTTCCTTCAGGCATTGCTGAATTTGATGAAGCGGTAAAGCGTCTGAAGTTTGAAGAACTATTCATCGCACAGCTACGGGTGAATTTGCTGCGCAGCAACCGTCATCGTTTTTCAAAAGGGGTTGTGTTTGACAAAGTAGGCGATCTCTTTAATGATTTCTATAAACATCATCTTCCTTTTGAATTAACAGGCGCACAAAAAAGAGTGATAAAGGAGATCAGAACCGATACGGCCAAAGGAAGACAAATGAACCGCCTGCTGCAGGGTGATGTTGGTAGTGGTAAAACAATTGTAGCCATTCTCATTATGTTGCTTGCTGCTGATAATGCCCGCCTGTCGGACGGACAGGGCTACCAGTCCTGCCTGATGGCTCCCACCGAGATCCTGGCACAGCAACATTTCAAAACGATCAACTCATTACTGGAGAAAATTAACCTTCCTGTTAAATTGCTCACCGGCTCATCCAAAGCGGCAGAAAGAAAAAAAATATTGAAAGAATTAGAAACCGGGACATTAAAGATATTGATTGGCACCCATGCAGTGATTGAAGATGTGGTGCAGTTCAATAACCTGGGTCTTGTTATTATTGATGAACAGCACCGGTTTGGTGTGGCACAAAGAGCTAAACTCCGGGAAAAAGCCCTGGTTCCTCCTCATGTGCTGGTTATGACGGCCACACCCATTCCCCGCACCCTGGCGATGACAGCATATGGCGATCTTGACTATAGTGTGATTGATGAAATGCCGCCCGGCCGGCAACCTGTAACTACCGTTCATCGTTATGAATCGCACCGCAGCAAAGTGATGGATTTTATCAGGGCTGAGATTGATAAAGGAAGACAGATCTATATCATTTTCCCGCTGATTGAGGAAAGCGAAACAATGGATTATGAGAACCTGATGAAGGGCTACGAAAATGTAAAAGCATATTTTCCCGAACCCAAATACTGGATAAGCATGCTGCATGGGCGCCAACCGGCGGAGCAGAAAGAACTTAACATGAAAAGATTTGTTGAACGGGATACGCAGATTTTGGTATCCACCACCGTTATAGAAGTGGGAGTGGATGTGCCCAATGCCTCGGTGATGGTAATAGAAAGCGCCGAAAAATTCGGATTATCCCAGCTGCACCAGTTACGGGGCAGGGTGGGCCGGGGAGCGGAAAAGAGTTATTGTATACTTTTATCAGGGACTAAATTGGGTAATGATGCCCGGGAACGCATCAGGATCATGACAACAACAAACGACGGGTTCGTGATCGCTGAAAAAGACCTTGAACTGCGGGGGCCGGGTGATATAGAAGGAACAAGGCAGAGCGGTGTTTTAAACTTTAAACTGGCAAGCATAGTCCAAGACCGGCCAATGTTGGATATCGCCAGGAATATGGCAGCTGCGTTGCTGGAAACCGACCCGGAGCTTGAATCGGCCGGAAATTTGCGGTTAAAGAGTTCCCTTCAGCAACCCAAACAAACAGTGCCCTGGAGTAAGATTTCATGATAAAAACAGGTATTTTTTCATTTCAGGAAGGATTTTACAGGCGGGCGAAAAACAAATTACAATGAAGCGACATTTCTTAACACAACATTTCAATCCATTTCCCGCAATTATTGGTTATTTTAATAGAAAGATTTTTACCCTGAAAAGCATTTTCATTTTTTCTGCACTCTGTATCCCTGCTTTTGCATCCATTGCACAGAGCTTTAATAATATTGAGTTTATTGAAAATAAAGGACAATGGGACAGCCGTGTGCAATATAAGGGTGCTGTGAGTAATGGCGCCTTTTTTATCCGTGATGGCGGATTTACAGTAGTTCAATATCACCCTGTTGATTTTGCCAATACGATGAAATTGCTGCATGAGCAAAAGGATGGCATACCCGATGCTAAATACATGGTTCGCACCCATGCATTCAATGTGGATTTTTTAGGAGCTTCAGCAAGTATTTCTACAATGGCGGATAAGCCTGTTTCTTCAGTTAATAACTATTTCACCGGGAACGATCCATCCAAATGGGCAGGTGATTGCCATATTTACCAGGCTATTAGTTTGCAAAATGTATATCCCAATATTGATGTCCGTTATTATACCGATAATGGTTTTCTGAAATATGATATTATTGTAAAGCCCGGAGGCGATGTTTCAAAGATCGCTTTAAAATACAGTGGTGTTGATCAGTTGCAGACAAAAAACAAGGAACTGCTGATTGGTACTTCTGTCGGTGAGCTGAAGGAATCATCGCCTTATACTTACCAACCAGGCCTGACCGGGAAAAAGGAGATCAGCTGTAAATACATAGTGAAAAATAATGTGGTGAGTTTTGATGTGAAGAGCTATGATCCAACCGCCACATTGATTATTGATCCTGTCATTGTGTTCTGTTCTTTTTCGGGTAGTGCTGCTGATAACTGGGGTTATACAGCAACTTATGGACCAGATGGCAGCATGTACGGTGGCGGAATCGTATTTAGCAACGGGTTTCCTGTTTCATCCGGCGCTTTTCAAACTAATTTCCAGGGAGGTAATTTTGATATTAGCATCATAAAACTTTCATCCAACGGTTCCAGCCGTGTGTATGCAACCTATATTGGTGGTTCGGGTGATGAACAACCACATAGTCTTATTGTAGATAACCAGGGTAATCTTGTATTGGCAGGCAGAACGAACTCCCCCAAGACGGGTGCAGGAGCATATCCTGTTACTGGTGGACTGGCGGGTATCGTGGGCAATGGCGGCGGATATGATATAGTTATTACCAAACTCAATGCAAATGGTACGGCATTGATTGGTTCAAAAAGAATAGGTGGTACTGCTGATGACGGAGTTAATATTACAGACAGAAGAAATGGCACTAATTCCTTACAGCAAAACTATGGGGATGATGGCCGCAGCGAAGTGATACTGGATGCTACATCGAATGTATATGTTGCTTCCTCTACACAATCAACCGGGTCAACCCCTGCGAATAATTTTCCCGTACGCGGTTCGCCATTTCAAAGTTTGCCAGGCGGCGCCCAGGATGGGGTTGTTATTAAATTATTACCCGACCTCAGCGCTGTTACTTTTTCAGGCTTTCTCGGCGGATCTGGAAATGATGCAGCTTATGTTCTTTCGCTGGCTCCAAACAACGATATATATGTGGCAGGTGGAACAGAAAGCGGTAACCTGCCAGGCAATACGGCCGGAACAATTGGACCCGCCAATCATGGTGGCATTGATGGATTTATTTCCAGTATCACTAATAATGGGACCGGCATTAACCGGACTACATATGTTGGAACCAGCGCAATTGACCAGGTCTTTGGCATTCAATTTGACCTGAATGGGTTTCCATATATAATGGGACAGACTACCGGATCATGGCCGGTAACAGCAGGTACTCCGACATACGGAAGCAGCAGTGGTAAGCAATTTATTGCGAAACTACAGACTGATTTATCCGCTTTTGTTTATTCAACTGTTTTTGGAACGGGTTCGGCTACGCCCAATATTTCACCAACTGCTTTTTTAGTGGATCGTTGCGAAAATGTTTATATCTCCGGCTGGGGTGGATTCTATGGTTCAACCAACTTTTATGGTAGTGCCGGAACTCTTGGACTTCCGGTTACGGCGGATGCATTTAAATCCAATTCAGATAGTAAGGATTTTTATTTTTTTGTATTAAAGAAGGATGCAACAACTCAATTATTTGGAAGTTTTTTTGGTGAACCCAACAACCCGGGTGCCGGATGTGATCATGTGGATGGAGGCACCAGCCGGTTCGACAGAAACGGTGTGATTTACCAGGCTATCTGCGGAAATTGTAATCTTGATCCTTTAGGCAGGCCGATATTTCCAACTACCCCGGGGGCATGGTCTACAGTTAATAACGCTAATAGTGCAGGATGTAATCTTACCATGCTGAAAATAGCAATGAATCTTGCCGGGGTGGCTGGAATCGTTGAATCATCAATTAATGGAGTCCCAAGGGATTCTTCCGGGTGTGTACCACTTACAGTTGATTTTTCAGATTCCATCCGTAATGCACAGAGCTATGAATGGTATTTTAATTATGTACCCGGAAGTCCTCCAGACCTTGTTACAGCCAGTCCAACTGCTCAATGGACATATACTATTGTTGGCACATACCAGGTTTTGCTGGTAGCCATAGATCCCAACACCTGCAATATCCGGGATTCATCGTTCATGAATATCAAGGTAGGCGACATCAAAGCCCTTCTTGGTTTTAATTTCTTTAAAACTGGTGGATGCAATTCGCTGCAATACCAGTTTAACAACACTTCCTTTGCTCCACCGGTCCGGCCATTCACCAACACTTCTTTTACATGGAATTTTGGCGATGGCAGTCCATTGGTTATAGCGGGCCTGAACCCGGTCACACATACATTTCCGGCCCCCGGGCCTTATAATATCATATTGAGTTTAACCGATACAGCTTACTGTAATACACCGGATGCCGATACGGTATTAATTGATATAGCTGCGAACGTGAAAGCACAATTCGCTACACCGGCATTAGGTTGTGTTCAGTATAATGCGGTTTTCGACAACCAGTCTATAGGAGGGCAAACCTGGTTGTGGGAATTTGGCGATGGTACTTTTTCTACAAACTTTGAACCCGTACATTTATATGCCAGCGCAGGAATATACCAGGTAAGGTTGATAGCTTTTAACCCCAATACCTGTAACCTGGTTGATACCTCCCCTTATTTTACTATCACTGTTCTTGATGCACCAACACCTGATTTCAGTTTTTCACCACTTGCCCCATTGGAGAATACGCCAACAACCTTCAGCAATCTTTCATCTCCGGATGCAATACTGTTTAAATGGGATTTTGGCGATGGGGATTCTTTGTTAACCGCATCACGGCAGACCGTTCAGCATCAGTATAATGCTACCGGAACATTCAATGCCTGTCTTACTGCTTATAATGCAGCCGGATGTGACAGTATGATCTGCAAGCCGGTTAAGGCACTCATTGTGCCGGTACTGGACGTGCCTAATGCTTTTACTCCGCAAAGCGGTGATGAAAACAGCATTATCTTAGTAAGGGGTTTTGGCATTGCCAAAATGCAGTTTATCATCTGGAACCGCTGGGGGCAGAAAGTATTTGAAACCAATAACCGCTTCCAGGGCTGGGATGGAAAAGTGAAAGGAGTGGTGCAGCCGATGGATGTATATGCTTATACACTGACTGTGGAATTTTCTGATGGCGCCAAAACAACTAAGAAGGGAGATATAACGTTAATAAGATAGAGCTAAGAGTATAAAAGAGAAAAAGAGATGAAGAGAATAAAACATATTATTGTTTCTTCGGCTTGTGCCTTTTGCCTTGTAACCCTGAGCTTGCCGAAGGGTGCCTTTGCCCAAGATTTGCATTTCTCCCAATTCTTCAATTCACCATTATTGACCAATCCTGCCAATACGGGTTTTATCCCTGAAGGTGATTACCGGCTGGGAGTGAACTACCGTAATCAATGGGCTTCTATTTCAGCTTTCCCGTATAAAACCATGAGTGCATTCGGCGATGTGCAGGTGATGCCCAACGAAGACAATACCGGGTGGCTGGGACTGGGTGGGGTTATATTACGGGATGTCGCTGGAACGGGCAATCTTACTTCAACTAAGATCTACGGATCAGTTGCCTATCACCAGATGCTCGGTGCAGGAAGCCTGCTGAGTCTTGGTTTTAATACGGGTTGGGTTAATAAAAACATCAATACCAGTAATCTCACATTTCCCAGCCAGTGGAACGGTAAGTTCTTTGATGTGCAACATACTTCCGTAGCGCCAAAATTAGATGCGAATAATATTAATTACCTCGATCTGCAGGTGGGGATGAACTATGCTTATTTTACTACCGGCACTCTTTATTTAAATGCCGGTGTATCTGCCATGCATGTCAACCGGCCGAAAGAATCTTTTTTCAATACCACATCAGGGGTTGATAACCGGGTGCCGGTTCGTTATACCGCATTCCTCAACGGAAGTTTCAAACCCAATGACCGGTGGATCATCAATCCCAATATCTATGCTTCTTACCAGGCAAAGTCGTATGAGATAGTGGGAGGATTGAATGCCCACTACAATTTATCAGGCGATGGAGAGAAAATACTGATTGGTGGGGTTTATTACCGGTACAGGGATGCCGTGATCCCCATGATAGGCCTGGGCTATAATGATTTTACGTTCACTTTTACCTACGATGCCACTACTTCTTCACTAAAAAATTTTAATAATACCCGTGGCGCTTTTGAGTTCTCCATTATCAAGCAGGGTGTGGTTGACAAATACAATGGCAACAAGCATGATGGGATGTGTCCTTCGTTTAAGAGTTACTGATCTATCCTTTTCCCTATATCCTCAATTATCCCGATTTTTACAGCATCAATTTTCTAAAACTGAATCATGGTTACTGTTGCCACTTCTGTACATACAGCAAAACATATTGAAGCCTTCAAAAAAATTGCCGGAGAAAAATTTGTACTGGTAGATGAAGAATCACTTCATCACTATTCCCACGATGAAACAGAAGACCTGCATTATCCGCCCGAAGTGGTCATCAAACCCGGAACAGCAGAAGAGATCAGTGCAATTTTAAAGATCTGTAATAAAGAAAAAATTCCTGTTACACCCCGTGGCGCCGGAACGGGATTGAGCGGCGGTGCCTTGCCACATCTTGGAGGAGTATTGCTGTCAACAGAACGAATGAATTCGATCCTGCTCATTGATGAAAGGAATTTGCAGGTAACAACCGAACCGGGAGTGATAACAGAAGTATTGCAGGATGCAGTGAAAGAAAAAAATCTTTTCTACCCGCCCGATCCCAGCAGCCGTGGCTCCTGTTTTATTGGTGGCAATATTTCAGAGAACAGCGGCGGCCCCAAAGCAGTAAAGTATGGTGTGGTAAAAGATTATGTATTGAATCTTGAAATAGTGTTGCCAACGGGTGAAATAATCTGGACAGGAGCTAATGTATTAAAGAATGCGACCGGCTACAACCTTACTCAATTAATAGTTGGGAGTGAAGGCACACTGGGAATTGTTACAAAGATAGTGTTGCGGTTGATCCCATTGCCAAAACATGACCTGCTGATGCTGGTTCCCTTTAATGCCGCCGAAAATGCCTGTGCAGCCGTCAGCGCAATTTTCCGGGCCGGCTACACACCCAGCGCCATGGAGTTTATGGAAAGGGATGCATTGGAATGGGTGAGCAAATTTGTTGACAGCAGCACCGTAAAGATCCAAGACGGAGTGCAGGCACATTTATTAATTGAAGTGGACGGTAATAATATGGAAGTACTGATGCAGGATATGGAAGGCATTTCAGCGATAGTGCAGGAATTCGATTGTGGCGATATTTTATTTGCCGATGATGCGCAGCAAAAAGAAGAATTGTGGAAGATGCGAAGACGGGTGGGAGAAGCTGTGAAATCCCATTCTATTTATAAAGAAGAAGACACCGTGGTGCCGAGGGCCGAGTTACCCATATTATTAAAAGGGGTGAAAGATATTGGTAAGAAATATGGCTTCCATTCCGTTTGCTACGGCCATGCCGGTGATGGCAACCTGCATGTAAATATTATTAAGGGTGATTTAACAGATGAACAATGGAACGGCTCGTTAAAGGATGGGATTAAAGAAATATTTTTATTGGTGAAAAGCCTGGGAGGCACACTCAGCGGTGAGCATGGCATCGGCCTTGTACAAAAAGAGTATATGGAAATCGTATTTGACCTAACCCAGATGCGGCTGATGAAAGAGATAAAAAAAATATTTGACCCCAACAATATTTTAAACCCGGGGAAAATATTTGATATATGACAGAACCTGTTAATACAAAAGCAACCCCCAAAGCTGGTTTAAAGGCTATTTGGATTTTGTGTTTTGCATTGATAGCGGGAGCAACTGTGTTTGCCTTGCTGGCTTTACTGGTAAATCTTCTGAAAGGCCCTTCGATACCGGCGCCTGGAAATGAATCAGGTCTGATCTTCCCTGCTGTGGTAGCTGCTATAGCGATTATCTGTACTATTAGGGCAGCAATGGTATACCGGAAGGGCATAGCTGCTATAAAAAATTCAAT
Source organism: uncultured Chitinophaga sp. (assembly GCA_964525285.1). Taxonomy (GTDB): domain Bacteria; phylum Bacteroidota; class Bacteroidia; order Chitinophagales; family Chitinophagaceae; genus JJ008. The sequence continues at coordinate 14,284 of CAZGGQ010000049.1, forward strand.
TGCTCCGCTGAATAATAAATTAGAACAATACCGGTCGGTAATGATCCTATACATGGCATTGTGTGAATTTCCGGCACTATTCTCCATTATTATTTTCTTTGTGGATGGTTATTACCCGGTATTTGCCATAACAGCCTTAATGCTGCTGGCCATGTTGCTTAGGATGCCTCAAAAGAGAAAAATTATCAGGGAGCTTGATCTTAACTGGCAGGAGCAGCAGGAATTGGAATAATCATTAAAAACCCAAGTATGAAAAAACTATCATTATTATCAGTAGTAGCTATTTTATTGTCTTCCGGGTTATTTGCCCAAAAAGTAAAAGACAAGGATAAGGAGGAAGAAAAAGGAGGTTGGAAAAGCGATCATTTATTTATCGGCACGGGTCTCAATCTTGGATTTTCCAATGGTTTTATCATTGGGTTAAACCCCGAGGTCGGTTATAGCATCAACAAAGTGCTTGATGCCGGCATTGCCACCAATCTTACCTATATCACTCAACGCAGCTATTATGCTAACAGCTCTGTTCGCTACCTCGCTGTTGGGGGAGGTCCTTTTGTACGCATCTGGCCGGTCCGGATGATTTTCATCGGGGCACAATATGAATACAATTCAATCACACTAACCGAAAAAACAAATGGCGTTATTACCGACAAAGCCACGGCCAAAGCCAGTAGTATATTGCTGGGATTGGGATATGGCAACAGGGTTATTGGCCAGTCACAATTTTACACCAGCATCATGGTTGACGCCCTAAACGATATCAACTCACCTTACCGTGATCAGTTTGGGAGAGTATTGCCGGTTTTCCGGACAGGGTTTATTTTTTACCTTGGGAAGAATAAAAGAGAGTAGGGAATTGGTTAAGAAATAAATTTTTTCAGCTCAGCAGGGTCATCTAAAACGGTGATCCTTTTTTTTGCGGAATCAAATAAAAAATGCTCTTCTTCCATTTGCTGTATATGACTGATAAGATTCGAATAGAACCCGCCTGAGTTTAATATGAAAATTTGTTTGTCATGGATGGAAAGCTGGTTCCAGGTCAGCATTTCAAACAACTCATCCAGTGTGCCAAAACCGCCGGGAAGAACCAGGGCCGCATCGCAGCGTTCATAAATAGCTTTCTTCCGGATGTGCATATCATCTACCACGATCAGTTCAGTGATCTTTTCATGTTGACGTTCCCAGTCCAGCAGCAATTTTGGAATAATGCCGGTTACCTTTCCTCCATGCGCCATGACGGCATCAGCAATGCTGGCCATGATACCCACATTGCCGCCTCCATAGATAAGTGTTACGTTATTTTCAGCAAGCAGCTTTCCCAGTTGTGCAGCATGATGTGAAAAAAGAGGATTCTTTCCGCTTTTGGAGCCGCAAAAAACGGCGAGTGATTGAATGGGCATGATTGGAATAAATTCCCGGCAAAGGAAGGTAAATTTCTTTATCTTCAAAATTCATTATTGTTGTTTTCCCCAATGACACAAAGACGACTAAGATCTTTTTTGAGTATTGTGTCCTTTCGGAACGCTTCAAGACAAATTTTTGTAATTTTCTTTGTGTACACTTAGTGGCTTTGTGGGAAACCTTTTTAGTAACAGAAAACTGCCGTATGTCACCCATCATTCTTTTCTCTTTTGTCATTGGATATTTTCTATTGCTGCTCACGGTGGCATGGTATACTTCCCGTAATTCCAACAATGATTCATTTTTCATCGGCAACCGCAACAGCAACTGGATGCTGGTGGCTTTTGGCATGATCGGTACTTCGTTATCCGGTGTTACGTTTGTAAGTGTGCCGGGTGGCGTAGGCACCGGTAATTTTTATTATTTCCAGGTAGTGCTGGGTTATTTGATCGGTTACATGGTCATTGCTTTTGTGCTGATACCGTTGTACTACAAGATGAACCTCACCAGCATTTACACCTACCTGGAAAAACGGTTTGGTATAAATGCCCATAAAGCCGGAGCTTTCTTTTTTATCCTTTCCCGTGTTGTCGGTGCCACGGCCCGGTTGTACCTCGTTATCAGTATTCTTCAGCTTTTTATTTTAGGCAGGTTGGGTATCCCTTTTGTTGTAACGGCGCTTGTTATTTTAGTGCTTATTTTATTGTACACTTTTGAAGGCGGCGTAAAAACAATAATTTATACAGATACCCTGCAAACAACCGGCATGTTGCTGGGTCTTGTGGTTTGCACGATCGTTATTATTAAAGCATTGGGCACAGATTTTTCAGGGGCCTGGTCCATGATGGCGGATAAGGGCTATACTAAAATCTTTAACTGGGATGTAAAAGCCGGCTCCTTTGCGCTGAAACATATTGTCGGGGGTATGTTTATCGCTATTGCCATGACAGGGCTTGACCAGGAAATGATGCAAAAGAATATCAGCGTTAAAACGCTGAAGGATTCACAGAAAAATATCATGACATTCACTGGGGTGTTGATGCTTGTTAACTTCCTTTTTCTTGTTTTAGGCGGCGTTCTTTATTTGTATGCCAATTCAAAGGGGATTACGACAGCACCGGATGATCTGTTTCCCACCATTGCTTTAAGCGATGCATTTAGCGGAACGATCGGTATCCTGTTTATTATTGCACTCATCTCGGCTTTGTTCCCCAGTGTGGATGGAGCCATTACCTCACTTACTTCCTGTTTTTGTATAGATATATTGGGAATTAAAAAAAGCAGTGCTTCAGAAAAGGAAAAGAAAAGAACCCGTTTAAAAGTGCATTTCACCTTTGCAGCAGTGTTTTTCGTCATGGTGCTTCTTTTTAAGGCCATGAATGATAAACTCATTATTGATTTCATCTTGAAATTTGCTGGTATCACTTACGGGCCGTTGCTTGGGTTATTTGCTTTCGGCATACTGACAAAAAGAAAACTGAATGAACAATTCATCTGGACTGTTTGCATCATTGCTCCGTTATTGGCGCTGGGTATTGACCTGCTGAGCAACCCTGGCTGGTATGAGGCCAAGCTGCATATAAAACTGGGTTTGCAAAATGTTTCAGATACAATTTTCAATGGCTATAAAATAGGAAATGAGCTGATACTGATAAACGGCATCTTTACTTTTCTTGGATTGTGGATGATTTCAAACAAGCAGGATGGCAAGGCCGTTCATTTGCAGGCAGCCTGATACGTTTATTATCCCGGCTGGAAAACCGGGATATACCAGGTATTTTTAAGCAGAAAAAAAATAATTGGTTCACAAGCTGTATTTTTATTGACCAACAACTATTAACCAAAACAAAAATTATGAAAAAAACATTATTGACCGTTTCAGCTTTTACAGTTTTATTATTTGTTATTGCCTGCGGAGGGGGAGAAAAAAAATCATCCGTGAAAGTGAGTACAGAAATGCAGGATTTTATGAATAATCTCAATGGAAAGTCAGCATCGGTAACTGTCGCATTGCAGCAGTTCGGCGTCCCCGGACTGGATGACAAGGATATGGATATGTATGACCTGGCCAGCCCAAAAGTGCTTGAGGCAAACGGAAGCTGCTATCTGTTGGAATGCAAGTCCGGCATAACAAAAAGAAAATACAACCTGTGTTGGGAAGGGGGCAAGATATCTTCCATTGAGGATAAGGGAATGGAATAAAATAAATTTTACCTGGATTTTAAACACAGGCTTGTTATTGTCTTTATTATCTTGTTTACACTTACGCAGTATCTTTGCATAAAGTTTCAATTTGGATTTAATTCATCCAATGGTGCAGGAATATGCCGGGGCTTACAGCTCTGCTGAAGATGCTTTATTGAAAGAAATTGCCGACTTCACTTACAACCAGCATGCCGACCCGCAAATGCTGAGCGGCCACCTGCAGGGAAAAGTGCTGGAAATGATCAGCTGCATGATAAGGCCCAAAAGAATTCTTGAAATAGGGACTTTTACTGGTTACAGTGCCTTATGCCTTGCAAAAGGATTAACCGACGACGGGCAGCTGCATACGATTGAACTAAGAGAGGAAGATGTTCAGTTAGCCCGGTCTTTTTTTAACCGTTCTGTTTATGCTGATAAAATAATTTCCCATAGCGGAAATGCATCGGATATTATTCCAAAACTGAATGAAACATGGGATTTGGTGTTTATTGATGCTGACAAACCAGCTTATATCGGATATTTTAACCTTGTTTTGCCCCAAGTGCGGAAAAACGGTTTTATTTTAGCAGATAATATTTTTTTTCATGGCGGGGTACTCGAAGAAAATGTCAAGGGCAAAAACGCAAAAGGTATTGTAGCTTTCAATAAGTTCATTAAAGAACGAACAGATATTGAGAAAGTAATATTAACGATCCGTGACGGATTGTACTTAATTCGGATACTCTGATAGAAATGGTCAAATAAGTCATATAGATCAAAGCTGACTCAATAGAACCTGGATATGACCCATTTGACTCATATGACCTATATGACAAATTACAAGCCTTCTATGAAAAGGAATATTTTTCTTTTGACATTGCTGCTCTCAACCGTTTCTTTCGGACAGAATACCGATGCCATAAAAGATTATATTGACACCTATAAAGACCTTGCTATACAGGAAATGCAGCGGACCGGCATCCCGGCTTCTATCACGCTGGCACAGGGCATTCATGAATCCGGCGCCGGGATGAGCAAACTGGCGCTGGCCTCCAATAATCATTTCGGTATAAAATGTAAATCCAACTGGACAGGCGAATCAGTAAAACATGATGATGATGCAAAAGGGGAGTGTTTTCGTAAATATCGTTCTGCTGAAGACTCTTATAATGACCATTCGGATTTTCTAAAAAACAGCCAGCGGTATGCTTCCTTATTTTCCCTGGATCCTGCCGATTATGAAGGATGGGCCAATGGGTTAAAAAGAGCAGGCTATGCTACCAACCCTAAATACCCGCAGGTTTTAATTAAGCTGATTGTGGATTACCAGTTGCAGGATTATACCATGATTGCTTTGGGAAAAATAACTGATGAAGAAAGAGTGGCTCCGGTTATGTCGGTTGCAAATGCTGAACCGGTTGTAAAAACAGAAGATGTAATTAAGCAACCAGCTTACCCGGATGGAGAATTCAAAATCAATGAAACTAAAGTAGTGTACGTAACGAAAGGAACTTCTTTCCTGTCTATTGCAAAGCAACACGATATTGATCTTTCGAAAATTTTTGAGTTTAACGAAATCCCGCAAGTGGAAGAAACAACCCGTGACCAGTTGATTTACCTGCAGCGCAAACGAAAAACCGGGAATAATAAGCTTCATATTGTGCAACCGGGAGAAACATTACATGATATAGCTCAACAGGAAGCAATAAGGCTCGAAAGCTTATTAGAGCTAAACTGGCTAAAAGATAAAGATATGCTGCCGGCTATCGGTGAACAATTATCATTACATGGCAAATCAGCAACCATACCAAAGCTTGCCTTAAAAGAAAACTATTCTATTATTCCGGGTAATAAAAATAAGAGTACCAATTAAAACATCCAAGAATGGCAATTATCAAAGTACATGACAAATCATTTGAAACTTATATTTCTGATGAGACCATTCAACAAAAGGTCCAGGAAATGGCAGCTGCCATTAATAAGGACTATAGCGGGAAAAAACCTCTTTTTATCGCCATATTGAATGGTTCTTTCATGTTTGCTGCTGACCTTTTCAAACAACTTACCATTGAGGCTGAACTTTGTTTTATTAAGCTGGCATCTTACAAGGGCATGAAGTCGTCTGGAAAAGTTGTTACTTCTATCGGGCTGGAAGAAGATCTTTTTGGCAAAGATGTGATCATCGTGGAAGATATTGTTGATACGGGGAAAACACTTCATAGATTTCTCCCTAAGCTTGTTCACCAACAGCCTAAATCGTTGAAGATTGCTACTTTGCTTCATAAATCTGAAGCCACCGAATATCCGCTGGTTTTGGATTACGTTGGATTTACCATTCCTAATAAGTTTGTCGTAGGTTATGGGCTTGATTATGACGGGCTTGGACGTAATCTCAGGGAGATATTCCAATTAGTTTAAAATCAAGAAAGCTATCAGGCTTTTTTTGTAATTTATCGGGCTAAAATATCCGTTTGAAGATCACTAGTTACATAATAATCCTTCTTTTAACCAGTTTATCCGTATCTGCCCAGCAGTATTATGTCCGTGGGGAGGTAAAGGATGAATCGGGCAACGTTTTGCAAAACGTAACTATACTTCAATATAAAACAGGCTACATTTTCAGAAGCGGATCCTCCGGAACATTTGGAATCGTATCCGGTCAGCAGATTGATACACTCAGTTTTTCGCTTGATGGTTATCAAAAGGAAAAACTGGTCGTAAATGCAGATAATTATGTAAGGGTAAAACTTAAATTGCTGCCTGCGGCCGTCACTAATTCAAGAAGGGATAAACTTTCATCCCTGACAAAAGACCTTGATAAAGAAGAACAAAAAAATTGGTTCACAGGGGATGAAACCTATGCAAGCATCCTGGAAAATCGTTTTGTAAATTCCAAAAAATTTCCCAGCACCGGCATGTCACTCAATGTGGACCGGGCCTCTTACAGTAATATACGCCGCTTTATCACCCTCAACTCAATGGTGCCGCCGGATGCGGTAAGGATTGAAGAAATGTTGAATTATTTCAACCTGAATTATCTTGAACCTGCAGAAAACAATCTTTTTAATATCAGGACTACATTGAGTTCCTGCCCATGGAACCCGGATAACCAGTTATTTTATATCAATCTCTCTTCGAGGAAATTGAACCTGGATACATTACCCCCTAGCTATCTTGTTTTTTTGATTGATGTTTCCGGGTCGATGGATATGCCAAACCGCCTGCCACTGATCAAATCAGCATTCAGGCTGCTGGTAAATAACCTGCGGGACAAAGACTCTGTTGCAATTGTTGTATACGGTGGTGTAACAGGAATAATGCTTAATACAACGAGCGGCGGTGAGAAGGAAAAAATAATAAAAGCAATTGATGAACTGGAGCCGGGTGGCTCCACGCCGGGAGAATCGGGGGTACGACTGGCTTACCGGATGGCCCGGAATCATTTTATTAAAGGAGGTAACAACCGGGTCATTTTGGCCACGGATGGTGATTTTAATGTCGGAATGAAGACAGAAGCAGAACTGGATGAATTGATTTCGCAGCACCGGGAATCAGGTATTTATCTCACCTGCCTGGGAGTGGGTATGGGCAACTATAAAGACTCAAAAATTCAAACGTTGGCACAAAACGGGAACGGGAATTTTGCTTACCTGGACAATTATAAAGAAGCAGAGAAAGTATTGCTGAAAGAGTTTACCCAGACTTTATATGCCGTTGCAGATAATGCTTACATGAACGTTGACTTTAACCCGGAATATGTGAAAGAATACCGCCTTGTAGGGTTTGACAATAAAGTCGGGGCACTCAGGGATACATTATCTGTTATCGAAGGAGGTGAAATTGGTTCGGGTCATTCCATGATGGCGATGTTTGAAATAGTGCCAACTGAAATAAACAAAGGAGCTATTAAAGACAATTTCATGACCGGGAAATTTGCTGAGATAAAATTGAAGTATCATCTTCCCAATGATACAAAAGAGTGCAACTTCAGTTCTAAAAGCCTTTTTGATTTTATTCCTTTTACAGAACTGGATAAATGTTACCAGTTTTCCTCGGCCGTTGCCATGTTTGGTTCACTGCTGCGCAATTCGCCATTTGTAAAGAATATAGAATGGGATGATGTTGCCGGCATTGCTGAAAGCTCATCCAGCAGCAGCGACTTGCTGCAGAAAGAATTTATCACCCTTGTGCAAAAGGCACGGAAACTTTATTCAAAAGTGAAAAAGAAGAAAGGCAGCGGAACTGGGGATTGGTAGGGAAAAACTATTTTAATTTTTGTAACTCCCTGCTTACAAAAGCATCCCATTTCAATTGTTGTTCCCGGTTACCACCATGCCTGGTTTCTTCATCGTATTGGGCATTCATTTTTTTGATTTTATTTATGCATTCGGTTACCATTGCATTGATCTTTGACTGGTAATTTGATCTCAGGAAGACAGTTGAGTTGATCTTTGATTGCAGTTCTGCTGCGCATATCCTGCTCATGCCTGAGCAGGCTATCTGATAATTTATCCTTTTTCTTCCAGGAATCTTTGCCCAGTTCATAAACGACAGTGACTTTCCAGTCCACTGTATCGCCTCTGAAAAGAAAGGCGTCATACCGCGCAGAAATATTCCAGAATGTAAAAGCAAAAAAAGTTGAATCCTTATCCGGCTTGCCCCTGAAATCATCCCAGGTGAGCAGCCGGGAAGTTTCCTCTCCTCCCAATATTATTTTTTGAGCTGAAGTATTTAAGTAAAAAAGTAAAAAGAAACCGCAAAGAATTTTCTTTAATGTCATGCTGCCAAAATAATATAAAAATAGCAGCCATGTCTACGAAAACATATCTTTTATCTTATCAAAGAAGTTCTTTTCGCTCTTGTCAGGATGAGGTTTGAAGTTGGGGGATTGATTTAATTTTTCCAGCATGGCTTTCTCTTCACTGCTAAGATGCTGTGGTGTCCAGATATTGACCTGTATTAACTGATCACCTTTTTCATAAGAATTTACAGCGGGGAAACCTTTTCCTTTCAACCTGAGTATTTTTCCGCTTTGCGTGCCGGCAGGGATTTTTATTTTTGCTCTTCCATCAATAGTAGGCACTTCCACCTGGGTGCCAAAAACAGCATCGGTAAACGAAAGATGCAGTTCATAGGCAACATTCAACCCTTCCCGGTGCAATTCTTTATGCGGCTCTTCTTCTATTAATATGATAAGATCACCGGGGCTGCCACCTCTTTCACCGGCATTGCCTTTTCCACTTACATTCATTTGCATCCCTTCCTGCACTCCGGCGGGTATATCAATGCTTACTGTTTCTTCTCCATATAGCCTTCCTTCGCCCCGGCAGCTTCCGCATTTTGCAGTTATGGTTGTGCCTTCACCATTGCAGGCAGGACAGGTGGTTACGGTCTGCATTTGTCCGAGAAATGTATTTTGCACTCTTCTTACCTGGCCACTGCCAGCACAGGTACTGCAGGTTTGCACACTGCCCTTATCTTTTGCGCCGCTTCCCCCGCAGGTTTGACAAGCAACATGTTTTTTTACTTTAATGTTTTTATTTACACCTTTTGCAAGTTCTTCGTAGGTCAATTTTAATTTGACCCGGAGATTGCTTCCTCTTATTCCACGACTGCGTTGCTGGCCACGACCAGCACGTTGCCCACCTCCAAAAAAATTTCCAAACAGGTCATCACCGAAAATATCCCCAAACTGGCTGAAGATATCCTCCATATTCATGCCGCCACCGCTAAATCCTCCCCGGCCGTTACCGCTCACTCCTGCATGACCATACCGGTCATATTGAGCTTTTTTATCCGCATCACTCAATATTTCGTAAGCTTCGGCTGCTTCTTTAAATTTTTCTTCTGCTGGTTTATCGCCCGGGTTGCGGTCAGGGTGGTATTGCATGGCCACTTTGCGGTATGCTTTTTTAATTTCATCCGCTGATGCAGCTTTAGCAACACCTAATATTTCGTAATAATCTCTTTTATTAGCCATTAGCATTTAGCTTTTAGCTGTGAGCAAACACAACCAGGAACCGCCTCACAGCTAACGGCTCATGGCTAAAAGCCCTTCCTTATTTCCCGACTACAACCTTTGCGTGACGGATGATCTTATCGTTGAGATAATATCCTTTCATTACTTCATCGACTATCTTACCTTTTAATTTTTCCGTTGGTGCAGCAATTTCTGTAACTGCATCGTGCAGGTCCGGGTTAAATTCATTGTTTAACGTTTCCATAGCTTTCACTCCTCTCAATTGCAACGTATTGCGCAATTTATTAAACACGAGCATTACCCCTTCTTTTATTGCCTCCGGGTTATCAGAGCTGTCCAATTGTTTTTGTGCCCGGTCACAATCATCCAGTACATCCAGCATATCAGTAATAACATCCCGTCCGGCTGTCTGTATTAATTCTATTCTTTCTTTGGCGCTGCGTCTTTTATAATTGTCAAACTCGGCCACTTTCCGCAGGAATTTGTCTTTTACTTCTTCCAATTCGGCTTTTATTTTTTCAAGTTCAGCCTCTTCCCCCACAGGTTCATTCAGGTGAGTAGTGCCGCTGAGGTTCTCATCGGTGTTAATGTCAATATCCATGTCGTTTTCGGGAGGGTTGTTTTCGGGGTCCTTAATGTCTTTTTCTGCCATTTTTACAAATTGATTGCAAAGGTAAGAATGTCAAGAATATTGCCAATAGAGGTTTTGAGGACAAAATGACCTGATAAGGAACAAAGGACAAGGCTCAGGTGACAGGAAGTACTGAAACAGCAGTTATTGTTTTGCCCGAAGCTTACACCGGTAATGTTATGCCTTCTCACAGTATCTTGCAGCCCTCAATGAATAAAGTTTATTTAAAAAGAAAAATTTCTTCCCGTGTCGCAAACGGCCATCCCTGGATCTTTAATAATGAAGTGGAAAAAGTTGAAGGGGAAGTGAAAGGAGGAGAGATAACGGAAGTTTTTTCTCATGATAAGAAATTCATCGGTAAGGGCTATATCAATCCAAAATCACAAATACTTGTCCGCCTGCTGACAAGGAACAAACCAGATGACATTAATGAACAGTTTTTTGTTGATCAGATAAAGAAATGCTGGGATTACAGAAAACAAACAGGCTATATTGAAAACTGTCGCCTTGTTTTTGGAGAAGCAGATTCACTTCCCCAGCTGATCATTGATAAATTCAACGATTATTTTGTGATGCAGACCATGGCACTGGGTATTGATATGTGGAAGCCTGCCATCGTAAAAGCGTTGAATGTAATTTTTAAACCCCTGGGCATTTATGAACGTAATGACGTGCCGGTACGGGAACTGGAGGGATTGCCACAGCAAAAAGGATTCCTGTCTGAACCTTTTGATACAAAGATCATCATCAATGAAAATGGTTTGCGGTTTTATGTTGATATAGAAAACGGGCAAAAAACCGGGTACTTTTTGGACCAGCAGGACAACCGAAGAGCTATACAGCATATTGTGAAAGGAGCCGATGTGCTTGGTGCATTCACATTTACAGGATCATTTGAAATACATGCGGCACATTATGGAGCTAAATCCGTATTGGGCCTGGATATTTCAGCCAATGCCGTACAGCAGGCGATCCAGAATGCAGAATTGAATGGGGTTGATCATATTTGCCGTTTTGAAACAGCCAATGCATTTGATGTTCTGAAACAGTGGGGAAAGTACGGCCGGCTATATGATGTAGTGATGCTGGATCCGCCGGCTTTTACAAAAAGCAGGGAAACTATTCAAAAAGCGATAACCGGCTACAAGGAAATTAATCTTCGCGGAATGAAACTGGTAAAACCCGGTGGTTTTTTAGTTAGTTCTTCCTGTACCAGTCTTGTCAGCCCGGATTTATTCTTACAAATAATAGATATGGCGGCAAAAGATGCCAGGAAAAAAATAAGGCAGGTGATCTTTCAGACGCAATCAGCTGATCATCCTGTAATCAGGAGTATAGAAAATACACAATACCTGAAATTCCTAATTATACAAGTACAATAATAAAATGATGTAATAAAAAATGGAGAAGGGTTACTTGGTAACCTGGAATTTTCCAGACTCGATCACTTTGCCGGTTATATCAATCAGGTGATACATATAAAGACCCCTGTTAAACTCAGCCAGGGGAAGAGTAACTTTTGGAGGAACATTCTGGCTTTCAAACATTTTTTTCCCCAGGAAACTATATACCTGAATAGAGAGACCCCTTTCATAACCATTTTGCAAATCAAAAGTAATATAGGTAGTTGCCGGGTTAGGATACAACTTAATGATCCTGTCAGAAGTAACCGTTGCAGGAGTACTTCTTCCAGTTTGACCCTGTGACTGAATGGCAATCAACAGAATAAAGGATAGTATGGGTAGAATTCGTCTCAACGAAACAAATTTACTTTTATTATTCGAAAATTAAGCCAATTTTTTTTTCCAGGCAACGTAAAACTACTATAAGTTAAAAAACCCTGTAAATCACCTGTTTATAACTGTCAACAGACTATCTTTTAACGAAAGCTTAGTTAAGACCCGCTAAAACCTGCTGAATGGCTTCAAAATCCGGAACCCCGGCAGCATTATCAAGCACTTCGGCATAACGGACTACCCCGGACTTATCTATCACAAAAGCTGACCGTTTGGAAACACCTTTCATATTATATCCAAACAATTCATAGATAGAATCATAAAGCCGGGAAACGTCTTTATTGAAATCACTCAGCAATGTAAAATTCAGAAGTTGGTCTTCTTTATATTTTGCAAGGGTATGCAGTGCATCAACAGAGATACCGAACACTTTTGCATCCACCTTATTATACCATGCGATATTGTCTCTCACTGAACAAAGCTCTTTTGTACAGGTACTGGTGAAGGCAAGTGGAAAAAATAACAACAGGACATTATGGCCTTTCAATTCCGAAAGGGTAACCTGTTTTTTTTCACTGTCAAATAAAGTAAAATCCGGGGCAGATTGTCCAATTTCAATTTTCATCATGATTATTTTATGTGAATAAAATGTAAATTGATCGTCGTCTGGTTTCTTTTATCTTCAAAGAAACAAATAACTTTAAAGAAGAGTTCACATTCATCTGTTTTTTTTCACTTCCGAAGGAGTCCTTCGGACAAAACAAACTTCTATATGAAAAAGTACATTACTGAATTTATCGGCACTTTTTTTTTAGTGCTTACAGTCGGACTTACCGGAAATCCATTGGCTATCGGTGCAGCCTTAATGGTAATGATCTATGCCGGGGGCCATATTTCCGGGGGGCATTATAACCCGGCTGTTACATTGGCGGTATTAATCAGAGGCAGAATTTCGACAGGTGAGGCAATGGTTTATATGGGTAGCCAACTGGCGGGAGGCCTTGCTGCAGCTTTAGTAGTGGGCATTTATAAAGAAACACCGGCGGAAGCCGTGCAATCATTGGATACAACAAAGGCAATAGTCGCTGAGGTTCTTGGAACTTTTGCTCTTGCCTATGTTGTGCTGAATGTAGCTACTGCTAAAGCTAATGCTGGAAACAGTCATTATGGACTTGCGATTGGTTTTACAGTTTTGACCATGGCTTTTTGTTTTGGTGACTACAGCGGCGGAGCATTTAACCCGGCAGTTGCGGTTGGGGCTTCAGTAATGAAAGCATTTGAATGGGGCAATATCTGGATATACTTTGTGGGTTGTTTTGGTGGCGCTGTTTTAGCTGCCATCATCTTCAAAATGAATAATGCAGATGATAAATAAAAATTTGTAATAATGAAACCCGGATAACAGTTCTTTACACAGGAGCTGTTATTTTTTAAAACCTTGGACAAAGCAGGTATTCATCTTTGCTTTTGCGGAAGCCGATATAAGAAACAGATAATTCAATACCACCCCTTCCATAGCTGGATGGTTTCAATTTTGAAATATTTACATCATAACTTATTGCGACTGAGAAAGGGTTGTAATCTAATTTTACTACAGGAATTAATGCATCATTCCACCTTAAAAAGGTGCCGGCATGAATAGTATAGGCGGGGTTCTCCATATCATCCCCGATCTTTAATCCATACATGGCGCCGCCAACAGTTTCTTTAAATCCACCTTGCATGGTCTGGTCTGCCTGGATCGTCATATAGGCATTGTCTGAAACACCAAATTTTAATCCTGCAGAAAAAACCCATTTAGGATGCATTTCTATACCTGCATTTCTGTAAAAAGAATTATCGGGCCTGTTAAAATGATGAAAGGCTGCCCCAACAAAAAAATTATTATTGACATTATAACCCAATGTAGAGTTGTAACTCATACCTACACTTCCGTCAGCATAATTGTATTGAGTGTTGGAAAAATTTTCTCCCAATCCACCATTATCATACTGACTGTTGGTGGTAACTTTTGACGGGTCAAACCGTCGTTGCACCCAACCCCCCATAAAGCCAAGTGAGAGATACTCGTTTCGGTCATTACTCAGCGATTTATGATAATTCAATACCGGTAAAACATGGGTAGATGTCCAGCCAATTGTTCCTGCCTTATCATATAAAACCTGCCAGCCGGTTGTAATAAAGTCATTACTTTTTCCAACATGCATTTTAAACTCTGCATTCAGGGAACCGGTTTTATAAGCATTGGTAACACTGTTCCATTGATCCCTGTAAACAGTCTGTACTCTTATATCACCATTGTATATACCTGCCAGCGATGGATTTCTCCAAAGGGGTGTTTCGAAGAACTGGGAAAAATGGATATCCTGTGAAGAAGCTGCGAGCCATGAGCTTTGAGCCATGAGCAGTGAAATAATAACTTGTATCGTATTTTTTATTTTCACAATAATTACAGGATTAATGCAATGTTGCCATTCAATTTAATAATATCTCCGTTATCGCAATAAACTTCAGCCTGGTACACATAAACATCAGCCTGTGGTTTTTTCCCCTTGTAAGTTCCGTTCCATCCTGATGCGGCATCATTTACCGGGAAATTTCTTCTTTCAAACACCACTTCACCCCAGCGATTAAAAATTCTAAACAGTATCACCCTTTCCAATCCTTTTCCACGGGGATAGAATATATCATTGCTTCCATCGCCGTTGGGTGAAAAAGTATTAGGTATAAACAGGTTGGCATTTTTACAAATTACCGTTACCAGTATATTGCCAATGTTGATACAGCCATTTACGTCTGTAAAATATACCTGGTAACGGGTGTCAAATTTGGGACCGGCATCCGGCGTAGGGCAGTTAGCACAACTTAACCCGGAAGATGGTGACCATATCCAGTTTACAGTATTTGGAGAATAGCTGGCAGGAATTGTAACCGGGAAACCATTTTGTACCGTCATTTGCCCCGGCATATTTACTACCGGTAATGGATTCACATACACATTTTGTCTGGTCGTATCTTTACAACCGGTGCTATTCGTAGCGATAGTCGTTATAATAAATGTGCCGGCAGTTGTATAAACCTGGGGCTGGGGATCCTGGAGTATCGAACTGTTTCCATTGGGGAAATTCCATTGCCATGTCACAACCGAACTGTCGGGTTGCAGAAAAATTCCTGCATGCAGTAATGCTGAATTGACACAAACAACCGAATCACCAGCAATATCTATCAATGGCCGCTGTACCACTTTCACAAGGTTGGGTTTTGTCAACGTATCCCTGCAACCAATTTGCGTTTGCACAATTAATTGAACAGTATAAATTCCCGGCGACGTATAGGTATGGACCGGGTTCTGATTTGCAGACACAGCCCCATCGCCAAAAGACCAGCTATAGCTGGAAACAGGATCGTTGAAAGTAGTAGAATCGGTAAAATTAACGGTACCAAAGTCACAGAAAAGATTAGTGTCAATGCCAAATTTTGTACTGGCGCCTGTTACATAAACGGTATCAAGACCCTGTAATGGGATCAGGCATCCGGAAGGATCCTGCATGATAATTTTTGGTAAAAAATTCCCAAAGGATGAATAGATGTGATTGACATTTGGGATTGGGGTAGTTTGGGTATATCCATCTCCAAAATCCCAGAAATAAGAAGCAATTTGCCCTGTGATATTAGCATTCAGACTTACTGCCAGGGGCTTGCATCCACCAAGCGGCAGGTAGTTTAACCTGGACCCGATCGTATCACTTACTGTTACTGTTTTAGTTATCGAATCGAGACAACCGCCGGGACTGGTAACTAATAATTTTACCGGGTAAGAACCGGGCACTGAATAATAATGAACAGGGTTGTTTAATCCGGAAGTTCCTTCTCCAGGCCCAAAGTCCCATAATACTGAGCTGTAAAAAGTTGATGTATTGGTAAACTGTATTTGGAATGGAGTGCATGAACTGATGGAATCATTCATAGCAAAGTTGGCCACAGGCCTGTCAACATTGATATATGCATTTCTGATCAATGAATCAGCACATCCTATAGCATCCTGGATGCGGAGTTTTATAGTGTAGAGTCCAATAGCAGCATAAACATGCGTTGGCGAAGTAACTGCAGAGCTGCTGCCATCACCAAAATCCCAAAGACTGCTAAAACCTGCGGGAGTGGAAGAGTTAGTAAAAGATACAGTAGCCCCAGGGCATGTTAATGTGTCAGCAGTTGTAAAATCGGGCACCGGATCTGTAGTTGTTACAAGATCATTGAGTGTAATACTGTCTTTACATCCTGCTGCATCAGTAATTATTAGTTTTACAGAAAAAAGCCCGGTGGTATTATAAGTATGCTGAAATGGCGGACTACTGAAATTCTGAATGGATCCATCTCCAAAATCCCATTGCCAGTTGCTGATGGCATTGATTCCGTCTGTAAAAGAAAGATCATTGAAAGTAGTTGTTAACCCGGAACAACCTGACACATTTGTTGCATTGAAGTTGGCAGAAGGTCCGTTGATCCGGATATAATTTGTTTTGCTTACAAAATCGGTACATCCATTATTATCTGTTATAGTTAAGGTCACGGTATAATTGCCTGCAGTACTGTAAGTGTGAGAAATTCCGGGTACAGAAGCAATACCTGTCCCGCCGTCGCCAAAAGTCCATGCATAATTGGTAAGATTTGCAGGGTTTATATTGATAGCTGTAAAATTTATAGTTGCCGTTTTACATGCAGCGATCTGGTCAGCTGTAAAATCAGGATTTTCCCCTATTGCCTGGATGGTTCTGAAAGTAGTATCGGCGCAAGCGCCATTCGTAACAATCAGCCTGACGGTATAATTTCCTAAGGCCGGAAAAATATGTACCGGGTTTTGTAAAATAGAAACAGGTAAACCATCTCCGAAATCCCATTCCCAGGTAAGAGGCGCTATTGATTGATCGGTGAATGTGAATTGCAGCCTGTTACTACAGTTTGGTATAGGGTTAAATATTGCTATAGGCGGTAACACCCGGACATAATTTGTTTTGACTGATGTATCCGGGCAGCCATTGTTTGTGGCGATCAAACGGATTGTAAAATACCCTGTATCGCCATAACGGTGTGATGGATTTTGCAACAAGGAAGTTCCGCCATCTCCAAAATCCCAATTCCATTCATCTGCTGCCGGGGTGGTAAGGTCAGTGAAATAAACAAACTGAGTTCCGCAAACAGGAATAGGTGTAGCTGAAAAATCAGCTACAGGTTTTGAACCTACACGTATCGCTGCAGGTATAATTAAGGTATCACTGCAACCTGTGCTCGTTGTAATGATCAGCCGGACGGTATAAGTTCCCTGTGTTATATAAGTGTGTGTCGGATTGGCCAGCGTGGAAGTGCCCCCGTCACCAAAATCCCAATCGTAAGAAGTTACGACATCAAGAGCAGTGATGACCGGCACCATTGTTATTGTAAATGGAATGCAACCACTTGCAGGCAAAACAGGAATACTGATCAAAGCCTTTTGAAGGAGAATATAATCAGTTTTGGTTATTGTATCCGTACAACCAAAAGCATTGGCGGCAATAAGTGTGACCGTAAAACTTCCATAGCTTGTATAGGTATGTGAGGGGTTTTGCACAGTGGATGTATTGCCATCTCCAAAATCCCATAACCAACTAACTGGAGCACCGGTGGAAAGGTCCTGGAAGTTGACAGTTAATGGCGGTCCGCAACGGAATGTCACAGGCGCTGTAAAGTCAGCAACCGGGCGGGAATTAACCGTAATGATTTGAGACAATGAATCAATACAACTGGAATAAGTATTATATAACCAAACGGTATAAAGTCCGGGTGCGCTGTAACTATGTGTTGCATTAATAGTGTTTGCTGTACCTCCATCACCAAATGTCCACCTCGAACTGTCCGGGGCAGGAGATGATGTATTAGTAAAGAACACTGCTTCATTGACACAGATATTGGGAGGCACATTGAAAGAAGTAATAAAACCACCAATCATAATCGGGCTGCTGCGCATAGTATCTACACAGCCGGCGCTGCTGGTAGTAATTAATGTGACAATAAA
Source organism: uncultured Chitinophaga sp. (assembly GCA_964525285.1). Lineage (GTDB taxonomy): Bacteria > Bacteroidota > Bacteroidia > Chitinophagales > Chitinophagaceae > JJ008. Next base: position 32,265 of record CAZGGQ010000049.1, read on the forward strand.
ACTTCCGTTGCTGAGATAAGTATTTACAGGATTGGTGGCCGTTGAAAAATTACCATCACCAAAATCCCAAAAGTAGCTGAGGACTGGCGGGCCGGTTGAGTTATTGGTAAATGAAATTGTGACAGGAGGGGTACAGGTGCTTGCCTGTGTATGGGTAAACAAAGCCCTCACCCCATCGGTAACATTGATAAAGTTTGGACGGGTATAAGTTTTGGTACAGCCTTTATCATTAGTCACCTGTAAGGTTGCAGAAAAGGAACCTGTGGTATTATAAGTGGCCAAAGGATTTTGAAGCGTGGAAATATTGCCGTTTCCAAAATCCCATAACCAGGATACATTAGTGTTTCCTGTTCCGGGTGTTGACAGATCGGTAAACTGAACCCTCAGCGGAAAGCAACCGCTTAAAGGACTGGCAGAAAAATCAACTACCGGGGGCTCATATACAGTTATATATTGTGTACGGGTAAGGGTATTTGAACCACTGGCATTTGTCACGGTCAGGGCAACTGTATAAGTACCGGTTGTAAAATAAGAGGCAGTTGGGTTTTGAAGGGTAGAGGTATTGCCATTGCCAAAATTCCAACTCCATGCAGCAGGGCTTCCGGTGGATTGATCCTGGAAATTAACGATAAGCGGTGAACAGCCTGCCAAAGGTGACCCGGTGAAGTTGGCAACAGGAACTTGTCCGGAAACAAAAGTTATTCCCGTAAAGCTAATTACGTATAAAATAATCAGTTTCGTAAGTGTTTTGTATAAGCTGGGTGGCAACAAGTAACTTTTTTGGTTTACATTCCCGGAGACTTCATGTTTAATACAAAAATTAGTCCCGAATTGAGACAAGGCCTGTTTAATTGATTATTTCTCTGTAAATACCAGCTAAGCCAGACAGTTTCAGGCTATGACAGCTCCAAAAAGCGTTTGTTTAAAGAAAAGGGAACGAATCGGCAATAAAAGTAGTAAAGAAAATAAAGAAAAGGAAGAGGGCTGTCATTGTTTATCCAACCGCATGGTTCTTGTTTCAGTGCCAACAACCTGGGTAGCTTCAACATAGATCCAGCTATTACGGTCAATATGCCAGGAGCCGTTGATAAGATCTAATGGATAAGGGGGAGAAGTAAAATTGGCCCAGGTAGTCATCGAAGCAGCATCGCCATCCCAGGTGCCGGTTTTTTCTACTGTGCCGTTCTTAATTGCATCAACTGTCTTATTGC
>CAZGGQ010000050.1:0-29954 GCA_964525285.1 uncultured Chitinophaga sp.
CAGGCTGTAACTAAAAAAAAAGCTACCCTGCTCTTGTAAATTAAATTTTTCATCAATGTGTAGTTTGAATGAAAAAATAAAAGCAGTTTCCAGGGTGGGGGAGCTACTAAAGTTAAATTCTTTCCCTGAACCTCGAAATAGTTTTTTTTGTTATTATATCCTTCTTATTGCCGGGGCGAAGCGAACCGTTCTATAAAAAAAGTAACAGGATGGAAGCTATGCTTCTCAGAAAATGGCACAACTGATTCATAAATTTTTAAACAGCCCGATAATTAAATTATTCGGGTCTGTAAATCTAAAGCAGCGGTGCCATAGGAAGTATCGGAGACAGGGATGATGATCCTTATCTTCTCATAAACAATCTTTTCATGCCGGAGATCCACATCTTCTACCGCCCCTGTCCCATGAACGCTGTTCTTCCAATTGAAACATGTTTTTATAAAAGGACACCGTTTCTGCATAGAGTGGCGTATAATTCCCAAAACGAAATTCAGGTGAGTTGCTGATATTGCTCAGGAAGCTTTCAGGTTCTTTGCAAGATTATTTTGGCTTTCTGCCACCGCCTTCATCACATTAGATATCATTTGTTCGAGTTGCCCCTTTTTTTCCATTAGCTGCTGAAGTTGCAACATATCCTGTTCGTTCAATTCAGATAATGAGTCTTTCTGGTCTTTTAGTTTGTCCATCAATTCTTTTGCTTCCTTTAATGTGACTTCCAGTTTTTTAACAGTTGCCTGAAGCTGTACCAGTTTTTGATTGACCAGGTTATGGTTCACCGGTTTTGCAAAATCAATTTTGATATTGGGGTTTGCCTTCGGAAGAGAATCTTGTTTTTGAGCTGACAGTTTACTAACCCCTATAAGAAGAACGATAAAGAGAATACTATTTTTCATATTGACATTTTCCTAAAGATAGAACAAATGCCTGTGGGCGGGCATAGCCTGTCAAAGGGTTTGGGTGAGACTCACATGAAATGAGATAATCGCATTTTATACCGTGCATAATTGAATTATCAAATGTTGAATGTGCGACGCCACAAAAGCTCAATTGTAGCAAAACAGCTTGCCTCATAATACTTAACTTTGCATCCTAAACGATTATTCCAAATGAAAGAAGTCTATATCATCTCCGCCGTCCGCACACCCATCGGCAGTTTCGGCGGTTCATTAAAAGATCTTTCTGCTACACAGTTGGGAGCTATTGCCATTAAAGGGGCATTGCAAAAAGCAGCTGTAAAGCCGGAGCAAATACAAGACGTACTGATGGGCTGTGTCTTGCAGGCCAACCTGGGCCAGGCGCCAGCAAGGCAGACCGCTAAGTTTGCCGGCCTGCCCAACGAAGTGAATTGTACTACGATCAATAAAGTTTGCGCCAGCGGTATGAAAGCCATTGCACAGGCAGCGCAAAGTATTTTGTTGGGAGATGCAGATATTGTCGTTGCCGGGGGCATGGAGAGTATGAGTAATGTGCCTTTTTATGATACCAGGCTGCGCTGGGGTAATAAATATGGCGATGTGATGCTGGTAGATGGTTTGGCCAAAGACGGATTGACAGATGTATATGATGGCAAGGCCATGGGTAATGCAGCCGAGTTATGTGCCAGGGAATGTGGTATCAGCCGGGAGGCGCAGGATGCATTTGCCATAGAAAGTTATAAACGCAGCCAGGCGGCGTGGGAGGCGGGCAAGTTTGCCAATGAAATTGAGCCGGTGATCATTCCGCAACGTAAAGGTGATCCGATTGTGTTTGCAAAAGATGAAGAACCTTATAATGTTAAGTTTGAAAAGATACCAACCCTGAATCCCAGTTTTCAAAAAGACGGAACAGTAACGGCGGCCAATGCAAGCACCATGAATGATGGAGCTGCTGCGCTTGTTCTAATGAGTAAAGAAAAAGCAGATGCCCTGGGATTGAAACCCATTGCAAAAATCCTTTCCTACGCGGATGCGGAGCAGGCGCCGGAGTGGTTCACAACTACTCCATCAATGGCAGTACCGAAGGCAGTTGCCAAAGCCGGTTTGAAGATGGAAGATATTTCTTATTGGGAATTGAATGAAGCTTTTGCTGTGGTGGGTATTGAAAATACAAAACGGATGAAACTGGATCCGGCAAAAGTGAATGCGCATGGTGGAGCGGTTTCAATTGGTCACCCTTTGGGTTGCAGCGGCGCTAGGATCATTGTTACATTAATCAATGTGCTAAAAGCAAATAATGCGAAGTATGGTGCGGCGGGCATCTGTAATGGAGGAGGGGGCGCATCTGCTATGGTCGTCGAAAATATTTACTGATATTCTCCCCTTCAGGGGAACCGGTGGGACGTATGGGGGAACTGTGGCGAGTGCGATGGTTATTGAGAATCTGTCGTCGGGGGTTCAGAGTCGGAAGTCAGCGTGTTGATGGGATATTGTATATTGAATTGAAATTTTCCGGGAGGCCGGAAGGTTTTCTCACTTCCTTTTAGGGGGTTTTCAAAGCCATCTTCCTGTTCGCTTTTTATATTTCTTGTATTCTTCTCCGAATTTTTCTTCCAGGTGCGGTTCTTCAATAAATATTACCACCAAAGTAAAAATGATAAAGAGAGCAAACGTATACCAAAGCAGGATTGAATGTTGAAAGAAAATTCCTTCGCCGGCAACCGTTGTTATTACACCGAGGTACATTGGGTTTCTTGAATATTTGTACAACCCGGATGAGACCATTTTCATGGGTTCTTCACCAATGATAAAACTGATGGCCTTGCTGAACCAAATGGCAGGAGTGCCTTTGCCACGCAGTAAGAAAGAGGTGAGGGTAAGCAGGTAAATCAAAATGCCACATCCCATTACAATAGGACCTGCCCGGTGAAAGTTGCCGATGATCAAATCGGGCAAGCGGTTTCGCTTCAACAAATAAGGAACATATCCGGCCACGATGCCGGGAACCAATATGGTAAAAAAGATGGCTCGTATCCAGAGAAGCATTTGTTCCTGTTAACTGTTAAGTTACAAAATACATGAAAGAACGAAGCCTCTTCAAATTTGAAGAAGCTTCGTTCTTTCATCAATGACCTGTTCAATCAATTCACCGTGAAATAAAATACACAGGGCGTACATCTTTTATCGCCGCAGATGGGTGTTATTTCAAGTTTATAATTACCTGCAACTGCAAAAGTATAGGTCCATGGGAAAGTGAATGCCGGGTAGTTTTGCACTACTGCGCCGGTCACATTGTTTTTAAGTATGGCTGAATATTTAGCTATACAGGTTCCTGTACAGATGTATTTGCCAGCTAATTTAAATGTTTTTCCTTTTGGAACGCCAAACTGGTGACCACAGTTTACTGTCATCGGGGGATTGTTCGAAATAGTGGCGGTGAATGGCTGCCATCCGTTTACTTTACAATCGCATGAAGGGGGGCAGGTAACGGTAAAATAGAAAACACAGGGAGTGCAACGGGTATTGCCGCAGATCGGCGTTATTTCGAGTTTGTAATTACCGGCAGCAGCGAATGTGTAAACCCATGGATAATTAAATACCGGGTAGTTTTGAACTACAACACCGGTTACAGCATTTTTTAATACCGCTGTAAATTTTACGAGACAGGTACCCACACATTTATACCCACCATTGATCTTGATGGGTTCACCACATTTGAGGCTAAACTGGTGGCCGCATCTTACAGTACTGGTTACACCGTTCAAGGTGACCACGGTGGGATTGAAGCCATTAGGATTACAGGTACATGTTTGTGGGTTAACGGTTACCTGGGACCTTGCTATACTGCCGAATAAAACAAGGGTCATAAAAATTAAGCTAAGCTTTTTCATTTTTATAGGTTTTAAGTGAATGAAGTGTGAAGGTTTACGGGTGATTTTTTCACCATGTTAAATGTAGGATTGATTCGGGAAACTAAAAATACCACTTTTGGGTGTTGCGCTTATGCTGATAAAGTTGGTTGTAAAATAAAGGGTAATTTGGGATATGGGAAGGAAGAATGCCGCTGGGAGGGATAAAAAATATCACCGGTTTATTCCCGGTGATATTACTATTTCATTAATTGATGAAAAAAATCTGCATTAGTTAACCAGCAAATGCCCTGTCCCCAGAACATTCTTTTTGCTGTCCGTTATTTTGTAATAGATCAACCCGATCCTGCTGTCCAGGGTTTCAGTGGGTAGCAGTTTAGTATCAGTTATTGCCGTGGATAATACTTGTCCGCCGGCATTGAAGAAATAAACAGTAAGCCTTTCGTTATTATTATTGGTAATATTCAGATCTGCTCCTTTTTGCCAGATGTTTGGAAAAAGCGATACCAGATTTCCCTGGTTATATTTAACAGTGACAACCTGTGAATATTTCTGGTAACCGGCAGCACCCTGGATATTCAGGCGATAATAAGAAACACCGGAAAGGGGATTGTTGTCATTATAGCTATAACTGGCACCCGGTATATTCAATCCCTGGATACTGGTTATGGAATTATAATTCCTTCCATCAGCGGAACGTTCCACTTTATAGTTACTGATATTGTTTTCCGAAGCTGTTTTCCACTTAAGTTGCACGGTTTTGCTTTGCAGGGTGGCGGTAAAACTGGTCAGTGTTACGGGGAGAGTAATAAAAGTATAATAAACTGTTATCCGTATATTATTGACCCGGCCATCCGTTGTTATATCATCATCGGTATTTCGCTGGGCAGCAATGACCACACCAAATTGATTATCGTCGATAAATTTGTAATCCCATGTTTCCCCCCACAGATCAGCGGAACCACCATAGACGATGTATTTGTCAATAGAAGGGTAGGGAGTTCGTTGTGCTTTTTCCTCACCGGTTATACTTCCTGTTTTTACAATACGTACACTGTAGTCAGATGTGCGGGCATTGGGATCCGCACATTCCACTTCCACTTTTATCCCGTTTATGATGGTTCCTGCCGGTATCTGGAAGCCGAAATCTTTTACCTGCAGGTAATCGGTATGACTACCGGATGCTCCGGGAAGATTTCCGAAACTGGCATAATTCTCATCTTCCAATCCAACATTTTCAATATCTGTCCATTGCTGGCTATACCCGGGAAGATCAGCATTGGAAAATGAATTGGGATTCCGGGGCCCGGCAACCTGTGCAGAGAGGTTCACGTAAATAAACAGGTAAAGGCAAAGTAAAAGTTTAGGTTTCATATAGGATATTTTAGGGTTCTGTTTAAAAACGGTATAAAATTATTAAACTGTATTTTTTCATGCAACCTTTCGCCACTTTATTGTGTAATAGCTACTACTTATAGTATTTATCCCATTCAATAATGTAGAGTATTTACGATTTTTTGACTGCAGGCAGGTTCATGTGAATAGACGGAAAACCCAGGCGGGGATTCAAAAAAAAATGAAAAATGAGCGACGGGCCGGTCATCAATTCCATTTTTTAATAAATTAGTATAGCTTGCTGCAATGATCGGAATAAGATTTGCCGGCGAAGAAGATGCAGAATTAATAGCGGAAATCAGCCGCAGGACTTTTTATGAAACCTTTGCTGCACAAAACAGCAGGGAAAATATGGATATGCACATGGCTCAATATTATGCCGTGGAAAAAATACGAACCGAACTCAGGGATCCCTTTAGTATTTTCCTGCTGGCTTATGATGATAGATGGCTGGCCGGTTATGCTAAAATGAACGACCATATAAAAGAAGAGTCAAAGGATCTGGAAAACCCGATCGAAATAGAACGTATTTATTCCATAAAAGAAATGATCGGGAAAGGTGTAGGTAAAAAACTGATGGAAAAATGTTTGGCTATTGCCAACGAAAAAAACAAAAAAACAGTCTGGTTAGGGGTATGGAAGTCTAATTACAGGGCTATTGAATTTTATTCCCGTTGGGGGTTTGAAAAATTTGGCGAGCATAATTTCCCGTTAGGGAATGATCCCCAAATGGATTGGCTAATGAAGAAATCGCTTGCCGTCCATTAATTTTTTGGCTGTTATCTTTCATATATAAAGATTAAATTTGTTCACAAGGGCAAAAAATGAAGACACAGAAATACCTGCATAAAATCTTTTCGCTGATAATATTAGCGCCTGTTATTTGTTTTTCACAAGAAAAGCATGTGGTCATTAAGTTGAGCCAGGAGGAGACGTTCACATTAAATGATTTTCAAACAAACCTGACGCTTAAGAGAAAGGGATTTAAATTTAAAGTTTTGCTTGATAACATGGATGGTGTTTACGTTTTTGCCAGTATCAGGGATTCGGTTTACCGGTTTACTGAAACCAGCCCCATTCGGGACTTTTCTTACCTTAAAATACTGGAATTGCGGGAGGAGGATAAATTCAATGGGAATAAGGAATTAAGTCTCAGCGAAACAGGCTGGTCATACTGGTTTTATAATGATAGTGCTGAATGGCATCCTTTTAGCCGGAGCATTGTCACCCTCGACAATGGCCGTATTGTTTGCACCAAATATATCAAAGAACTATATGATGTGGCCGGGGGACAAGTTATAAAGCTTAAAAATTTGTATACACCGCTTTACCTGTTCTTCATTGCAGTAAAAGATTATGACGAAAACGGGAAGCCCGTGACTGAGCTGTTGAGGCGCAAAGTAAAAATAGATTGGATGGATGATTACTGAGATTATTGATAACTAATAGTTAACTACCCCTCAAATCCGGTATGCAAAACCATTTTTTGCATGGAGTTACTGGTCAGTCAGCCTGGTTGATTGAAAAGGATTATAAAGCTTAAACGGCCTGACCAGGTAAATTTCACCGCCCCGGGCAGTACTAAAAAACCTTTCCGGTCGTTACTGAGAATCAGCAATCCTTTTTTTTTCAAATAAACCGTCAATAGTTAAACCTGCAACCTTATGGTCAGTCTATGGACAGTCAATTTATAAATTTACCTAAAACTCTACGTATGAAAGCCAGAATTCTTTCGTTAGCAGCTATTATTTTTTCTTTTTCCTTAATTTTCACAGCTTGTCAAAAAAGCGCTTCCACCGACACTGACTATACCAATGAATCATCTGTTCACTCTGATGACCAATCCCGGTTTTCTGCTGAAGTGGATGCCGTGGCCAATGATGCAGATGCAGCCCTTGACGTTACTCCTGGTTTCAGCGGACGTGGCGAACAGATCCAGATCTGTAATGCTACCATTGTTGTTGATACAATAAGCAACCCGAGAACAATTACAATCACGTATAACGGAGCCAATTGTTTTGGCAACCTTACACGTACAGGCGTTGTAGTGATTACCATGGCTCAGGGGGTTCGTTGGAGAAATCCCGGCGCAATCGTAAACGTGAATATCCAGAACCTGAGGATTACCCGCCTCATCGACAATAAAAGTATTACCATCAATGGTGCCCAGACTTATACCAATGTCAGCGGGGGTTTGCTGATTAATTTAGCAACGCTTGGAACGATAACGCATACCATTACCAGCAGCAATATGTCTGTAACCTTTGATAATGCTTCACAGCGCAGCTGGCAGGTGGCAAAACAAAGAGTGTTTACTTATAATAATGGAATCGTTATTACCAGCACCGGCACACATACTGAAGGAGCTGTAACCGGCGTTGCCGAATGGGGAACTAATCGTTTCGGTCGCACATTTACAACGGCTATAACACAGCCATTGGTTGTTCGCCAGGATTGTAATTTCCGTTTAACAAGTGGCAAAGTTGATCATGTAACCCCGGTTTTCAATGCCAACGTTACATTTGGTCTTGATGCTGCAGGCAATCCAACATCCTGCCCCGGTTTAGCTGCATATTATATGAAGATCATCTGGACAGGACCCGGCGGAAATCCTCATACAGTTATTTGGCCTTATTGATTTTAAATTACCTGAATATTCAAAACCGTCAAACCTCAGGCTTGACGGTTTTTTGTTTTGGGCTTTTTGCAGTTACCTGAAGTTTTAAAACTAAATTAGCAGCAAATGGCTGCAACGCTCATCACAAATATTAAACTACTCGTCAATACCCGGGAGCAAAACCAATTGCTTCGTGGAAAAGAATTATCAGTGTTACCATGTATTGAAAATGCCTGGTTGCAAATTGAAGACGGCATAATCGAAAGATATGCTGGCATGGAGGAACTAAAATCTGTCCATCATCAGTTGTCTTCAGTTTTTGATGCAAAGGGGGCAACAGTTTTGCCAGCCTGGTGCGATTCTCATACCCACCTGGTTTTTGCGGCAAGCCGGGAGGAGGAATTTGTTGATAAGATAAAAGGACTAAGCTATGCTGAGATTGCAGCAAAGGGCGGTGGGATTTTAAATTCTGCCAGGAAATTAAATGCCACACCTGAAGACGAATTGTTCAATCTTGCCTGGAGACGATTAGAAGAAGTAAGTAAACTTGGCACAGGTGCTATTGAAATAAAAAGTGGTTATGGTTTGACTGTTGAAGGCGAATTGAAAATGCTGCGGGTGATAAAGAAGCTGAAGGAAAGATCAAATTTATTAATTAAATCAACTTTTCTTGGGGCGCATACATACCCGCAGGAGTACAAAGAAAATCACCCCGGTTATATTGATTTGATCATAAACGAAATGCTACCGGTGATTGCCAAAGAAAAACTGGCCGATTACATAGATGTGTTTTGTGAAACCGGTTTTTTTTCGCCAGAAGAAACAGAAACCATCTGCCGGGCAGGAATGAGTTATGGATTAAAACCAAAGATTCACGCCAACCAGCTGAACTTATCTGGTGGATTACAAATAGGAGTAAAATTGGGGGCATTAAGTGTTGATCATCTGGAGACTATAGACGATGCTGCTATAAAAGCTCTCACTGGTTCTGACACGATCGGGACCCTTTTACCCGCAGCTGCTTTTTTTCTCCGGATGCCTTTTCAACCTGCCCGGGACTTGATTGATGCCGGTTGTGCCATTGCATTGGCAAGTGACTATAATCCCGGTTCTTCACCATCGGGTAATATGAATCTTGTTGTATCCATGAGTTGCCTTCAGATGAAAATGCTGCCGGAAGAAGCCATCAATGCCGCCACTATCAACGGAGCTTATGCGATGGAACTGCAAAATGAAGTGGGCAGTATTACTGTTGGCAAAAAAGCGAATCTCATTTTTACTAAACCTGTTCCTTCACTTGCCTATTTGCCTTATGCTTTTGGAAGTAATTTGATCGATAAGGTGATGATCAGCGGAGAATTCATTGAACCCGGATAAGATAATATGAAACAATTTTTGGTTGCCGTAATTTCATTTTTTATAACCTTCTTTTCCTATTTGCATACGAACTCCCCCTGATTGCGGTCTTTTTAAAACAGGCAATTTTGCTTACCGGGATTCGTGTACAAACAGAATTTGGGAAATTACAAGATCAAAGAAGAAACAATTGGGAATAAAGGACCTAACGGGGGGTGTCAGAAAAGAAAAGATCAGGTGGTTGTCGGACTGTGCATATCCATTGACACAGATATAGACCAATAAAAAAGAATGGCGAAAGGGTAATTTTATATCGAGAATTTACAGGATCATACCTATGACTGAAAATATATACAACTTTAGCTGCGATTGCAATGACAAATTAACAATACATGGAACTGTAGTTAAGATGCAGTAATGAAATTTCAGATTTAATAATGACACTCATTTTGTAATAAAAAATTTTTAAATACAGACTCATTATTTCACACAAAGTGATAAGTGAGGGCAGCCAACCCGGATAAATATGTTTTTGAATCAATTAATTTTAAATGACGCCTTTTAGTGATATTACTGAACAAGGGTTTGCCTGCTCCCAGTATAATCGGATGCACCGCTAATGAAAGTTCATCAACAAGTCCAAGATTCATAAGTGAAGTAGTAAGACCTGCGCCGCCGAAGAGCCAGATATCTTTTCCTTTTTCTTTTTTAGTCTTTTCCACTTCTGCCTTCACATCCTCTTTTATTAATGTTGCTCCTTCTTTTACTTTATCAAGAGTGGTGGAAAATATATACTCTTTGAATTTAGGAATACCAGCACTGGCGGCTTCTCCCATTGACTGCAGCATTTCATAAGTTTTGCGGCCCATAAACAGGGTATCAATTCGTTTAAAGAAATCACTCATGCCATAGTCTTGGTCAGTAAAGCACCAGTCATATTCTCCGTTGGGGCCTTCAATAAAACCGTCAAGGCTTACAGCAACTCCCAGTATAATTTTTCGCATTAAAATAAATTTTATCTGGTGATTACAGATCCATCCTCCCGGTTAGGGTTTTAAACCTCGGATCTGATTTCAATTCATTCATCATGGGGTACCTTACACAGAATATCATGCCGAGGCAGGCAATGCCCATCCGGTTTTCATAAGTCTTGTTTAAATAGTGGAAAGCTTTATCATAGTCTTTCATTCCGGCATAAACAAATGCGAAATCCATATCTAGTGTAATCCCGGGTTCTCTTTTTTCTCTTTGCTTTATTTTTTCAATTATTTCCATTGCTTTATCAGGATACCCGGCTGCTGCATAAGCATGACCGAGGGAACTAAGACCTTTCAGCGGATCACCGATCAGGCTCTGATATTTTTCAAATAATTCTATAGCTTTTTCATAATCTCCTTTCGCCAGGTAGAGCATTCCCTTTGCTTCAAAAGCCCGGCGGAAGCCGGGATTCATTTCAATCACTTTGTCATACTGTACCAGCGCCTCTTCAAATTTCCCGGCAAATGAATAAGCATCTGCAAGCGTGGAGATCAGCGGCAACGAGAGGGGGTCAAGCAATAAAGCCTGTTCCATTTTCTCAATTGCTTTTAAAAAATCACCCTTGGCGATCAGGAGCCAGCCATGGATCTGGTTGATCAATGAGGAGTTGAGATTCAGGCTTAATGCTTTTTGGAGAGACTCTTCTGCACGGTCGAAATCCCAATTGTGAAAAAATGATATCGTGGCGAGTGAAAGATGTGCATTAGCATGATTAGGGTTGATCTCAATAGCTTTCAGTGTATAATCTTTTGCTTTCGCAAATGCATCCGGCCGGTTCATTAACCCGGTTGAGCCTAAATAAGAATAGCAGTAGGATAAAACACAATAAGGGTCTGCAAATTTTGGATCTATCCCAATCGCTTCTTCTAAATTTTTAATGGCAATTTTGATCTCTTCCGGGTTTGATTTATTCCAGTGATAAATGCCCTTCAGGTAAATATTATAGGCTTCAATATTGCTGGTTGCAGGTTTAATGATCGGATCATGCGCTTTTACCGGGGCGAAATTCTCTTTTAACCGGTTGAGTATCTTCAGCGATATTTCATCCTGTACTTCAAAAATATCTTCCAGGTCCCTGTCATATACTTCTGACCAGATATGGTATCCATCGGCGGTATTGATAAGCTGGGCCGTTATTCTAATTTTTTTTCCTGCCTTTCGAACACTGCCTTCCAGTACAGCCGTCACTCCCAGTTTCATCCCGATCTGTCTTACATCCTCATTTTTACCTTTAAATGAAAAAGATGAAGTGCGTGAAGTAACCCGGATACCCTCCACTCTTGTCAGCGCATTCAGTATTTCCTCTGCCATCCCATCGCTGAAATATTCATTCTCCGGATCATTGCTCATATTGAGAAAAGGGAGGACGGCTATGCTTTTTTCCGAACCGGTCTTTGCACCCAGTTGTGCGGTAGTGGGTATTTCCAGCCCGTCACTTGTAATTGCATATATATCAACCTGCCGTTTAACATTTTTTAATGAAAACCTGCCCAGCGATACAGTGGTAATATCTTTCTGGTTTTTTACTTCGTCAAATACTTTATCAGAAATAAAAACCGAACCGGGTACTGCTAAGGTTTCAATGCGGGAAGCCAGGTTTACACAATCGCCATATAACCCGTCTTTATCATGTACCACCTCGCCGGAGTGGATGCCGATGCGCAACTGAACCTTCGGTTCTTTTTGTAATTCTTTTTGTATTTCAATAGCGGCTTTTACTGCATCAATGGCGCTGCCGAAGATACTTAGTGTGCCATCTCCAAAATACTGGATGATCCTGCCATTAAAGGCCGGTACGAAATTTTCAAGAGTATGTTTCTGGCGGCTACGGAGCGTTTTTGCTCTTTGCTCGTCTTCCTGCATCATGGCCGTATAGCCGGTCATATCGGCAAACATGATTGCAGCCAACTGTCTTACCTGTTCAGGCACAGCATCGGGTTGAGCCTGGATATCATCCATGATGAAAGAATAATTTAAAACCTACAGTTAAAGATAGAACATAATTGCAAGGCAGGATTTATTCCTGTCGGCCTATCAACAAAGCCCTTGTTGCCTATTACCGCCGGGGAGACCGGCGGGTTTATTATTCATTTTTTATAAGGAGTATCCTGGCCTGGATAATAGTAGCAATGACCTGGATGATCCCCATTAGTATAAAAAGAAATTCAAATGATAAATAATATATAGAGAAGCCGCCAATTAAAATGGCCACGCCGGTAACGATCTGTGATTGCCCGCCGGCCAGGCCCCAGGCATAGCCATCGTTGGTTTCGTTTAAACTTTTGGCATACAAGGCATCCCAGGTAGGAGAACCGAGAGCTTCTGAAACGCCCAAACATGCCTGGACAATAAAAAGTTGTTCGGGAGTGGTGACAAACAAATAACAAAATGTAAATACTGCATTCAGTCCATACCCAATTATCATTAAAACTACTTTTGTTTTCATGGACTTGCCATTGATCAGGCGGCCGGTAATGATATAACATACCCCTGTAGCAATTAAAAAGATCGCCCAGGCCCAACTGATATCCAGTATATCTCCTCCTATTTTTTCTGTAAAGACCGCTAAAAGCGGACCCAGCAGGCCTTCTCCGAAAAACCAGATATTAGCTCCCCAAAGAAGAATCTTTGTAATTTTTGATAATCGCATACTGTGTATGGAAATTCAATGGTATGAATCTGAAAATTATGCATTGAGAAGGAATAATTACTTAAAAGTTTAATGGAATTAATAAAGTCAGGATCTGCTGCAATCGCGAATAAGAAATAATAGCACTGGCTGTCACTACGGGGCACCCGCCAAACCGGTGATTCTTTCTACCCATGAAGTGATCCTACGGGACAAATACCAACTGGCCCTGGTTTGCCCTGCAAATCCACCTCCGCAACTCAAATTGTTTGATGTTCCGATAAAATTTATGCTTCGGGGGGCAAACAATATCTTAGCAGTTCAAACGGTAAAGAAAATATGCAGCCGATCATTGAATGTGTGCCCAATTTCAGCGAAGGGAATGATATGAGTGTTATTAAACAGATCACCGACCAGGTAGAAACGGTGGAAGGCGTACGTTTGCTGGATGTTGATCCGGGTAAAGCTACGAATCGTACTGTTGTCACTTTGGTGGGCAATCCTGAAGCCGTTGTAGAAGCCGTTTTCCGGGCTATTAAAAAAGCCGGTGAGCTGATCAACATGAGCAAACACAAAGGCGAGCACCCGAGAATGGGCGCCACGGATGTTTGTCCATTAATTCCTATTGCAAACATTACGATGGAAGAAACTGCAAAGTATGCACAGCAGCTGGCCAAAAGAGTGGGAGAGGAATTGAAACTGCCTGTTTATTTATATGAAGCGGCACAACCTGATAAAGCAAGAAATAATTTATCTGTCATCCGTGCCGGTGAATACGAGGGGTTCTTTAAAAAAATAAAGCAACCGGAATGGGAACCTGATTTTGGCCCGGCCGAATTTGATGCTAAACGCGGAGCAACGGTTATCGGCGCCAGGGATTTCCTCGTGGCGTATAATGTGAACCTGAATACAACTTCCACCCGCCGTGCCAATGCGATTGCATTTGATATAAGAGAGGCTGGCAGAACAGTTGTTGAAAACGGGGTGAAGCTGAACAAACCCGGAACCTTGAAATCAGTAAAAGCGATCGGCTGGTATATTAAAGAGTATGGCATTGCACAGATAAGTATCAACCTTACCAATATCAATGTGACGCCGGTGCATATTGCTTTTGATGAAGTGTGTAAAAAAGCGGACGCAAGAGGGATTAGAGTGACGGGAAGCGAGTTGGTGGGATTGATTCCATTGAAGGCAATGACGGATGCAGGAAAATATTTTCTGAAAAAGCAGAAACGTTCCGCGGGTGTTTCAGAAAAGGAGTTGGTAAGGATCGCTGTAAAATCATTGGGACTGGATGAATTGGGCCCATTCAAACCGGAAGAAAAAATTATTGAATATATGCTTAAAAATAAATCCGACAGTCAATTAGTAAGTATGACGCTTACTGATTTTGCTGATGAAACGTCCAGTGAAAGTCCCGCCCCGGGTGGTGGTTCAATATCTGCTTATGTTGCCGCCCTTGGTATTTCATTGGGAACGATGGTGGCCAACCTTTCATCGCACAAAAAAGGCTGGGATGAAAGATGGGAAGAATTCAGCAACTGGGCAGAAAAAGGCCAGCAATATAAAGATGAATTGCTTCGGTTAGTAGATGCGGATACAAAAGCATTTAATCAGATCATGAATGCGATGGGTTTGCCGAAGGGTACGGATGGAGAGAAGACCACAAGAGCAAAAGCAATACAGGTGGCGACAAGGCTGGCGATCGAGATCCCTTTTAAAGTGATGCAGAGTTCTTATGAAAGCATGGAAGTTATAAAGGCAATGGTGGAACTGGGCAATCCGAATTCTGTTACGGATGCCGGAGTGGGTGCCCTCTGTGCCCGCAGCGCTGTGATTGGAGCATTTATGAATGTACGCATCAATGCGGCGGGCTATGATGATAAGAATTTTGTAAATGATATTATTGCAAAGGGAAAAGAAATTGAGAACAAAACGATAGCTTTAGAAACCGAAATTTTAAAAAAAGTCAATGAAAAGATCGGATCTTAAGGAAGCAGAAGAGCCTGTAAAAAAGCAATTGGCTATGCAGCACCTGAAAATATATAGCAAAGCAGAAGTTCTTTCGCTGACAAAGGTCCGCCGCTTTGAAACCAAGCTGGGTGAAAGGCTCCAGGTAATAAAAGATACCGGTGATATAGCGGCCTCACTGAAATTATCCAATGCGAAGTATGTATTGTTCGGTATACCGGAAGACCTGGGAGCAAAAGGAAACCTTGGAATTGGTGGTACAGATACTTTGTGGATCCCTTTTCTTCAATCATTCCTTAACATACAGAGCAATGATTTTTTTGATGGGGGAGAAGTATTACTGATCGGTCATTTTGATTTCGGCGACATTCAATACCTGATCGATACTACGGCAAAAACCGATGATGAAAAGATCGAGGCATACCGTCATGCCGTGAATGCAGTGGATAATGAAGTGGAACAACTGGCGAAGATGATCACGGAAGCAAAGAAGATACCGCTGGTGATTGGCGGCGGACACAATAATTCTTACCCGCTGATAAAGGGTGCATCAAAAGGATGGCATAAAGCCGGGGTGATTCCCCTGGCACAGATCAATTGTATCAATCTCGATGCACATGCTGATTACAGACCCCTGGAAGGAAGACATAGCGGCAATGCATTCCGTTATGCAGAAGAAGACGGTTACCTGCAGAAATACTGCATAGTTGGGTTGCATGAAAATTATCTGCCTCAGAATGTTTGCATTGATATGGTGAACAACCCCTTTATTGACTGCATAACCTTTGAAGACATTTTTGTTCATGAAAAAAGAACCTTCATGCAGGCCGTATCTCATGCCACCGGATTTACTGAAGATACCCTAACCGGCATTGATATTGACCTTGACGGTATACAAAACACACTCAGCAGCGCCATGACGCCTGTTGGTTTTTCACCGGTACATGCAAGACAATATGTTTCCTTTGCTGCTGCTGATTCCAAACCTGCTTATTTCCACATCTGCGAAGGCGCTACCAGGCTTGCTGATGGAAGAACGGATGCTGCCAGTGGAAAATTGGCCGGTTACCTGGTAAGTGATTTTATAAAAGCAAAAGCTGATTGAGTCGTCAAAATATGACCTACTGACAGCTGCCATTGCCATTGAGTTTTTTAAATGTCTGTTTTGCAGAATTTTCTGTTATTTCCTGGCAATAAACATTACTGGAAAATACGCCAGCTTGAAATGTAAGCTGTATATAGTATTTTTTCCCGGCTTCAATATTGACGGCTAATTTTTCCGAATTATTTTTTGGTTTTTTTCCTGCAAACTGAACTGAAAACCTGTGTACACCCGGGGCAATGAGATGGGCGGAATAATAATCATTCATTAACCTGCAAACCAATATGTCGTCAATAAAAACGCTGAACGCAGCAGCGCTACCGTCAAACCCTGTGGAACGGATCAAAAACACGGTGCCATTTTCCGTTTCTGCTGAAGGATCATTTTGGGTTTGTGCCATGGACATGACAGAAAAAAAGAATGAGAATCCTGCCAGTAAAAGCATTCTGGATTTCATATCGCAGGGTTTAGGATGTAAAAGTTACATATTTTACCTGAAATATTCCAAATGACATGCCCGTTAAGAAACAGTTGTGTAATTTTATCGTATGAAAAGAATTATTCTTTTCTTCCTTCTTTTTACCGTGTCGGAAGTATATGGGCAGAATGAATTTGCTGCTGCTGCGTTTTATACAGATTTTAAAAATATTTATGAAGATGCACAGGCCGGGTTTATAAATTACAGGGGGGATAAGAGGAAAAGTGAATTTGAAGAACTTGCAAGCGAATACAAAGTAAAACTGTTGCTTCCCCTGGCCGATTCAGGCAAGATTGTTTTTCCTGTTTCAGGTAGCAATCCCTATGTGGTTTATTTTTTTGAATCCGATAAAGTAAGATTGAAAGTTGATCAACGGGCGACGAATCTCCGGGATGCAATCCTTACTGTTTTTGATAAACCCTTATATGCAAGAACAGAGACCTCCATCATCAATAATCAGCCATTTACCAATTCATGGTATTTTACTGATCCTGCTGAAACACGTTCGGCATTTGCTGCGTTCAGAATGAATATTTATTTTAATGAAGGCAAATTTTACCTGGCATTTGAAATAAGAGGAAAACTCAGTGAATCTCATTAATGCTTCTGCTCCAGCTCCAGGATTTTCTCAAACACTTTCTCATATTCCTTGTTCAGGGCAGTTAATTCATCACCTGATCTTTTAAGCGCTTCCTCAGCCTGCCTGAATGTTGCTTTATCCGAATATACGGCCGGATCAACCAGCGAAGATTCCAATGCTGTTTTCCTTGCGTTCAGCCCGGCGATCTGTTCTTCTAATTGCTGAAACCTTTTCTGCATTTTCTGTAATTCCTTTTTAGCATCTTTATCTATAGCAGTATTTACATGCTTTTGAATTGCCACGGCTTCCCTTTTTGGTTCCTTCGGACTTTTGTGTCTTGTTCCTTGTTCCTTGTGCCCTGCACCTTGTGCCTTGTTCCTTGTGCCTTCTTCCTTCTTGTTCTCCATTTCCTGCTTTGCCATACGTTCCTTCCTGGCCATCCATTCCTCATACCCGCCTTTGAATTCTTTTATCTTATGATTGTCTATCTCCCAGATCTTATTGGCTGTTTTGGAAATAAAGAAACGATCATGGCTCACCAGGATATAAGTTCCCTGGTATTTATTCAACGCCTCAATAAGCAGATCGCAACTGTGCATATCAAGATGGTTCGTAGGTTCATCCAGCATCAGGAAGTTGGCTTTGCTGATAATTGTTTTTGCCAGGGCCACTCTCGCTTTTTCACCTCCGCTTAATATTTTTATTTTCTTATCTGCATCATCGCCGCTGAATAGAAAACAACCGAGCAAACTTCTTAATTCCAGTTCTGTCATCTGGCTGCCGCATTCTTTCATTTCTTCAATGATCGTGTTGTTGATATTTAGTGCTTCCAACTGGTGCTGTGCATAAAAGCTTTCTTCCACATTATGTCCCCATTTTCTTTCGCCTTTAAACGTTTCCACACCGGCAATGATACGCAGCAGGGTGGACTTGCCTTTTCCATTGGCGCCGATCAATGCGATCTTATCTCCCCGGTCAATTTCGGCAGAGGTATGTTCAACAATATTTGTTTCGCCAAATGATTTGGAAATATCTTTTAACTCTACCAGCACTCTTCCCGGTGTTTTATCCACCCGGAAGTTGATGCGGATATTGGGTCTTACCAGTTCTGCATCTTCAATTCTTTCGAGTTTATCTAATTTCTTAATGATACTTTGTGCCATGGCCGCCTTGCTGGCCTTGGCCCGGAACCGCTCCACCAATCGTTCGTTTTGCCTGATATAATCCTGCTGATTTTCAAAAGCTTTCTGTTGCATTTCTATCCGGATGGCTTTTTCCTTTTCGTAATAATCATAATTGCCATTGTAAATGTGCAACTGCTGCTGGTACACTTCCACGATCTTTGTCACCATCCGGTTCAGGAAATATTTATCGTGGCTTACGATCACCACGGAACCCTGGTAATGCTGTAAATATTTTTCCAGCCATTCAATAGAAGGCAGGTCAAGGTGGTTGGTCGGTTCATCCAGCAAAAGCAGGTCGGGTTGCTGCAGGATCATTTTTGCTAATAACACCCTCATTCGCCATCCGCCGCTGAATTCCCTGTAAGGCCGGTTCAGATCTTTATTTTCAAATCCCAATCCCTGTAATACTTCCTCCGTTTTATGATGAATGTTATAACCTCCCAGTGTTTCTAATTCATGCAGCTTATCGCTGTAATCGTGCAATGTTTTTTCATCACCTGTTCTTTCTAATTCTTTTCCGAGTTCTTCAATTTCTTTTTCTAATTGCAATACTTTTTCAAAGGCGCAGAGCGCCACCTGCAGGATGGAGTCGTTGGTATCAAAACTTAACAGATCCTGGTGCAGGTAGCCAATAGACGTAGTGCGGCTTCTTTCCACGGTTCCTTTCGAGGGCTGGTATTCGCCCACCAAAAGTTTTAATAAAGTGGACTTCCCGGTACCGTTATAGCCGATCAGGCCGATCCTTTCCCCGGGCTGAATATGCCAGGTGGCATCTTCTACAAGAACCCTTGCGCCGAATTCGAATGTTACATTTTGTAATCCTGCCAGCATAGATCAGTCATATTAGTCAAATAGGTCAAATAGGTCAAATAGGTCAAATGGGTCAAATGGGTCAAATCAGTCAAATGGGATTCGTAAATGACCCCTTTGACTTTTATGACTTACTGACTTCTCTTTTTAACAAGTTTGCAAAAATAAAGCATTACCACTTCCGGCAATGGGCTATTATCTTTGCCGGAAACTTTCAGGCCGCATGACAAAAAAGATCATAGATATACTCGGAATTGTATTACCGGCACTGATTATTATCCTCGGCATCACCCGGATTTTTGTAAAAAATACGAAGGGGGTTAATGGCCTGACCATGTTATTTGCCATCCTGCTCTTGCTGGGTGGTACCATCCGTATTCTTTTTTATCCCACAAAAGGCGGTTCTGATAATTCAGGCCCAAAGCCAGCCTCTTTGCCCGTAAGCAAACATAGTGATGCATTTAATAAGTCAATGGGAGATATATTGAATGCTTATTATAAAATGACAGAAGGTTTTGTGGGTTGGGACACTGCCATTATCAATACTTCCGGTAATGAATTAAGGATATCATTGGGCAGCCTGGACCTGGATGAATTGAAAAAGGACACTACCGGCATCTACGAATCGGCGCTTGATCCACTGGCTAATGCAAAAACGGAAGTGGCATCCATACTGGCCGATCCTTCCATTGCCGAAAAAAGAGGTTCGCTGAATATTCTTTCCGATAACCTGCGCACATTATTGATCGCTGTAAAATATGACCGGGCAAAAGCATATTGGCAGGAATGCCCGATGGCTTTTGGTGAAGACAGACCCGGTAACTGGCTCAGCAGGACAAAAGATGTACGTAATCCTTACCTCGGCAGCAAAGACCCTCAATATGGCGATAAAATGCTGAGCTGCGGCGGGCCGAAGGACACGATTAAATTTGATCCACCGCGGAACCATTAAAAAAGTAAACTGATCGTAAAATTCTCATGCAAAAAATTGCCGGTTGTGTTTTGTTGTCCTTGTTGCTGTGTTCAGCATCTGCACAAACACGCTTCACTTTAAATGGTTATGTAAAAGACAGTCTTTCCGGTGAATCGATCATCGGGGCAACTGTTTCTGTGAACGGCCAATCAAAAGGAGTAGCCAGTAACCAATATGGTTTTTATTCCATCACACTGAATGAAGGAGCCTATACCATCAGCGTATCCCATATTTCTTACCAGGGGAGATCAATACAGGTTGATTTGAAAAACAACCAATCCTTCAACTTCGAAATAGTTTCCAAATCCTCCTTTAACAATGAAGTGATCGTTTACAGCAAGCGTCGTGATGCCAACGTAAAGAATGCCCAGATGGGAAAAGTGGATCTGTCCATGACACAGATACGAAACATTCCTGCTTTTATGGGCGAGGTGGATCTATTGAAAGCTATCCAGCTTTTACCGGGAGTTCGCAATGCAGGAGAAGGTAATGCAGGTTTTTATGTCAGGGGTGGCGGGCCTGATCAAAACCTGATCTTACTGGATGATGCCGTGGTGTACAATACCGGTCACCTGTTTGGATTTTTTTCCATTTTTAATTCAGACGCTATTAAAAATGTATCGCTGATCAAAGGTGGAATGCCGGCGCAATATGGCGGAAGACTTTCTTCGGTGGTAGATGTAGCGATGAAAGACGGGAACATCAACAAACTCCAGATGGATGGCGGCATTGGTTTGATAGCGTCCCGGTTTTCGATACAGGGTCCCCTGAAGAAGAATAAAGCCTCATTTATAATTTCAGCAAGAAGAACATATGCCGATGCCCTGGCCAAACCATTTATTAAAAAAACCAGCGCCTTCTATGGCTCCGGTTATTTCTTTTACGACCTGAATGCAAAAGTAAATTATCGTTTTTCTGAAAAAGACCGTTTGTACGCAAGCGGCTATTTCGGCAGGGATGTATTTGATTTCAATAATTCCAAACGTTCTTTCAAAACCAATATTCCCTGGGGCAATTCAACGGCCACCCTGCGCTGGAACCATGTGTTCAACCGCCGGTTGTTTTCAAATACTACCTTGTTGTTCAATGATTATAAGTTTAAATTTTCTGCGGTGCAACAGAATTTCGAGATCGGTCTTTCTTCCGGCATCCGGGATGGAAGCATAAAAACCGATTTTGATTATTACCCCCTGCCCAATCATAAATTGAAATTCGGGGGATTGTTTACCTATCACAAGTTTATTCCGAATGTAGTAACTGGCAGGCAGGATTCGATCATCTTTATACCCAACAACGAAGGAACCAAGTTTGCTGCAGAAACAGCCATCTATTTGCAGGATGACTGGGAAATAGGAGAGCAGTGGAAAATAAATTATGGTTTGCGCTGGAGCAGCTTCACACAGATCGGGCCTTACACTAAATTTATCCGTGATGCAAACGGTAATAAATTGGATAGCACTGTTTACAATGATTTTGAACCGGTAAAAACTTACGGTGGCCTGGAACCACGCATCACTATCCGTTATGCCATCAATGACGAAACTTCGGTGAAGGCAGCCGTGACAAGAAACCTGCAATACATTCATCTGGTCAGTAATTCCGGCACTACGTTACCAACCGACCTGTGGGTGCCCAGCACTTATATTGTCAAGCCGCAGATAAGCTGGCTCTATGCAGCAGGGTTGTTTAAAAATTTTGCTGATAATAAATATGAGACATCTCTTGAAATTTATTATAAGGATATGCAGAACCAGGTGGAATACCAGGAAGGCTACACGCCATCGCTGAATGATCCCGAGAATGAATTTGTATTTGGCAGGGGCTGGAGCTACGGCGCAGAATTCTTTGTGAATAAAACAAAAGGTCGCTTTACAGGTTGGGTGGGCTATACCTTATCATGGACATGGAGAAAATTTGCACAACTCAATGACGGGGAAAAATATCCGACCAAGTATGACCGCCGCCATGATCTTTCCGTTGTGGCTAATTATGAGAAAAATAAAAAGTGGAAGTTCGGCGCTGTGTTTGTGTATGGCACCGGCAATGCCATTACACTGCCCGAACGTTTTTATATTATTAATGGAGTACTGACACAGGAATACAGCAAGCTGAACCAGTACCGGATGAAATCCTATCATCGTATCGACCTTTCTGCAACGCTTACACCGACACCTAAAAAGAAACATAAACTGAGCAGCTACTGGATCTTTAGCATTTACAATTTGTACAGCCGTCTTAATCCTTACTTCATTTATTTTGACCAGACCGGCAGCGCCCTGAATGGGGATCTGAATGTAGAAGCGAGGCAGGTTTCTTTATTCCCGATTTTACCGGCGGTGACGTGGAATTTTAAGTTTTAGAAATGCATTCATCCTCCTCGCAAAAAACATAGTATTACCGGTTCCCTTTCCCGTGTATTATCTTTGCCTGAATTAATTCTATATATAGTTTGATGCCAACACAAACTACGCGTAAGTTAATGGGGCTATTCGGCTGCCTGTTATTGCTACCTGCCTGCTTTTTTTCTTCCAGAAATGTAAGTCAATCACCTAAAAATAAAATTATCCCCCTCATTCATTTTCCTGCAGACCATGGAAATCATAAGGGATCGTTGACAGAATGGTGGTATTTCAATGGCCATCTTAACACTGATTCAGGTAAGAATTATTCATATGGGTTTAGCCTGTTCAGAGCCACTGCACTAGTTTATTTTGCACATGTAAGCTTTACTGATGAAAAGGATCAGCAGTTTGTCTTTGACCGGATCTTTTACCCTTTCTCTAAAGTGAAATTTCAAAAAAACTCAGTTGGTATTTCATATGGCAATGAGCAGGTGATTGAACAGGCAGGTCTTCATACATTCAGGCTAAAGGGTAAGTTGAAGAACATAGGTATAGACCTGGTATTGAATATTGAAAAAGCGCCGATGCTTGTTAATGGGGATGGTAAAATAGATATGCCTGAAGGAGGGGAGTCATTCTATTATTCACTCACCCGGTTAAAAACGAAGGGTGTTGTAAGTATTGATGGCACACCTATGCCTGTTACCGGTAGTTCGTGGATGGATCATCAATGGGGTAATTTTTATGTTATGGATAAAGGCTGGGACTGGTTTTCATTCCAGATGGAAGACTCTACAGAATACAATCTATATTCATTCAGAAACAGCAGGGGAAGAACACTGAAACAGTTTGTCAATGTACTGAACGACCAAAGCAAAATCTCATCCTACAGGGAGATGAAGATATTGAGATCCTCCTGGTGGGAGAATAAGGTCACTTCCAATAAATATATCACTGCCTGGAAACTCATACTTCCCGGCCGCCGGGATACTTTTTTTGTAGATGCCAATATGAACAACCAGGAGATTTATGCCCGGAAAAGAAGTGATTTTTTCCCGTCGTATTGGGAAGGAAGGTGCACGGTTATTAAAAAAACCGCTGATGGCAGAATCGTTAGAGGGCAGGGTTTTGCCGAGCATTTTCCTTTTGGAGGGAATAAGAAAGAAAAATGATACTCTTCCAAAGGCAAAAAAGCCCGCTTTCACAGGCTCAATGTAAATTGTAAATTGACTTACGAATTAAATATTGTTAACCCTGCTAAATTAGTAGCTGCGGGCAGATATAAGCACCGGGCTTTTATTTTTGGCATACCTGATTTTGAGGTTTAAGTAATACTATCTAACCACTCATTGTTTTAGTACTTAAGGAAGCAGGGATTTTTTTAAAAGTCCAATAACAAAGTAGGCCTGAACAGGTTTAAAATTATCCGGCACAATCATTACCAGGGTATAATTTGGCATATATTCACAAAGATTTTAGCTTTATACATCTTTCCGGCCCCTATTTATTCCTCCTATATCCGTCTCGTTTTATTTACTCCTGGAACCAGTAAACCAGTAACATGAAAAAGTATTATTTCAATGACGGAACATCACAACAGGGTCCTTTCACCCTTGAAGAATTACAGGCAAAAAACATTACGGCCGAAACTCCTGTTTGGTATGATGGTTTACCTGATTGGACCACCGCCGGGCAAGTGGAAGAATTGAAAGGCATTCTTGTTCATACTCCACCGCCATTTCATGCTGTTACACCCGCAGCGGTTGAACAAGTAAAACCGGTAACAGTTGTTGCAGCCACTGCAGTTACTGCCACTGAAACTCCGGCCGCTGCTGCTACAGTTATGGCAGCAAAAGCGCCTGCTAAATCTGCAAAAAAAAGTACAGCATGGTTGTCATATGTGCTTGGATTGCTCCTGTTGGGCGCTGTTGGGTATTTAGTTTACCAGGATATGGAGAAGAATAAAGGGAGTAACAACAGTATGACAACAATAACCCCCGTAACTGACAGTACCGGAATTACAACCATGCAGCAACCGGCGACTGAACAAACAACTTCAGTAATTCCTTCAGCAGACGATACTGCAAAGACTGAAATAACAACTGTTACGATTAATGAACTAGAGGCAACAACTCCGGCCACAACTACAACAACTACAGTTACGCCAACTACTACACAACCTGCAACCGTTACAACAACAAAGACAACGGTACAGCCTGTAGCAACAAAACCAACTCCTGCTGAAATCAAAGCGAAGCAGGTAGAAGCACAGAAATTAGCACAGAAAAAAGCTGAAGAGGAAAAGAAAAAAATACAGGCCGCCCTGGCTGCTGCTGCCGCAAAGGAGAAGGAGTTCAGGAATAACTGGCCGGGATACATAACATTTGGAAAGCTTGCCTATAATACAAATGGAGATGGAATAGATGCTTTTAATGTGCCTGTTTACAACGGCACCAATGCTATGCTGGACAAAGTGACGGTAAGGGTTGATTACATGAAAAAGGATAAGAAGGTTGTTAAAAGTGAAACCATATTTATTTATAATATACCCCCCGGCGCAGGGCTAAATGGAAAAGCCCCGGAAAGTAAAAAAGGAAATAATGTAAAGGCGTTTATTACCGGTGTTACCAGCAGGAAGCTGCATTTTTGTTACCCGGCTAATAATGGTAATCCGGCTGATCCGTATTTCTGCAATTGAAAAATACACTACAGTATTACCAGGTCTGTTGTACTTAAAGAACCGGGTTATGACAATTAATTGCCGGGGATTGTTACAACTGCTGATTTTGAACGCCCCGAATTTTGGGCTATATGCAGGTAACAGGTTTTCTTGTCAGGCACATCAAAGATCAAAACCCGGGTCTTGCTTTGATGCGGTTCTATGCCAACGAAAATATCCCCAAACTGGTCTGCCGTAGTCAGGGCGCCTCCTCCGTCATCTGACTCGGCGAATTCCATTCCTTTGTCATCTTTTAACTTGACATCCTCCCCCGGATATACAGCAGCATCGCTTGTATTTTTTATTTCCATTTCAAGGATTAAGAAAATGCCATGGGCAGTGACAGAATAACTTTCATTACCGGCAGTCTTTGCAAATCTTGCGGCCCTGACCACATAACTGACTCCAGCAAAGCTGAATGTCTCATTCATTTGTTTATTCACGGGACGGTAAAGCGGTATATCATCTGGTGTTGGGGATTTTTGAATATTTGTAACGTCGATATAGCAACCGGGAGATTTACCTGAAGTTTGTGAAAAGAGAGTTCCCTGTAACAACACTTTATCGGAAAACTTGATCGGGTTGCCATCCTTATCGGCCATCTTTAAAGTCTCCTCGGTATAATATATACTTTTAAGAATGATACGGTTTTTCCCGGCAGTGTCAACCCAGATACTCGTTTCGATACTTTGGCCTGTATTCGGAGCTTCATGCAGCGTTACTTTTATCGAACCACCCCAAATGTTATTGATTTCCCCGGGCATAGTTAAAAAACCTTCCACCTGAACATTTTCATGCAGTAATTTTCCTTTATCATCCTTTTCACAAACATTATCAATAGTTACTGCATCGTAAACTACCGGTTTGTTCTGCTCTTGGCCGCAGGATGAAATCACAAAAAGCATAACCAGGAATAGTTTGTTTTTTGGCATACAATTTTTTTAAGGAATTAAATATACGGGAAGTAAACCGGGATACATGATGCCAGTTTGCCCGGGAGGAGGCAGTTATGATAATTTCTCCCCGAAGTTTGAGGAAAATAATTAAATTGAGGAGTCTTTTACCCAGCCAATAAACCTAAAACAAATGAAAGTCCGGAGAATTTTTTTTGTGTTGATTGTTGCGCTTCTATTCAGCATCCAGGGATTTTCCCTTACGATCTATGAGATCAGTTATGAGTTTAAGAACCTGACGGATTTCCCGAAATATACGGCCATGCTGGTGAGATATGGCAACGGTACGGGTTTTATGCGTGTGCGGTATTCCAATAAAACCCACACTGAAATCTATGTGGTGGATATGGAATTTGATGAGGTAGAGGGAAGATCGAAGATAGACGGGCTGCCGCATCTTACGCTACAGTTCAAAGGAAAGAGCCCCCGGTATATCATTAACACATCGGGCAACAAAACAAATGAAGCCTATAACCCAGATGTTTTATGGTTCAAGAAAAGAGCTGAAGATAAAAATTTTAAACCCTGGGGAGTTACTTCCCTGAACCAGGACGGAACATATGAACAGGGTAAGATCCTTGCTATGAAAGTGATGAATACGGCCGATCTTACAAAGGCCTATGTGAAACAGTATTTTTTAGAAAAGGAGAGCTTTTATACCAACCTGTTCCCGCCCCAGAATAACGTAACCAGCACTGTAAAACCACCTGTTCCTCCGGGCAATAATACAACCCCGGCCAATACTCCTGCCACAACGCCAGCAAAAATTCATTTTATTTTAGTGGCTAATACCGAAGATCCCCGTATCGGCAGCAGTGTAAAAAAAGATGTAAATAATATTTACAGTGAAATAAAGGATGTATCTACATTTTTAAATCTCCCGCTGAATTATGTGGAGATCAGCGGCAGTAAGTTTGGAAAAGCCAATGTGGAAACGGCATTGAATAATTTAAAACCAGGTACGAACGATATTGTCATTTTTTATTATTCCGGCCATGGTTACAGCAATGA
Organism: uncultured Chitinophaga sp.; assembly: GCA_964525285.1. Lineage (GTDB taxonomy): Bacteria > Bacteroidota > Bacteroidia > Chitinophagales > Chitinophagaceae > JJ008. The sequence continues at coordinate 26,943 of CAZGGQ010000050.1, forward strand.
TCAGCAATCGTCAAAGCTATATCCCCAGTTTGATCTGCGTCAAAGCCGGTTTGAGGATATAACGGTGGCCACACTTAATGTGGCAGATGTACATGATAAGATCAAGGCGAAAAATGCAAGGCTGAACCTGATCATTTCGGATTGCTGCAATTCAAGTTTAGGCACCCTGAAACCGGAAGGAAAGAGTTTTGCGCTTACAGCCAAATCATTACTGAGCTGGGACAAATCTTTTTGTACCAATCTTTTCATGCAATCAAAGGGTTCTATTTTGGCCACGGCGGCTAAGAAGGGGCAATATGCCTATGGCAATACAGACGTAGGGGGATATTTTACATCTAACCTTATCATTTCGATGGAAAAATACCTGAGCAAATTTCAGGGTACAACTCCAAGCTGGGACAAGATCATTGCAGAAGCACAAACCACTACTGTGAGTTTGAGCATGTCCAATCTTTGCACCGCTGCTACATCCTGCCGGCAGGACCCGGTTTATGTGGTGAATGTGAATAATTAACCTGAAAATAAAAAACCGGGTCACTTCGACCCGGTTTTTGCATAGTTTTTTATACTTAATTGTGTTTCGTTGTATCCATTGTTGCCGGAGGGGGGGCCATCATCTTCATCATTTCCACGGGATCAACAAAGCTCCAATGCTCTACTACTTTACCGTCTTTGAACCTGGCGACTTCAACTGAATTGCCAGTATGTGACTGACCTGCTTTCATACCCCATTCCGGTAAATCCATTTTTGCAGTTGCACTGCCTTTCAACCAGCACATGACATATTCATCGTCTGCCAGGGTCTTTACGATTTCATTTTTCATGTTAGTCATCATCTGACCCATCTGGTTAAAATATGCTTTGATGCTGTCGAGACCTACAATATCACCCTTAGGACCCGCATGGTCAACGGCATCATTTGCAATATAATCACCGACTTTGCTCCAATCACCGCTTTCAAACATTTTAACGATAGCCTCATTAGCTTCCAGGTTTTTTTTGGCAGTAGCGGACATGCCGCCTTCTTTTTTACTGTTGCAGGAAATAAGAAGGCAAAAGAAACCTGCTGAAATAATAAATAGTAATTTTTTCATGTTGATTTTTATTTTGGTTAAATAAATAAAATAAACAGGGCAGGGATCAGGTACTCCAAAAAATCCAAAATGATTTCAAAAGGGCAAGACGCTAATTAAGAGGGTCAAAGTAAATATTTTTAGAATAAATCAACTATTTTTTACACATCTTTCTGAACAGATTTTACTACCGTTCATTTTTTAAAGGCGGTTATTTTCTAAAAGAACTAACTTCCCTTTTCCTAAAATCAAGACAATGAAGAAAACAATTGCTTTCCTCCTGGCATTCTCTTTTGTATTTATTACTTCTGCCCAGGAAAAAACTGATGCGGAGGTGATCAATAAAATAAAAGAGGAGGGTACCAAAAATTCAAAAGTAATGGATATTGCTTTTCACCTTGCGGATGTAAGCGGTCCACGGTTAACGGCCTCTCCGGGATTTATGCGGGCTGCAAACTGGGCCAAAGATGAATTAACCAGGATCGGTTTGCTGAATGCCGTCCTTGAACCCTGGGGTGAATTCGGAAAAGGCTGGCAGCAGGAAAAATGTTATGTGGCTATGACCTCACCTTATTACGTCCCTTTTATTGCCGTGCCCCGTGCATGGACAGGTAGCACTCCCGGCAAAAAAACTTTACAGGGAGAAGTGATACTGATAAAAGCAAAAGACAGCATTGAACTGATGCAATATGCCGGTAAACTGAAAGGAAAAATTGTAATGACCTGGTCGCCTGCCGTATTAAAACCTTCTTTTGAACCTGATGCTGAACGTTTTGCTGACAGCAGTCTTGATAAAATGGCAAAGTCAACAGCGCCTGCACAGGGAAACAGGCCCCGTTTCCAGGGAGATTCTGTACAAAGAGCCGCTATGATGAGCAGGGCTGCATTACAAAGAAGAATGACTGATTTTTTTATCCAGGAACAGCCTGGGCTTGTTCTAAGCATGAATCAAAATGGTAATGATGGAACCGTATTTGTAAGTGGTGGTGGCAGTTATTCAAAAGATGGTAAAGAAAGCCCGGCGATGGTCATGCTTTCCAGCGATGATTATTTACGGTTACAACGTTTGGTAGATGCCGGCACTAAAGTAGAAATGGAAGCAGATGTAAAAACAAAATTTTTTACGGATGATCTGCAGGGATATAATGTAATAGCAGAAATACCGGGTACCGATCCGGTTCTGAAAGATGAAATAGTGATGCTCGGTGGTCACCTTGATTCGTGGCATGGCGCTACCGGTGCCACAGATAATGCTGCGGGTTGTGCAGTAATGATGGAAGCCGTTCGCATACTGAAAACATTGGGTCTGCAGCCTCGTCGTACTATCCGCATTGCATTATGGAGCGGTGAAGAACAGGGCTTATTTGGTTCCCGCAATTATGTAAAAAATCATTTTGCTGACAGGGCCACCATGCAACTAAAGCCGGATCATTCTAAAATATCAGCTTATTACAATGTAGACAACGGCAGCGGTAAAATAAGAGGTGTTTATATGGAAAGAAATAAAGAAGCGGCTGCTGTATTTCAGCAATGGCTGACGCCATTTAGCGATATGGGAGCAAAAACAATTACACTTGATCCCACATCCGGAACAGATCACCAGGCATTTGACGCAGTGGGGATCCCCGGTTTTCAATTCATACAGGATGCGCTGGAATATGACACCCGCACACACCATACCAATATGGACACATACGATCATTTATCTCCTGAAGACCTGAAACAAGCTGCTGTTATTGTAGCCACATTTGTTTACAATACAGCGCAACGTGACGAAAAGATCCCAAGAAAAGAATTACCCAAGCCGCAGGGAAATCAACTAAGGGGGTTTTAAGAAAAGGCACAAGGTACAAGGTACAAGGAACAAGGCAAAAGGCACAAGGTACAAGGAACAAGGAACAAGGAACAAGGAACAAGGAACAAGGAACAAGGAACAAGG
>CAZGGQ010000050.1:30054-32872 GCA_964525285.1 uncultured Chitinophaga sp.
AGGAACAAGGAACAAGGAACAAGGAACAAGGAACAAGGAACAAGGAACAAGGAACTGTCATAGGACACTCTTGTACCTTGAATTCTTTACTTCGGCTTTTCATAGATAAACCTCACCATCGCATTTTTTTGTTCATCGGAGGTCAGGTAAAGCTGGTAGCGTTTGCCACCGGTATTAATGATCATCAGGGCGGTATTTGGGGGAATGGTACCCTGGTTTTCCCCAACCATGATCACTTCCTGTTCAGTACGTTTCAGATCAATCTTTACGTTTATGGAAACCGGTTTTGCGCCTAACCTCTTATTGGTTACAATGGGCATATTATTTACATACACCGAAATAGTATCGCCGTCAACCTGCCCGTTGTCATAAAAATCAATTTTAATGGACCCAGTGTCAACTTTAATTTCTTTCACCAGTTCGGCCTTTCGTTTGGTCAATGTGGCAGGTAACCTGAATTCCGGCTTAAAAGTGGATTTATCATACCTGGTCAATACAATAGTTCCCGGAGGACAGGTTGATTTATTGTCCATCGTTCTGCCGGACCATGAACCTCGAAGTTGCTCTTCAGGGCCGCTCCCTTTATGATAGTCCAGGTTATACTTTTTGATGCAGGGGATACAATCACCGGGGATATGAAAAACGGTAACGCCGATTTCGTTGATGGCGATATTATTACTGTCTTTTTTATAAACTCCCTCAAAAGTTTCTTTAACATAGTTGCTGGTATCTGAATAATGGTAGGAAGTACCAGTGATCTTTGTGCCGGCTACCTGCAATTGCAGTTCAATATTGTACACGGGGAAACAGCCCCCGGGCTCCATGATCAGTTTGCCTCTCCAGATGCCGTTTATATCCTGTGCCTGGCCAAACACAGTAATTAAAAGAAGGACTGATAATATGATCGGGCGAAACATTATTCCTGAAAATTAGATGAAAATGCGAAAGTGAAATTAAAAAACTTGTCCCGCGGCTGCGGGATTACAGAAACGGCAACGCTTCACCCTCTTCACTTGTGGAGCAACCGATCCCGCCAATTTGTGGGATCGGTTGGGAACGTAGTTCGAGGGGCGAGGCTATTTTTCCTTCTGATATTTGAACCGCACCATTGCATTCTTTTGTTCTGTAGACGTTATGCGTACATCAAAACGTTGCTCCCCGGCTTCCACGATCATCAAGGAAGTATTGGGTGGTATGCGGCCGAGGTTTTCGGCCACCATGATCAGTTCATGCTCGGAGTTGTCTTCATCGATCTTAAATTTCACGGTAAGGGGAGAAGCAGTGAGACCTTTCGAAGAAAGGACTAATTTTTTATCCAGGTATACCGAAATGCTGTCACCGTCAATTTCCCCGTTATCATACAGCTTTACCGTTACATCCGGGTCGTATACGGTCAGCACTTTTACCAGTTCATTGGTTCTTGTTAACAGTACGTTTGCTGTCTTAACAGCTGGTTGAGGAATTTTCACTACCGGGTTTGTAATTTTTTGGAGAGTATCAGCTGCTGGTTTTTTAACGGGTGTTGTATTTGTTTTCGTTATGGGCTTTGTTACCGGGGGTTTGTTTACAATCACAGGTTTCTTCACCGGCGGGGTGTTTGTTTTTACCACCGGCTTGGTAACAGGCGATTTTTCAGTCGTTGTTTTTACTGAGTCTTTTTTTAGTGGAGGCTGATTATCGATTACCGGAACGTTTTTTATTTTATTCCGTAAGAAAGGTTCAATATAAAAATCGGTGCTGCGAACTTTTCGCAGGAAAACTTTACCCCCGCCGCAATCGCCCCATTTGCCGGGAGGATTTAACTGGTAAGGGGGTTCATATTTACCAAGGTAGGTTCCTTCCAGGAATTCTTCTTTACCCGACCTGGAATATTGGAAATTGTAATTCATGATGCAGGTAGCTCCCCCCAATGTGCTTTTCACTTCAACTGTTTTTATTTCACGGATCCTGAAAGATGAGGAGTTGTTGATAAAATTACCCGTCATAGTTGCTTTACCATAAAAACGAACATCCAGATAGGAATAGGAAACCCCGGTAACGGCGTATGAACTGCTTTGTGCAACCTGGAACTCAAGCTTATAATATTCGCCTGCATCAGAGATAAAATATCCCTTCCAGATGCCCGTAATATCCTGTGCAGAAGTAGTAAACGGGATCAGCAAAAACAAAAACAAATGCCTGTAATAGGTCCGTTTCATCAAGGGTCAAAACTAACGAATTGATTCGTATCGGATAAATGGTCTTCAGAAAGAGTTTGTTAATTTTAACAATCTTTCATCTGTAAAAAATTTCGGTTTGAAGAAATGGATTTTATCTCTTTTGGCGATCAGGCTAACCTTGCTGCCCGTTGCCCCCAGGTGAGCCAGGAAGAAATCGCATTGCTGCAAAAACTGGATTCAATAAAGAACAGTCCTTCTGCTTCAAGGCTTTTGCAGAACTTTAATTTTCCAACAGGCAAAAGTTTGAAACCAAACTCCGGAAACTGCATCGGAAAATGGAGCAGATCAATCGCATGATAGTTCAGCATCTTTAGCCGGACTTTGCTAAATTTGCATCCCGAAGTTTCGGGATAAAAATCCGGATTTTATTTACATGATTAAGATAACACTTCCTGACGGCGCTGTCAGGGAATACAATAAAGGAACTTCTGCTCTGGATATTGCAAAATCAATTTCTGAAGGTTTGGCAAGAAAAGTACTTGCTGCCCAAGTAAACGGGCAGGTATGGGATGCTTCGAGACCTATTCATGATGATGCTTCCCTGAAACTATTAACATGGAATGATGCGGATGGCAAAAATACTTTCTGGCATTCATCAG
>CAZGGQ010000051.1:0-29701 GCA_964525285.1 uncultured Chitinophaga sp.
CTCCGCAACCCAGCTGGGGCCTGATGATAAAGGAAAATTATAATTTCATTATCACCCAAAATCCCATGCTGGCCTTAGCTCCGGGCTTTGCTATCATGCTGCTGGTATTGGCCTTTAATTTATTAGGCAATGGATTAAGAGACGCTCTTAACGTCAGGGGAAGAATCTGAGACCTTTCTTGTATTTACATCTGTAACTATAAGTGTAGCCATGCACAAAAAGAAAAGGCTTCCGATCTTATCGGTTTCAATAAGGTCGCTTAAAAAATTTACCACAATTATCATGGTTACAATTACACCAATGGTTATGGCTGTTGTCTTGTAAAAAATATCTTTTACCCGGTGATACAAATACTGGGCATAGTATAACATGGCCCCGACCAGGACAATAAAAAACAACAATCCGGGAATTCCCTGTTCAATAGCGATCAATAAAAAATAATTATGTACCGTTGAATGATCTTTATTGTCACTCACCCATGTTTTAAATGCCGGAACAGCATATCCTTTATAATTGTCATAAAATGTATTAGGACCATACCCGGTGATCCAGTTATCTTTTATCATCCTCACCCCGGCTGTCCAGCGGTAAAAACGTTCGGCGGTGGAAACATCTTTCAGTTTATACGTGGCTACGAGGTGCTCAGCAAAATCCTTATGAAATACGGTCGTTTTAAAATCATTGGAATATCGCAGGTAGCGGTCATTGTTTTTTAGCCATAGTACAGAAGCAAATAAAAAAATAATGGCCGCAATAAATGCATAAAATAGAAATCGTTTCTTAATAAGCCAATATGCAAGAACACCCACGAGGAGAGCCAGCCAGGCCCCCCGGGCATAAGAAAAGACCAATGCGATCAAAACAATGAAAATGGCAACGCCAATAAAAATCCGCCAGTTTCTTTTTTTTACCCTGCTGAAAAAAGCAAACAGGATCGGTATTGAGCATACCAGCATCGCCGAATAGTTGACATGATTGCGGAAGAAAGGGTAAACCGCATCATTAATATTTGCAAACCGGAACCCATAATTATAATGCCTCAGCAGGGCGATCATTGCTATGAAAAAAAGGGCTCCGGTAATTGTAATAGCAGCAATTTTGATGAATTTTTTTTCCTTGAATATGATCAAAGGAGTCAATACAAAAGCCCCAACATACCAGCCTTTGGCCAATAAGAATTTTAATGAAATGAGGGGTTGTGATGAAAATAAAACAGCGATCATTGTCCAGCTAAGGCTGATAAACAGCAAAAAAGATAAGGGGTGCTGTAAAATATTTTTAGAGACCCCTGCTGGTGAATAGATACAATAAGCCATAAATAACACAGAAACAAAAAGCATCAAAAGTTCATCGGGAATATCCGTGCCAAGGCTGGAAGAAAAATTATATTCAAAAGAAAGCGGCAACGAGAACAGCAATACAAGAAAAACAATATTTCGGTTTTGCCAGCCTGCATAAAAAATAAGCAGGACAAAAGGGATTGCCGTCCAAAAATATTGTTCGGTAAAAACTGCTATGCCCAGCAGCACAATAAACAGTCCGGCTAAAAAGGAAAACAGGAATTTATCTTTATGAACGGATGCTATCACCTGCTGGGTTTTTTTTTCTTTCCATGACTAATGCCGCCAGCAATGCAAAAAGAAAACTAAGAACAGCTGTAGCTATCATGATCTGCATCCTCCTGGGCCTGTCCGGCCAGGCGGATGGTTTTGCAATTTCTACAACAATCAGTACGGGTGGCTTGCTATCAACCATTAATTGGTATTCGCCGATGAGTTTTTCATATTGCTGAGCCTGATCTTGTAATATTTTTTTTCTTTCAATCAATGCTTCAGAAATTCCGGTAATACTGTCCAGCTGCAATTGCATTTTCTTTTTCCCCGTCTGTAGCCCATTTAATGTTGCCTCATTACCTGCGCTTTGCAGGTCAGCATGAATGGATTGCAACCTGTTCATAACAGCATTGGCCAGTTGCGGCGCCAGGTTCTTATCCGTATCCCATACTTTAACTTTCAACTCTCCATACTCGCTCTTTATCACTTTCGTATTTTTCTTTAACAAAAAAGCGGATTTGGCTCTTGCGGCAGCTCCTTTTTCTTTCATTTTATAATGATCAAAAAGATTGAATTGGTCAGCCACAAAGAGATAAACGGTATCAAGGTTTGCCGTACCTAAAATCATATCCAGGTCATCCGGCGTACCCAATGTTGAATACAGCGCCTGGATATTCTCATTAAAAATCTTTCCCTTGTCCGAAGCAAAAGAACTGGCCGGAACAGCCGTTGTTACAGAAAGGTATTGGAGTGGCTTTAAAAAAGTTATGATGCCAACTGCCAGCAATGACAGCAGCATCACGGCGAGCATCCGTTTCCACCATCGTGCAATAAGGTCAAAAAAGTCGGGCATTATTTTTTTATTATCGGGTGAATAATTAAACTTCTGTATTAACCCATTCAAATATCATTATTGAATGTAAGACTTCCTGGTAAATAAATGAATCAATCAGGGATTGTCTTTATAAAAATAGTCATAAGCCAATTGGCGAAAAGACATTATATCACTTTTACATTCCGGTTAAAACTTTCATCCAGGGAAATAAATGTTTCCGTTCTTTCAATGCCTTTTATCTTCTGCAACTGGTCGTGCAGCACAAATTTCAGCTCTGAGATATCCTTACATACGATCTCTGCAAACATGCTATAGTTGCCGGTGGTATAATTCAACCGTACAATTTCTGGTATTTTCTGTAACTCTTTTGCCACGGAATCATACAATGAGCTTTCTTTCAGGTATATCCCGATAAAAGCAATTACATCATAGCCGAGTTTTTTGCAATCAATATTAAATTTTGTTCCCTTTATTACTCCGGCATCCTGAAGCTTCTTTATTCTTACATGAATGGTGCCTGCCGATACAAAAAATTTTTTTCCCAGTTCCGCATAAGAAATACTGGCATCATCTATCATATGGTGAATGATCTGCTGGTCCAGTTTGTCAAGATTTAATGGAGAAGTCATTTTAGTGCCTGTTTTTAGAATATTTCTTATAATAGACAATAATATTGAATATTTTCTAATTTATTGAAATATTTATTGAAATATTTGGAACAAATAGGTCAATATATTTATTTTTGTTCCATCAAGTTCTTGATAATACTGTGGGGTGATGAAATGGCGAAAGCCCGGCAGACATACCCTCTTGTCTCGGGGGTGGGGATCACAGGACAAACGAAAAGTAGAGCCGATCCCGATGAAAGTCGGGACCGACCGGGGTTGACCACCGGATTTGCTTTTTGGCTAACTGCCCCGTGGAGGTTCGAACCCTCCCCCTACAGCTTTTCTTATTTTTTTTGAAGCCTTCATATTCGTATGAGGGCTTTTTTATTCCCGGTTCTTTCAGAACAGAAATATCCGAATTTTACACCATGAAAAAAATACTTCTGCTCATTTCCCTGGTCTCAATTGGGTTGTTCACCCATGCACAAAAAGGAAAAATATATACTTCACTGGATGAAGCACTGAAGAATCCATCAGAAGTTTTTATCCTTTCCTTAAATAATCTAAAACTGAAGGATATACCGGAAAGTATTACCGGGTTAACCAATCTTACCACCCTTAACCTGGCCGGCAACAAACTTTCCTCCGTGCCCGAAAGCATTACCCGGCTGGAAAAACTAAAAGAACTGAACCTCAGTTTTAATAAGTTCAACACGATCCCGGAAACTGTTACCAGGCTTATCAACCTGGCTGAACTTGATCTGAGTAATAATCATATAACGTTTCTACCCGAATCAATTACCAAACTCATCCATCTTAACCAGCTCTACCTGAATAATAACAGGCTGCCTTCGCTTCCGGCCTATATTTCCAAACTGGTTAACCTTACAGAAATTCATTTATATGGCAACCGCCTTCGGTCAATCCCGGAAAGCATCGCCAAACTCAGTAAGCTTAGTGAGATAGGACTTGGAGGAAACCTCCTGACTTCACTTCCTGAAAGTATGGACCAGCTTGTCAATCTTAAATATCTTGAATTGCCTTATAACCAGTTCACGGTATTGCCCAATTGCATTACCCGGCTTTCTGCGCTTACGGTGCTGGATCTGAACGGAAACAAACTTAATGCATTACCTGAGAACATCGGTAATATTGCTGCCCTTACTGAATTGTACCTTGAATCAAATAAACTGACATCATTACCTGAATCTATTATACGGCTGAGTAAATTAACCACAATTAATCTGAAACAAAACCCCTCTATCAGGCTATCTCTTTCTGTAAAAAATTTTATTGAAAATAAAAGAATATAACATTTCCCCTGTATGGTAATAAACATCTGTATTCAGAAAATAAGGATAAAAAATTATAAGGCAGCCGGCGAAAGATAATCCTTCAGTTAAGTCAGTGCTCAATTTTTCACAGGTTCCTATCTTTGCCAGCCATGGGTCAAAAAAAACTGGTACGTTTTGCAGAACTGAATACATTTCCCAATGTGTTGCAGTTCCCGAAGAATATCGACGGCAAATGGAATGATTTTTTTAAAAATAAGCATCCTATTACTCTTGAATTAGCCTGTGGCAAGGGGGAATATGCGGTGGGCCTCGGACAATTATATTTTCAAAGAAATTTTATTGGCATTGACCTGAAAGGCAATCGTATCTGGGTGGGTGCAAAAAAGGCGTTACAAAATAATTTAACCAATGTTGCTTTCCTGCGAACAGAAATTGACCATGTTTCGGAATATTTTGCCTGCAATGAGGTGTCTGAGATCTGGATCACCTTCCCTGACCCGCAATTGCGGAGGTCAAAAGCCAAAAAGCGGCTTACCCATCCAAAGTTTTTGCGCTTGTATCAGCAATTTCTGGTTCCCGGTGGTTTAATTCATCTGAAGACAGATAGTCCTGAGCTTTATGAATTCACTAAAATAGTGATTGGCCTATATGGCTGCCTATTAAAAAAAGATTCAGATAATATTTATAAAGAAGAAGCGATTGCTGATGAACTAAAAATAAAAACACATTATGAATCATTGGATATCGCCGGAAGCAACCGGATTCATTATCTCTGTTTCTCATTGCCGGAAAATTTTCCGGGCAAAGAAAAAGATAATGAATTAAAACAACTATTGAAAGAACATGAAGGAACTGATTGAAAATATAGATTATTATATCAATAAAGATGGTTATGTCATGCTTACTGAAAAGTATCATCTTGAAAAAGGATACTGCTGCGGCAACGGCTGCCTGCATTGTCCTTACAACTATGAGAATGTGCCGGAACCGCGTAAGGCTGAATTGATGAAGCAAAAAGAAAATTCTAAGAAATAAATTTATCTTCAGGACATGGCTACCCAAAAAAAATCTTCCGAAAAATTAAAGACAATAAAGCCTTCCGGCAAAAGGGATGAGAATTTCTTTGAGCTGGTGTTTGAAGTAGCAAGGCAAATACCCAAAGGCAGGGTAACTTCTTACGGAGCCATCGCCGCCTGCCTTGGCACTAAATCGTCTGCCCGACTTGTGGGCTGGGCGATGAACGATTCGGGTAGAGTTAGACCTAAAGTGCCTGCCCATCGTGTAGTGAATCGTCTCGGTATATTATCCGGCAAACATCATTTCTCTCCCCCGGGATTGATGGAAAAATTATTGGAGAAAGAAGGCATTAAGGTAAAGAACGACCAGGTGGTTGATTTTAAGAAATTATTCTGGGATCCGGCAACGGAACTGGGATTTTAATTCATTCTTCTGTATTTTGTTATTATGTTTTCATCGGAAACACTTACAAACCGGCAAAAGAATCTGTGCGAATATGGTGGCATCTTTGGTGTACTGCTTTCCCTCACCTGCCTGGTACAGCATATAGCAGTGGCTATCCCGGGCAAAGTCACCAACCCCATGATCCCCGGCTATGTTTTTGCCATCGCCGCCTTTACCCTTCTTGGACTGCAAAAAACCTATGCCATCATATTTCTTATCATCAGCGGGTGCAGTGCAGCCTTTACTGAATACCAATGGATGAAACATTATTCCTTTTCATTGGTGGTGCTGATGCTTTTCATTTATCATGTTATCATTATTGTAGCACTCTATGTAGAGCAGGTGCCCGAAAGACTGAATCAAAAAAAAATGGCTGAAAAAGAGGAAGAGGATTTGTGGAAGGGAAAGATTTAGTTTTATTAATTTTAACGCATGGAAGCCCCGAAAAATAAACCGGTGTTTAACCGCTGCATCTTCTGGGATGTGAATTTTGACAAACTGGATTATGACGGTAAGGCCTCTTTTATTATTGAAAGAGTATTTGAACGGGGCGATGTGGATGACATCCGCCAGTGCCGGAGGTATTATGGAGATGAAAAAGTGACTGAAGTTTTACTAAATGCAAAATACTTGCCTGAAAGAAGGCTTCATCTGGCAGCCGCTGTTATTGATAAACCTGTTACCGAATTCAGATGTTATAACTTGAGACAGTCGAACCCGGGACTTTTACCGTATTAGAACGTTTGATGCGACTGAAAGCGTTATTACCTTTCTCATTAGTGGACGGCACTACTTTATCATTAAGATATGGTCACCGCACATCTGCTGATCTCGACCTTTTTTGTCATGGAAAATTTGATCCCGATCCGATTGTAAAAGCGTTGAAAAAAGAATTTGCCAAAGACTACAGAACGGAGAGCAAAACGGCCCGCTGGGGCATCTTTTGCTATCTAGGCGGTGTAAAGGTTGATATAGTTCATCACCCGCATCTTCTTATCAGCGAAATTGAGGATATCAATAACATCAGAATGTATGGTGATCCGGATATTATTGCTATGAAGCTGAATGCTATCCTGGGCCGTGGAAAGAAAAAGGATTTCTGGGACCTGAACGAACTATTACATCACTACTCATTGAAAGATATGATCGAGTTTCATGAAACAAAATTTCCGGATCAAAATCTTTTAATCACCATTCCCCAAGCCATCACTTACTTCGATGATGCCGATGAAAGCGAAGACCCCATCAGCCTGAAAGGCCAAACATGGGAAACGGTGAAAAAATTCATTCAGCAAAAGGTAAGCGAATATTTACGGTGATAAAGTTTATCTATCCGTAATAAGGACTGATCATCCAATACACCACTACACCCGTCACCGCTACATAAAACCAGATGGGCCAGGTGATTCGGACCAGCTTTTTGTGTTTATCAAACTCCCCGGTGAGTGCCCGGTAAGCTGAGTAGAGAATAAAAGGAAGAATGATACCTGCCAGCGGGATATGGGTGCCCAAAATAAAATAATAAATTATACGGCTGCTCCCAACGGCGGTTTTTTCTGACTCGGTCAATATACCATCATGGTTCAGATCCCCAAACCTTGTTTCGCCGGCAAATAAATGATGACAGATATAGCTCACTAAAAAAAGAATGGATAAAAACATGGCCGTGAGCATTATGTTCCTGTGCAATGTATAGTTCTTGCTTTTTACCGCGATCAATGCAACGATCAATAACAGGGCGACACAGGAATTAATGACCGCATTGGCAGTTGCAAATAAATGAACATCAAAACCAGGGTTCACATTCCATTTCACCCGGCTGAGCAGCATCACAGCGGCAAATACAATAGCCGAGAAAACAAAGATTATGATCCTTGCTTTTTTATCATTTTTTTTCCAGACGGCAGCCAGCATGTTTATGATTTTTTTCTCAGGAAAAATAACAACAAACCCACTCCAAATATGGCAACCAGGACGACCACGGCAATCAGTTGCAGTTTCCCGGCAAAGAAACTTTTTTCTTTTGGGTTCTTTTCCAGTGTCAGCAACACCAGGTCTTCTGATAATGTAGCCAGTGAGGCAGAATCAAGCCCATGATAATAACCCCGCACATGGCGATTGCTGTCAATAAGTACAAAATGATCGGTATGTAAAAAATTAGTGTCAATACCCTGACCGTCATCCACCGGAATTTTCATTTCATTGATGATAAGGTCATAGATCATTTTCTTGTTGCCGGTAAGCAACCACCATTGCTCAGGATTTATCTGAAACCTGTCGGCCCAGTTTTTTAACCGCTCTACTGAATCCCGTTCGGGGTCAATACTAAAAGAAAGAAAGCGAACCAGCTTATTGGTTTTATCACCTACTCTTTTGCCATTATTGACAGACTCGGCCAGCCGTTTCATATTCTTAGTCAGGCCGGGGCAGATAGTGGGGCAACGGGTAAAAAAGAAATCAGCGATCACAATTTTCCCTTTCAGGCTATCCCAGGAAACCGGCTTGTTTTCCTGGTTTGTTAGTGCAAAGTCAGCTACCTGGTGCCAAACGGTATCTGTTACATGTTTGCCCTTTTTTGTTACAGTGACCACTGTATCGGGCAGATAATGCCGGGGCATGATAATAGCATGCTCACTTTTATTTTTTACAATAAAATAAGAAACGAGTGGCAGCAATATGGCCAGCATCACCGCATAAAGAGCTTTCTTGTTCACAATTATTGGCAATTAAAAACCATCCGCCAGCTGGCGGATGGTTCGTGATATGAATACTTTTATTAAAGAACTTATTCTTTTCCGCCGGGTTTTTCCACAGGAGCTACCGTCTTATGATGTTTGTTCGGCATGGTCGTTTCCTTAAAATGCTGGTCGAACTTATTACGAAGATTTTTATAGGAATTGCCATCCGCAATAAATGCAATGATAAACCAGATGAACAGCATCAACGGCACCACGATCGTCATGATCATATTCCTTATCTCATCACCCAGGTGCATAAAGACCGAAACGATGTAATAAGCTTTTGCCAGTGTTAGTATGCAAACCATTCCTTTAAAGCCAAGCACCAGCGAAGCATTGGGATCGGCTCCTTTGTGAATCGTGTAAATAGTTAATCCGATACCTAATTCAATCAACGTGATGATAGATAAAAGTATGGTTGTTTTTCTTACTCTCTTTTTAAATATTGCATCTTCAGTATGTTGATGATGAATACTTACTTCTTCAAAAGCGGGATGTTGCATATATACTATATTATCTTTTTAAATCAAATAGAAACAGAGGAATACAAATACCCAGACCAGGTCCACAAAGTGCCAGTACAGTCCTGCTTTTTCAATCATCAGGTAATGGCCTTTTCTTGCAAAAACCCCCTTCTGCGTCATGATGAGCATTATACTGTTGATAATAACTCCGGAGAATACATGGAATCCATGGAATCCGGTAATACCAAAGAAATAACCACCAAATGCCACAGGGCCTTTTTCACGAATGTGCATTTCTGCCACATCCACCAAACCTATTAATTGTGCATTTGATAAAGTCGATAATTCTACTACAGAATTAGCCTGGTGATGACTATGTACCAGACTTACCAGTGTTTCATGAGATGTATTATTTAAGGCGGCCGTAATGGCTGCATTATTTTCAACCAGTTTACCCCAGGGGTTGCCTCTCATGTTCTGAGCTACCATTTCTAATTTACCATCTGCCAATACAAGGTGTTCACCGGTAAGAAGGTGATGCCATTCCCAGGCCTGGCAACCAAGAAATGCAAGACCTCCCACAATCGTCCAGGCAATCCATTTAATTACCCCCTGTTTGTCTTGTTTGTGTCCGGCATGCACGGCCAGTACCATGGTAACCGAACTGATGATAAGGATAAATGTCATAATGCTCACAAATGCCAGCGGCAGGTTAGCATGCCCCGCACCGGGAAAAGCATTGAACACCACATTGGGATCAGGCCAGAAATTCTGACTGAACCGGATGGAGCCATACGAGATGAGGAATGCGCCAAAGGTAAAAGCGTCACTCATCAAAAAATACCACATCATCAGCTTGCCATACTCCAGGTTAAAAGGGCTCTTGCCGCCGCTCCACCATTTGGTCTGATGTACTGTTGCTTGTGTAGACATAAACTTTTTTAAAATTCCAAAAGACAAATAACAAAACTTGTCCCGATCTAATCGGGATCCCCATTATTTTAAACAACTATCGCCACAGGCACTACCCTATCACTAAAAAGAAAATCAATAAATACAACCAAAGCAAATCCACAAAATGCCAGTATGTTGACATTACTTCCACCGGAACTGAGCTATACAGTTTTATGCTGCCAACAAATGCTTTAATAAACATTACAATTAATGCCATCAGCCCGCCAATAACATGAAGGGCATGCAAACCAAAGATCACATACAGAAACTGACCGGCTCCTGAACCTTTGAAAGTTATCTTTTGTTCCCACAGTTGCTGAAAACCCAGCCATTGCAAACCAATAAAAACAACTCCCAGCAACAATGTGAAACCAATCAACGATCTGTACCGGCTCATCTCTCTTTGCTTAAAAGATCTTAATGCCATCTGCAGCGTTATACTGCTGATGATGATAACAGCAGTGGACACCCAGAATACTTTCGGCATGGCTACTTCCGTGAAGTTTGTCTGGTTGCTTTTAACAATAAAAGCACTTGTCAAACCGGCAAACATCATCACTATACTGCCAATGGCCACCCACAGGGTAAATTTGTAGGGGTGCATTTTCTTGCCCCGTCCGCCCCCATCCCCTAAAGGGGTGTTTTCAATCTCTCTCAAATTAATATCAGTTATCACAAATGACTATTTACTAAAACGATCGAACAAATACAGAACTTATAATATTCAAAAAAGCTTCCCAACCCCCTTCAGGGAATGGGGGCTACGACTTACTTAATAAAAGAGCTAACATCACCACCGGCAGATACATATAACTGCCAAACATCACTTTCCTTGCCGAGCTTACATCCATCTTCCTGTATAGCGTCACACATCTTCCGATCATAAATAAATTTGCCAGTGTTATTAATCCCAAACTTATTTTTCCCTGCACATCATCATAACTGCACATCCCTGTAAAATAAGGCGCCAATGTAACTGGTATCATCAACAGCGAATACATGATTGTCTGCAACGCTGTAAATTTTGTTGGTCCTTCATCTGCCGGCAACAGTTTAAATCCAACAGACGAATAATCCTTGTGTGCCACCCAGGCAATAGCCCAAAAATGAGGGAACTGCCAAAAGAACTGAAACGCAAACATGATCCATCCGCCGGTTGATAAATTATTGTCCCCCGCTGTCCAGCCAATCAAACAAGGCAATGCTCCGGGCACAGCGCCCATTAATACGGCAATTGAGTTTACTTTTTTCAATGGCGTATAAATGAATGCATACAGGAATAAGCTGAATGCTGCCAACCCTGCTGTCAGCCAGTTGAAAAAATATTCCAGGATAAAAACACCAGCCACCCCGGTGATGATGGCAAAAGTCCATCCTTCCTGCACACCCATGCGGCCCGCAGCTACCGGGCGTTTGGATGTACGTTTCATCCTGGCATCCGTATCTTTTTCAACTACCTGGTTAATGGCATTGGCGCTGCCTGTTACCAGCATCCCACCTGCAAAGAGCAATCCTATCATCTTCCAGATATTCACATAACTGTCCGACCCCTGTGTCAGCAAAAAACTGATAATACTGCTGAACACCACCATGATACTCAGCGAAGGCTTGATCAACAGCAAATAATCTTTAATCTTCTTCATCTTCGCTTGCGAGGCGAAGCCGAAGCCATCTCCTCAATTTTTTGTTTCCCAACCTCAGTGCTACTATCATCGCCTGTTGTGTCACTCACTTCCTCGTTCTGTAATTCTACTCGGCAACTTCGAAAACTCCTTAATCTATTCACATTTTCTTTTTCCGAATTTATTGTTGAACCCCTGCGGGGTTCTGATTCCCTTTCATTTTTCTCTATTCAAATTCAACCCTTTCGGGGTTATGTGAACCCTTCAAATGATCAGGCTCTTCGTAAGTCTCCCTTTCGGGGAGATTTAGTGGGGCTTTTCATTTGCCCCTATCGGCTCCGTCTGCGGAATAAACTCTCTTCCGTCCTTACTATAATCATATGGCCAACGGTGAACTTCAGGAATTTCCCCTTCCCAGTTTCCATGACCCGGGCGAATAGGCGTTGTCCATTCCAATGTATTGGCCCCCCATGGATTTTGTGTAGTAACTTTTCTTCCTTTGAAAATGGAATAGAAGAAATTAAAAACAAACATCAGTTGCATGGCAAATACAATGATCGAAACAATGGTGATCATTTTGTCGAGGTCGCCAAACTGGTTGAAGGAAACCCAGCCCTTTTTATCCAGGTATCGCCGGGGCATGCCCGCCAATCCTTCATAGTGCATAGGCCAGAAAATAAGATAAGAACCGATGATCGTTACCCAAAAATGAATATAACCCAGTGTATTATTCATGTAACGGCCAAACATTTTGGGGAACCAGTGATAAATTCCTGCAAACATCCCGAACATCCCGGCAACGCCCATCACAATATGGAAGTGTGCCACTACAAACATTGTATCGTGCAGGTGAATATCAATGGTAGAGTTACCGAGAAAGATACCTGTTAATCCGCCGGAAATAAATAAGCTGACGAAACCTATAGCAAATAATGTAGCGGGAGTAAATCGTATATTGCCTCTCCACAGTGTCGTCAGCCAGTTAAATACCTTGATAGCGGATGGCACTGCAATCAGCAGGGTAAGCAATACGAATATAGAACCGAGGAATGGATTTAATCCTGTTACAAACATATGATGTGCCCATACCAAAAAGGCAAGAATAGTGATGGCAAATAATGATCCCAGCATGGCCATATACCCGAAAATGGGTTTTCGGGAATTAACGGAAAGGACTTCTGACACAATTCCCATCGCCGGTAAAATAATGATGTAAACTTCGGGGTGACCCAGGAACCAGAACAGGTGCTGGAATAAGATGGCGCTTCCACCTTCATTCGGTAATATTTGTCCGTTTATTACAATATCACTCAGGTAAAAACTGGTGCCGAGGTTTCGATCAAACAACAACAGGATTAACCCGGACAGTAATACAGGGAAAGATAATACCCCGAGAACGGCAGTAAAGAACATGGCCCAGATTGTAAGTGGCATTCTTGTCATGCTCATCCCTTTTGTGCGAAGATTGAGAATGGTGGAAATATAATTCAGACCGCCCAGCAAAGCTGATATTACAAATAAGGCTATACTTGCGATCCACATATCCATTCCCAGTTTGGAGCCCTCCGATGCCTGCCCCAATGCACTAAGCGGCGGATATACTGTCCATCCGCCGGCAGCGGGGCCGGTAGAAATAAATAAAGAAGCCGTCATGACCACACTGGCCAAAAAGAAGAACCAGTACGAAAGCATATTCAGGAACGGCGATGCCATATCTCTTGCTCCTAACTGCAATGGGATAAGAATATTGGCAAATGTTCCGCTTAATCCTGCCGTTAATACAAAAAACACCAGCACGGTACCGTGCATGGTAATTAATGCATAATAAAATTCAGGTTTTATTTGTCCGCCTTCTGCCCATTTACCGAATATAGTTTCAAGAATAGGGAATGACTGATCGGGATAACCCAATTGCAGACGAAACAGTACAGAAAATAAACCACCGACAATTGCCCAGATAATACCCGTGACCAGGAATTGCTTACCTATAGTTTTATGATCCTGGCTAAAGATATACTTCGTAATAAAGGTTTCCTTGTGATGATGCACATGGTGCTCATCATGATGAACATCATGTGTGGTTACCACTTCCGGATTCACATTCATTGCTTCACTCATAATCTTTTATTTTGCCCCTTCTCCTGAAGGGATTCGAAATATTTTTATTCTTCCCCGGGCCAAACCCTTTCATTGATAAATCATTTACTTCTGTTGTATTGCTGCTACTACTTTTACTGAATCTGTTGTTTTTGGCGTTGCCGGGTCTTTATCGGGATTAGCCACATAATATTGTGCTTTTTTGGTGATCATCCAGGCATCAAATTCTTCCTGGGATTCCACAACTATTTCACCTCTCATACTCCAGTGGCCTTTCCCGCACATCTGGTCGCATGATATTTCATAAACAAAATCCGGGTTACCTGTTTTTTCTTTCATTTGTTTACTGGTAAATCTTGGTGTGAACCACATCGTGGTGGGTGTGCCCGGAACAGCGTCCATCTTCATCCTGAAATGAGCAAGGCCCACATCGTGTATCACATCTTTGGAGCCAATCACAAGTTTCACCGGCTTATTTACTACCATGTGCATGGGTTCCCCGCTTGAATACACATCATCATGGTTGGCTGGATCATCCCAAAGCTGACCCATAGGATTGTTTTTTGCAGGGTCAATATTCTTAAAATATTTTTTTCCTAAAATTCCGTCGTTGCCGGGATAACGAAATTCCCATTTGAACTGGCTGCCGGTTATTTCCACAACCTTCGCATCTTTTGGAGCATTACTTGTAATCTTGTACCAGTAAAACAAGCCAAAACCCACCAGCACGGTTAACGCAATTGCAGGGATGACTGTCCAGATCAATTCTAATTTATTATTATGAGGATAGTAGTAAGCCTTACGATTTTCAGAAGCCTGGTATTTATAGGCAAACCAGAACAAAGCAACCTGTGTAATTACAAAAACAATTCCTGTAAGCGCAAATGTGATCCACATCATCCTGTCAATATCCACTCCCTGCACCGAGGCTGATTCACCAAGTATTTTTCCCTTCAGTTTTTCATTGCAATAATAAACTCCGATAAGACCAATGATAAGAAAAGCCAGCAGCATAAAGGCGTTGATCCGGTTGGTTTGTCTCTTTGCCTTCTCTTCACCACGCAATACGGCCACATATTCGCTGGCCTTGGCTATCTGAAAGGTGATCAGGAAGCCCAGCCCCAAAATCGCTACAATGAAAAATGCTTGCATAATCTAATATTTCTGTAAAGACGCAATATTTTGCGTCTCTGGATTTCTGTAAAGACGCAATATTTTGCGTCTTTACATTAAATATCTTTTCCGCCTTCGGCGGTTTTTATGAGATGCAAAATATTGCGTCTCTACAAAATACAATTACGTATGATGAATCACACTTTCTTTAATGAACGGATGATTCTTTGCCAGCAATGGCGCCTTGCTTAATGCCCTGCCGGTTACAAACAGAATCAGTCCAACAAAACCCAGGGCCACACCAAAATCCCATAATAACATAGGTACTTCTGTCCGGTTGGTTTTTGTATCCATTAACGAACCCGGGAAAATCATTTGGAAAAAATCCAGCCAATGACCAAAAATGATCAACAACGCCATAAAACTGATGGTTGTATAATTTCTCTTAGCTCCCCTCTTCATTAATATTAATATCGGGGCCAGGAAATTAATGATAAACATCAGCCAGAAAATACCACTGTATATTCCCGCTGCCCTTGGTTTGAAATAGGTTGTTTCTTCCGGCTGGTTGCTATACCATATCAGCATAAACTGCGAGAACCATAAATACGTCCAGAAAATGGAAAAAGCAAACATGAATTTACCGATATCATGCAAATGCTCTTCATTGGTGAGTTCCAGGTACCCGGTATTTTTAAGATACACCACAAATAAACATATCAACGACATCCCGGCGACAAATGAACTGGCAAAAGTATACCAGCTGTACATGGTACTGAACCAATGTGCATCAATACTCATCAGCCACAGCCATGGAATAGATGACATCACGGTGAGTGCAAATACAACTATGAATAAGGCAGCCCACACGGTGCTGTTCCAGATATATTTTTTCCCTTCTTCTTTTGAAGCCAGCGGCTTTTCATCCAGGCTGCGGGAAAGTTTTCTCATTTTCCAGCCCAACAGTGACCATGCCAAAATGGTGAAAATGGTCCATCCGGCAAAAAAGTTCTTATTCAGAAATCCTGATTTCCATTGTAAAGCATCATCTCCTGCCACCACCTTTGAATCTGTCCAGTGATAAAGCAGATGATTGTCGCTGAAACATATCAGTAAAAGAATGATGCCGCAAATAGTTCCTATAACAGGTACCACTGCAGATATTGCTTCGGACACCCGGCTGAATGCTACTTGCCAGCCACTCCATGCCAATGTGGTGGCACAAATAAAAAACATGGCTGTATTTACCAGCAGCAGGAAATAAACACTGTTGTGTAACAATGCCGCCCAGAACCGGGCCTGCTTGTGTACATCAGCTTTTGCGCCATGTGTAACATACAAACCAATGATAGCCAGCAAACCAACTACCATCAGGGCAATTGCTACGCTGTTGTATCGCTTTGGTATTATGAATCGTTCCCGTATTGACATCAGTGTTCGTTTTATTTTTTTGACAGACGCAAAATATTGCGTCTCTACGGTTTTACTGTTTTGATACTGTCTTTTGCAGGTGCCGGCGTTGCACTAACGCTTGCAGCCTGCTTTTCTTTTATATAATGAATGATCATCCACCGCTGTTCTGCGCTTAACTGGGAAGCATAACTTCCCATCAGGTTTTTTCCATACGTAACAGAATGGAACATTGTTCCTGCTGTCATTGCTTTCATATCGGCGGCCATCAAATCCTTTGGCGCGGCTGGAAAAGGACCGTCACCCCCTTTCCATAAAGGACCGTTGCCATCCAGTTTTTCTCCATGACAAATGCCGCAATAAATTAAAAATAACCGTGTTGCTTCTTTAAATTGTACAGCGCTCAATGCAGGCAGTGGATTGGCAACATTTTTTGAATTAGCATAACCAGCCGAATCATTTTTGTAAGGATAAACTGAAAGGGTGTCGCCACGGGCAATTGTTCCTTCCACCGGCATGGCATTGTAATGCACGCCTTTTTTCTGCAATGCTTCTGTTGATGCATAGGTTTCATAAGCACGGCTGTAGGCCATGTCGGGCATATAAACCCGGCCCGTATTACGACGAACCTTGCTGCAACTTACCAGCACTGCTCCTGCGATCAAACATCCTGTTATTACCCAAAATTTTTTCATCGTCTGTTTATTATATAATTACGAATGAACTGCATCAGGCTTTTTCTCAAATCGTTTGGCGTTTTTATCATAGCGGCCCAACCACCATCCTGTTTCCTTATACTGCACCTGTACTTCGGAAGCACCCAGGCTTTGTAAAAAACTTATTGCTTCAGCATCATTTGTTTTATCCGTACACTCCAGCGCCATTACAAATGTGTCATCCGTAGATCGAAGGTTAAAATGATCTTTTTTTACAAAGGGGGCCAGCTGGCACAGGTAGCAAAAGGTAAGCACCATGCCAACTGAAGAAAAAAGAACTGTCAGCTCAAACGCAATTGGAATCCAGGCCGGCAATGAAAAGAAGGGTTTACCGCCAAAATTCAATTGCCAGTCTACCGTCAATGCCCAGGTGATGAAACCCACCGCAGTGGCCGTTCCGGCAATGGCATAAATAAACCCGGCCGTATGCAGGCTCGTATCCCGAAGACCCATGGCCTTATCCAAACCATGAATAGGAAATGGCGTAAAGATATCATGGATCTTGTACCCGGCACGGCGTGTCTTCTTTACAGCAGGAAACAACACCGCCTCATCATAAAAATTTCCTGTTACGAATTTTTTTACAGCCATAATCAAAAATTATTCAAATTTTATTTATTACAGAAACAATTTTATTGCTTCTGTAATAAGACGCAAAATTTTGCATCTCTACGCTCCATGATCATGCCCGTGTTTATCTGTAAACTCGTCTGCACTTTCATGTTCTAATTCATCCATCTTCCCTTTATAATTTCCTCCGCTTCGTTTTAAAATATGTTTGATCTCTGCCAACGCAATGACCGGGAAGAATTTGGAGAACAGGAAATAACAGGTGAAGAATAACCCGAATGTTCCCATGTAAAATCCAACCTCCCAGACAGTCGGTCTGTAATAAGTACTCCAGGCGCTTGGTAAATAATCCCTGTAAACAGAAGTCACGATGATCACAAACCTTTCGAACCACATCCCAATATTTATCAGTATTGACATGAAGAAAGTAAGCATAAGATTTCTTCTCATCTTTTTGAACCAGAATATCTGCGGCGACAGTACGTTACAGCCCATCATGATCCAATAGGCCCATCCATAAGGACTGAACAGGTTTAACCTGTTTTCTTTAAATGCATACCATTCATAAGATGAATGTGAATACCAGGCCATGAACAATTCTGTTAAGTAGGCAATGCCGACGATGGAACCGGTCAGCACAATTACTTTGTTCATCGCCTCAATATGTTCGATAGTAATGTATTCTTCCAAAGCCAGCACTTTCCGGGTAACAACAAGCAAGGTTTGTACCATGGCAAAACCTGAAAAGATGGCACCGGCGACGAAATAGGGCGGAAAAATGGTAGTATGCCAGCCCGGAACAACAGACGTGGCGAAGTCAAAGGATACAATGGTATGCACAGACAAAACAAGCGGTGTACTTAATCCCGCCAGCACTAATGCCAGCGCTTCGTGTCGTTGCCAGTGTTTGGTGCTTCCTGTCCAACCGAAGGCTGCCACTCCATAAAATACCTTTCTCCATTTCTTTTTGGCCCGGTCACGGAGTGTGGCAAGATCAGGTATCAAACCACTGTACCAGAATAATAAGGATACAGTGAAATAAGTTGATATCGCAAATACGTCCCAAAGCAGTGGTGAGTTAAAGTTTACCCACAACGGACCTCTTGTATTCGGATAAGGAAGAACAAAAAATGCATTCCATACACGGCCCATATGCCAGATAGGAAACTGGCCGGCACACATTACCGCAAAAATGGTCATTGCTTCCGCTGCCCGGTTCACACCTGTTCTCCAGCCCTGGCGGAATAATAATAAGATAGCAGATATCAGCGTTCCGGCATGACCAATACCGATCCACCAAACAAAGTTGGTAATATCCCATCCCCAACCCACCGTCTTGTTAAGGTTCCACTGGCCCGTACCATAAATAACCTCAATGGTGACGGAAATAATACCGAAAATCAGGAAAGCAACAGAAATTAAAAAACCAATCCACCAGGCACGGGTGGGTTTGGCTTCAACAGGACGACATATATCTTCGGTTACCTGGTGATAATCCTTATCGCCTTCAACCAGCGGCGGTCTTACCTGTGATTCGTATCTGAGTAATGCCATATTCGTTTAGCTTTTAGCTATTAGCCCTGAGCCGTTAGCTTTTTATTTTGTTAGTCAACTTTCTGTTCTATGGTCATCGTCTGTTGCGTCGCACACTTCAGGGTTCTGTTCTTTGCTCATCAACCCCTGCCTACCGGCAGGCAGGCACCCCAATTCCCTTCAGTACAAAGTTCCCTAAACCCGCAACTCCCGGGAGAGGATCAATCCTGAATTCATTTTCTTTTCTCCCACTTTCTCATTCCTTATTTTTTATTTCTTATTCTTTATTTCTAATGAGTTTCTTCCGGTTTAGTTGCTGCCGGCATTGCTTCGCCCGTTTCTTTTGTTTTATGGTGCTTGCTTTCTATCACTTCATCTGTATTTCTCACTTTGGCCAGGTAGGTAACATTTGGCAGCACATGCAATTGCTCCAGCACATAAAAACTGCGCTGCTTATTGTTTTCCCGAACTTTATTCACTGCGCTTTCTTTATCGTGCCCATTGCCGAATACTATTGCATTGGTGGGGCAGGCTGTCTGGCAAGCAGTTTTTGCTTCATCAGGCTTCAGCATACGGTTCTCTTTCTTAGCATCCAGTTTGACAGCCTGGAGTCTTTGCACACAGAACGTACACTTCTCCATAACACCGCGGCTGCGAACAGTTACATCCGGATTCAATACCATCCTGGTAAGATCATCATTCATTTGTTCAACCACCTCATCTAATCTTCCGATCAGTTTGTTATCCCGGTTATTGGGGAAACTATCGGCACCGGTATAATCAGCCCAATTAAACCGGCGAACTTTGAATGGGCAGTTTTGGGCACAATACCTTGTACCGATACAACGGTTATACGCCATCTGGTTGATCCCTTCCGTGCTGTGATTGGTAGCAGCAACAGGACAAACATTTTCACAGGGTGCATTATCACAATGCTGGCAAAGCATCGGCTGAAAAACAACTCCCTTCAGGTTGTCAGGATTATTTTCATCAGAAATAAAATAGCGGTCAATACGCAACCAATGCATATCATGATAACGAAGCACCTCTCTTTTACCCACCACAGGAACATTGTTTTCTGCATGACAGGACACAACGCAGGCATTGCAACCCGTGCAACTGTTCATATCAATACTCATTCCCCACTTGATCTCATGGCTACGTGTATTGGGGTCCGGATATAAAGTGGCATTTTTGCGAAAATCATTGTTGGATTTTTCGTAAAATTCTTCTTCCAGTTCTTTGCGGTACTCCGGAATAACATCCGGCTCTTTTTTAAAGGTAGCCAGCGTTGTTTCTCTTACTACTTCCAACCGGCCTTCATAAGAGTTATGTTTTTGTGTTTGCGCAAGTTTGTATTCCTTATGCAGGTTAGTTGTTGTTACGCCGGTAACATGGTACTCAACTGTTGTTCCGTTATAAGATGTCCAGGCATATGCGTTTTTGCCAACACCCGCCGCTGTTACTCCCATCCCTTCATTTCTTCCATAACCAACAGCAACAGCAATTGTATCAGCATTCATGCCCGGGATAACAAGAACGGGCAATTCAACTTTGCTTTTCCCGATGGTCAGTTCGATCACCGGCTTTTCGGGATAGTATTCGTAATCATTGTCCAGTTTTATTCCCAATTCTTTGGCCTTAGCCATAGAAATTAAAGCATAATTATCCCAGGTGGCTTTTGAAACCGGATCAGGTAATTCCTGCAACCATGGATTGCCTGCCTGTGAACCGGTACCGATAGAAACTTTTTGATAAAGTACCAACTCGGTGCCGCTTCCCTTTTTATTAGAAGTAATGGCTTCTGTTGCAGTCGTAACTGCACTGCTATTGTATGAACCGGCTGAAGATGCAGCCGGGGCATCTTCTTTTACTCCATCCCGTAAAAATTTATCATAATCAGCGCCAAGGCTGGCGGACCAGTATGTTTTAAAATAATCCTCGTAGTCTGTATTAACGCCACTCCATCTTAACAATGAAGTTTGATAATAACGGGTTTTGAATAATGGATAAATAGTTGGCTGAAGAAAACTTACAACACCGGTTTTTGGTTCGGCGTCGCCCCAGCTTTCCAGGTAATGATGTGTTGGGATGAGATATTCACACAATTCTGTTGTTTCATCCATTTTTTCATTGAACGAAATAGTCACTTTCACTTTTTTCAATGCGGATTTGAATCTATCTGAATTATAAAAAGTGTAAGCAGGGTTGGTGCCACAGATCATCAGCGTACCAACATTTCCGGCTTCCATATCAGCTACCAGTTCTTCAATACTGTTGGGGCCACTATCAATTCCCTGGCGATAATTAACCGTTGTACCCCAGTCAATGGTTTTACCATAAGCGCTGATTGCATTATTGATGGCATTAATAATAACCTGTATATTTTTATCATTGCTTCCGCAAACCACCAGTGCCTCCCCTTTATGGGCATTTAAATCAGCAGCTACTGTTTTAATCGCTGCTTCTAATTTTGCATCACTAATAGTAGTTGTTCCTTCAGTGCCATTAATAGCATTTAATAAGTCCAGTGCCACAGCGCCGGTATCAGAGGGACGATGCGAAAATCTTTCATCAGCATTACTGCCTGTCATG
Organism: uncultured Chitinophaga sp.; assembly: GCA_964525285.1. GTDB lineage: Bacteria > Bacteroidota > Bacteroidia > Chitinophagales > Chitinophagaceae > JJ008. The sequence goes on from CAZGGQ010000051.1 coordinate 21,565, forward strand.
CTCAGATGACTTTCAAAATGGTAATGCCTGCTCATGGCAGGATTCTTCTCGTCGATCTTTCTTCCTGTTGAATATCCTCTTGCAAACTCAACCGGGCTTAGCCAGGTGCCGAGAAAATCAGCGCCAATACTTACAATTACTTTAGCTGCATCAAATATGTATAGAGGAAGTTTTCTTCCAAAGCCACTGGCTTCATTGGCCAACAACATGCCGCTGTAAGAAACGGCGTCGTATTGCACATGCTTTAAACCTGGAAACTCCGAAATAATTTTTTTAGAAGTAGGCGAAACAATTGTTGAACTTAATAATACAACTGAACCTGTCGCAGCTTTCATTGCATCACCCACCATTTTATCAAACTGTTCAAAGCCGGGCACTTCTTCAAATTTTATTTCTTCCTTTTTATCTGCATTTGATTTTACAACACGGTGTTGGGGAAATTTCAACCTGTACATATCATACAGGTCAAGTACTGAAGCCTGCGCCCTGGCTGATGTACCACCGGCCGCATACAAACTGCTTTCTAATTTATTTTCATCGATCTTAATGGGACGGCCATCTCTTACTTTAACCACTACCGGGATCACATCGCCATCCTGCACATAAGTAGTAGCATAATATTTTGACTCGCCGGGAATAAGGTTCTCGGGTTTATTGGCATAAGGAATAACTTTATTAACCGGGATCTTACAACTGGCTGCCAGTGTAGCGGCCGCAGTGCTAAAGCCAAGGTATTTTAAAAAATCCCGGCGGGGAGCTTTGGCATTAATCAGTCCTTTATCATCAAAGCCTTCAAAAGGCAACTCCTCCTGAAATTCATCCTGGGACCTGCTTTTAAAATTCTCCGGGTCGTTCACTTCGCCGAAATTTTGCCAGTACTTGTTGCTCATAAACCCCAACCCCTAAAGGGGCTTTTAGACTCTGAATTTTCCAATCACTTTACTTTCTCAATACCTCAAATCCAGAGATGGTTAAAAAATAATTTCAAATTTATAAACGACCACCGTAAGCCCCCTTTAGGGGGTTTGGGGGTTTTTAATAGTGACATTTCTGACATTCCAGTCCGCCAATATCTTTTACGGTTACACTATCCATTTTGCCTGCCTTAATATCATTATGGAATTTTTCATAAATGCTGTAAAACTTGTTGCCCTTGCCATCGCTGTAATTGAAATCAACTTTTGTCTGGCGGTGACAGTTCACACACCAACCCATGCTGAGTTCTGACGCCTGCTTCACTTCATCCATGGCTGTTATTTCACCATGACAGGTCTGGCATTGCACTTTACCGGCCCTTATATGCTGTGAGTGGTTGAAATAAACATGGTCGGGCAGGTTATGAATTTTGATCCACTCTACCGGTTTGGCTTTTGAAGGATCCCATTTCGATGGATTCTTTGGATCAAACCCTGTTGCTTTGTATAATTTAGCGATCTCTGCTGTTCCATTTATTTCATCCCCTTTTTCATTATACAGCTTCGGTCCCTTGGTATATTCATTGATTGCCTTATGACAATTCATGCAGGTATTTACTGCAGGAATCCCGGCTGTTTTACTTTCCCAGGCTGAGCCATGACAGTACAAGCAGTTGATCTGGTTGATACCGGCGTGTACCTTATGAGAATAATAAATGGGCTGAACAGGCTGATATCCTTTCTGGCGGCCCAATCCAATGGCTCCTTTGGTTACATAATAACCTCCCACAACAAAAAAGAGGATAGAGATCATCGCTATGTATACTTTATTCTTAAAAAAGGGAACCGGATCGGGGCGCACAATACCTTCAGCATCATCACTCATCTTTTTAAGATTGCTGTTCACCTGCATTAATATGAGAGCAATAATGGCAAGGATAAGAGAGATAACTCCGAAGATGATGGCGTTGTTGTTATCGGTTTTAGGATCAACTCCATCAGGGCCAGGGGCTACCGTTACAAGTGGCTCACTTGTAAATTTAATAATAGCATCTATTTCCGCATTTGAAAGGGATGATTCAGGAAACGGCAACATTTCTGAGCCGAATTTTTTCTTGAGATCAATATAGTACTGGTCGGTCTTCAGAAGTGTACCTACATTTCTCAGCCAGTTGTATATTTTGGTAATATCCCCGTTATAAGGATCCTTTTCGATTATACCTCTGAGCATTGGTCCTGTGCCATCCTTATCCAACTGGTGGCAGCTGGCACATTTGCTCATAAACAGGGCTTTCCCATCCTGGGCAGAAACATTAGCTATAGAAAAAATGAAGAAAAAGAAAGATAAAATTGACAGTCTTTGGCCGGTTAGTTTACAAGGAATCATAGACGCAATTGATACTGAAAAATGTGGATAAAATCAGTTAGTCAGGCGCAAAAATAAGTCAGGAACTTAACAAAACGACAAGCGGTCAAAAAATTTTTTAACCCGCTGCCAGACTGCGTTTCAGCGGATTCAGCAGGGTTTTGTGAAACGATACAAATTTGTTTGTCATAAATCAGTCAACAAAGCAATAATTGTGTTATGGAGGGAAATTAGCTGGCATCGTTGAATGATTTTCCTCACTTTTGCGGCTCGTTACCCTTGTCACGGTTTCGAACTTTGACAAGGGTCATTAAAATTATGTTTGAACGATTACAAAAAAAATGGAAGGTCGGCGGCCCGCAACTGGCATTGATCATTGCCACTTTTGCCATTGGCGGTAGTGCTACCGGGTTTGTGGCTAAAAAAATCATGAACGCCTTGTCTGTTCAGCATGATTGGTTGTGGGCGGTTGTTTACATATTACTTATTACCATTATCTGGCCGCTGGCGGTGATAGTTACCAGTATCCCGATGGGGCAATTTTCTTTTTTTATAAAATATATACGGAAGATTGGCGGAAGAATTGGATTAGTCAGGAGCAGGGCGTCGGGCGTAAAAAATGAGTTTCATAGTTCCGGGCTCCCGACTCAAATTGCCATTTTCGCCTCTGGCGCCGGTTCTAACGCACAAAAGATCATTGATCATTTTACCTCACCCCCTACCCCCCTCCACTTCGTGGAGAGGGGAGCTTCGATCATACCGAAAATTGCAGTTGTATTGATCGTCAGCAACAATCCCGAAGCAGGTGTTTTGCAAATTGCGGCAAAAGAAAATATTCCGTCAATTATTATTGAAAAAGACAGATTCTTTCGCGATGATGCATATATAAAGGAGTTAATGGAAAAGAAAATTGACTGGATCGTCCTGGCAGGGTTTCTCTGGAAAATTCCCGACTCATTAATAAAGACCTTTCGGGACAAGATCATCAATATTCACCCGGCCCTGTTGCCCAAATTTGGCGGCAAAGGAATGTATGGGCAGGCTGTGCATGAAGCTGTAATTGCAGCAAAAGAAAAAGAAAGCGGAATAACTATTCATTATGTGGATGAATTATATGATCATGGAAAAATAATTTTCCAGGCTAAATGTCCTGTATTGGAGTATGATACTGCCGAATCGCTGGCCCAGCGGATCCATACACTGGAACATGAGCATTATCCTCTTGTCATCGAGAATTTACTAAAGAAGAGTTAGTCAATAAGTCATATAGGTCATATTGGTCAAATCTTGCAGTCCTATTAAAGGCATGGCTCTTCAACATCAGGAATTTGACTTTTTTGACTATTATGACTTTATCATCCCTTTTACATTTTCTTTCGTTACTTGCTGTCAATTAAATTATTTTGCGGCGACTCAATCTTTACATAAAATACTTTATTGTAGGCTTTCTGTTACTGTCAGCCGGCTCCACCCGGGCCCAGCAATATAAAATAATGGGAACTGTGTATGACAGCAGCCGTAACTACCCGATGGAATCCGTGAGTGTATTAAGCACTTCCGGTAAAGGAACTGTGACCAACGCTGAAGGGCATTATGAAATTGAAGTGGAAGAGAAAGATTCCATCTGGTTCAGCTACCTGAACAAGCCGACGAAAAAATTCCCGGTAATGAAAATCATCAACCCCTTTGAATTTGATATTTCGCTGCAGGTAAATGTACCGTTGCTGAAGGAGGTAAAAATAAGACCGAAGAATTATAAATTCGATTCCCTGCAAAACCGGTTGGATTATGCCAAGATCTTTAATTACCAGAAACCAAAATTGAAAGTGGTAACGCCGCAGTTTGGCGTGGGCGCCGGGTTCGACCTGGATGAGATCATCAATATGTTCCGCTTTCGCCGGAACAGGAGTATGGCCTCATTTCAAAAACGGCTATTGCAGGAAGAACAGGATAAATTCGTTGATCATCGCTTCAATAAAGCATTGGTTCGCCGCCTCACCCTTCTTGAAGCTAATGAACTGGACAGCTTCATGCGGGTTTTCCGCCCCTCCTTTATATTTACCAAACTTTCCGGTGATTATGAGTTCCAGCAATACATTAAAACTTCACTTTACCGCTTCAAAAGAGGATTGCCCCCGGAAGCAATGCTGAAGGAAGAAGAACCCGAATAACTTTCTTTGTTTATTACTGGCAGGTAAAATAAAAAAAGAACGGTAAATTACTGACCTATTATTCCTGCTTATGGGTAATCAATTGCACAATGAACTCCGGAAAGAGTTTCAACTGGAAAGATTAATACTTTTCAGTGATGCCGTATTTGCCATTGCTATCACTTTGCTGGTGATCGAAATAAAAATCCCGGATATACATGAAGATGTTTCGGATAAAAAATTATTGCAATCACTGGGGGATCTTATTCCCAAATTTTTCGGTTTCCTCATGAGTTTTATGCTCATCGGTCTTTACTGGACAATACATCACCGCATGTTTGGTTTTGTCACAAGTTTTGATGGCAAGCTGCTTTGGATGAATCTGTTTTTTCTCTTCTTTATTGCATTGATGCCCTTTAGTACAGGTTTTTATGGTGAATATTCTGGGAAAATTTTATTCCTGAAACAACTGAAAGTGCCAATAACTTTTTATGTGTTGAATTTTTGTTGTGTCGGGTTAATGAATTATTTGATGTGGGTACGCATCTGCAACCCGAAACACAAACTGGCCGACCCGCCTATTGAAAAGCTGGTGGCTGCACAGGCCAAAGCAAGATCGGTAGTGGTACCTTTAATTTTTTTAATGACGGTGCCGATCGCTTATCTGGCTGGTGTAATGTATGCCGTTTATGTTCCTATGCTCATTCCGTTGGCCCTAAAACTGACCGGACGCCACATAAAATAGAGACATTGTTGATTTGTTTACCTCAAAAATGATTTATGAAAAAGATTTTTTTTATTCTCCTGATTACTCTGTCTCTGAAAAGCCATGCCCAAACCGATTCCATCCCGTCGTTTGTAAAAGACAGTTTAGATAATTATGTATACAAAGCGTTGGCCGACTGGAAGATTCCCGGTGTGTCTGTTTGCATAGTAAAGGATGGAAAAGTAGTTGTGATGAAAGGTTATGGCGTAAAAGAATCGGGAACAAATGACAAAGTAGATGAGAATACGTTGTTCATGATCGGCAGCAACAGTAAAGCTTTTACCGCAACCGCTATGGCATTGCTTGATGCAGAAAAAAAATTATCACTGGATGATAATGTACAAAAGTGGTTGCCCGATTTTAAACTCTATGATCCATGGGTAGCCAAAGAAGCCAATATAAGAGACCTGCTTTGCCATCGCCTTGGTTTTGAAACCTTCCAGGGAGATTTCATGTTCTTCGATTCTGACTTAAGTACTGCTGAAGTAAGAGATAAAATGGCAAAGCTGAAACCCATGTATGGCTTTCGAAGCAAATGGGGTTACACAAATTCTGCTTTTATGACGGCCGGAGAAATAATACCAAAAGTAACCGGTCAATCATGGGCTGATTTTGTAACGGAAAGAATTTTCAAGCCGCTGGGCATGAATAACAGTCTTGCTTTGTCCAAAGACATCAGGACAGCTGGCAACAAATGCTCAGCGCATACGGTGGCGGAGGGGGTGCTGAAAAAAATCCCATACGGCAATATTGATAACCTGGCTCCTGCCGGGAGCATCTCTTCCAGTGTAAATGATATGAGCAAATGGGTAATGATGCAGTTGAACAATGGTAAACTCGATGGAAAAGAAATTATTCCGGCCTCGGCTATTACACAAACAAGAATGCCACATTCTATTTTAGGTAATGGTGGACATATGTTTAACAAAGCACACTTTGGATTGTATGGTCTTGGCTGGTTCCTGGAAGAATATGCAGGAAGAAAAATTGTGGCGCATACAGGGGGAGTAAATGGTTTTGTAACCAGCGTATGTTTGGTTCCGGAAGAACAACTCGGCATCATTGTATTCACCAACACCGATGCCAATAGTTTTTTCGAAGCCCTGCGCAATGAAATTGAAGATGCTTACCTCGGGTTGCCTTACCGCAATTACAGCAAAGTATATCTTGGCTTTCAGCAGGCCGATGAAGCAGAAACTGAAAAAGTAATAAAGTCGATCAGGGATACCGTTGCCATGAATCTTAAAACAGAACTGCCGCTTACTGCCTATGCGGGAGAATATATGCATGATGTATATGGAAAAATGAATATTAAGATGGAGGGAGGAAAACTGATCATGCGGTTTGAGCATCACGCAGGAAGATATGGCACCCTGGAGCCGCTGGGCGGCAATCGTTTCTTCTGCACTTACAATGATCCTTTATATGGAATGAAAAGATTGCAGTTTACCGTTGAAGATAAAAAAGTAAGATCATTAACGGTAAGAGTGGCGGACTTTGTAGAATTTACTCCTTATGAATTTATTAAAACAAAATAACCATGATGAATCGCCGCTTCTTTTTGTGTGCCCCCTTATTATTTATTTCAATGACAGTTGCTGCCCAGCAGGCCAGAAAGATCCATTTCAAATCTATTTTAATAGACACACACAATGATATTCCAACCACGGCCATCAGTGATGGCGTCAGTTTTGATCAGTCATTAAAAACCAAAACACATTCCGACCTGCAGCGGATGAAAGAAGGCGGTGTGGATGCACAGTTTTTTTCTATCTGGTGCGATGGCAATATGAAAAATCCATTTGCCTGGGCCAACCGGGAAATTGATACCGTGAAGGCATGGGCCACTCGTAATCCAACAAAGATGGTTATGGTCAATTCTGTAAAGGGAATTAAGAAGGCAGCCCGTCAAAACAAATTAGCAGCATTGCTGGGTGTAGAAGGTGGTCATATGATTGAAAACGATATTCAGAACCTCATCTACCTGCATAAAAGTGGTGTACGGTATATGACACTTACCTGGAACAACTCAACGTCATGGGCCACTTCTGCATGGGATGAAACCTCACCCCCAACCCCTCTCCACGGAGTGGAGAGGGGGGAGGACTCCGTAAGGAAAAAGGGTTTGACTGACTTCGGTAAAGAAATAATAAGAATGATGAACCAGCTGGGAATGCTGATTGACCTGAGCCATGTGGGCGAACAAACATTTTGGGATGCCATTGCGACAACTACTAAACCGGTACTGGTTTCTCATAGTTGTGTTTACACTTTGTGTCCGCACCGCAGAAATTTAAAAGACGAGCAGATAAAAGCTGTGGCAAAGAATGGCGGTGTTATCCATCTTAATTTTTACAGTGGTTTCCTGGATTCAACATTTGAAACAAGAAGCGATGCGTTTACTGCAAAACATAAAACGGAAATGGATTCGTTACTGAAGCTAAATCCTGAACCCTACTTTATGCAGGTTTATCTTTTTGAAAGATACCCGGATGAAGTAAAGGGTTTACGACCGCCGATGTCATTGCTGCTTGATCATTTGGATTATATCGTAAAACTGGTGGGTGTTGATCATATTGGCCTCGGCAGCGACTTTGACGGTGTTAATTCCTTGCCTGCCGGGCTGGATGGTGTAGAAGATTTTCCAAAGATCACGGAGGAGTTGATAAAAAGGGGATATAGTAAAAAAGATATCCGGAAGATTTTAGGAGGCAACCTGCTCAGGGTCTTTGTTGCCAATGAAAAAAAATAGACTGGAACATAAAAGCTGTCTGAAAAGTGAAGAATTTCAATACAGAGGTACAGTCCAGATAGTTATCGGGATGCGTTACACAGAGAAAGTAAAATTGGAAATAAAGACTATGTGTAACTCTGTTTCTCCGTATCCCTGCCTGCCGGCAGCTTATCCTTACCCAAATTTAGGATAAGGATTTTGTAAGAA